>NZ_CAJMZF010000011.1:0-216323 GCF_905220245.1 Paraburkholderia sp. J63 | reverse complement strand
ACCCTGCATGGCCACACTGCGCCCGCTGATCGCGTCGACGACCGTCACGTTGCCCGCCGCGCCAAGTTGCACGTCGCCCGCGCTATCCACCCGCGCGACCTGAAGCGTTTCGTCCGCACCGATATTCACGCCGTTAGTGGCATAGGTCGTGGTGCCCTTCTTCTGCGTGACGTTGGTGCCCGCGAGCTTGACCGAGCCCTTCGACGCCGTCATGTTCGCGTTTTGCGTCAGGTCGCCGGCGCCCGCGCCGTTGGCGTTGACGGACACGTCGCCCGTCGAAGCCGTGATCGCCCCATTGATGCCGACGCCCGTGCCCTGCATCGAGACGCTGCCGCCGGTGATCGCGCCGTTGACCGTCACGGCGCCCGCTCCGCCCGCGCCGAGCTTCACATCGCCGCTGCTGTTGATGCGGCCGTTCGACACGACATCGCCGCCCGCGCTGCCGATCGTGACCGAGCCTTGCGAGGCGTTCAGCGTCGCGCCGTTCTCGACCACCACGTTGTGGCCCGTGCTGCCATATGCGCCGCCCGAGGGCGCCGTTTCGGCGTTGAACGGCGAAAGGGCCGGCGGGTAGCTCACCGGCGTGGACCCGATCGTGATGTCGCGTGCCGCGGTAATGTTGCCGCCCGCGCTCACGCTGCCGTCGAGCTGCGAACCGAGAATCACCGAGCCGCCCTCGCCCGAGCTCGCGCGCGTCGCTTGCAGCGTGCCCGTGTTGCGGACCACCGTGGCAAGCATCGCGCCCGTTGCCGCGGCGTTGAGCTGGACGTCGCCGCCGCTCGCCGTGATCGTGCCGTTATTGGCCGCGAGCGCGTTCTGCGCCTCGCGCCCGAGCAGCACCTTGAAGCCGGAGTTGCTCATCTGCATGGCCGCGCCGTCGGCGGCGCCGAGCGTGACGTTCTTCGCGCGGATCGTGCCCTGGTTGGTTGCCTGCGCACCGAGCAGAACGACGGCTTCGCTCGCCGTCATCTGACCGTCGTTCGACACGACGCCGTTACCGCCACCGGCCGAAAAATTCATGATGCCGGTGACGGGTTCGCCGCCATCCATGAACTTCTGGCTGTCGACGCTGAGCGTCGAGGCCACGAGGCTGCCCACGTTCACCTGCGACGTCTTGCTGAACATCACGCCCGAAGGATTGACCACGAACACGCGGCCGTTCGCCGTCAGCGAGCCGTCGATCTGCGTGGGCGCGGCCGTCGTCACGCGGTTGAGGATCGCCGAGGTGGCGCTGGGCTGCTTGATCGCCACGGCCTGGTTCTTCGCGATATCGAAGTTGTTCCAGTTGACGACCATGCGGTCGGT
Source organism: Paraburkholderia sp. J63 (assembly GCF_905220245.1). Classification (NCBI taxonomy): domain Bacteria; kingdom Pseudomonadati; phylum Pseudomonadota; class Betaproteobacteria; order Burkholderiales; family Burkholderiaceae; genus Paraburkholderia; species Paraburkholderia sp. J63. Next base: position 215,018 of record NZ_CAJMZF010000011.1, on the reverse strand, counting down.
GGACTGCGTGATCGTCGTGGTGTTGCCCTGGGTCCCGATGGTCCCGCTGCCCGCCGCGACGACCCCGCCTTGCACCGCCCAGGCGCTGTTCATGTAGCCAAAGGCGGCAGTCAGCATGGCCGGCATGACCGCGAGCCGGAAAGCTTGCTGGCGTGTCGATTGGGAGCGTATGTGGCGAGCGGATTGGTTGTGGCTCATTTCCTGACCTTGTAACGAGTTCTTTTCATTACCCGGACGGGGCGCTTTGGTCGTTTCCCACGCCGGGATCTCTTCGGACTACTTGCGCAAGCATTTGCAACAAAATGTAAGTAAACGTAAGTAGTCGAAGGATTTTATGGGGGCAATTGAAACGAAACCGTAAGATCAATCCGAAAACGTGCGCCCCTGTGCCGGGGCAGGTAACGTGGCGACGGCGCTGAGACGAAAAAAAAGGCGGTACGCCGAAAGCGCACCGCCGCTGTCTTTACCGGGAAACGGCCCGGAACACCCACTCAGGGGTTGATGTACTGGAATAGCGAAAGGTTTTGAGTCGCCGCAAAACTCTTCTGCGAAGCCGTCAACGCATTGGAAAGTTGGGTGTACTGCGTAATGGCCGCAGTCATGTCCGTCGACGTGAGGTCGCTGAGATTCGACGTCACCTGCAACGAATTCGTCGACGTCACCGTCTGCAGCGCCTTCACTTCCTGCTCGCGTCCCCCCACCGAAGCCTGGATCGTCACCACGTTCGAGATCGAATTCCCGATCGCCGTGAGCCCGCCCTGAAGCGCGTTCGTGAGATTGGCGGACGCACTCGGGCTGCCGTTCACCGGCGTTTGCAGCGCGGCAATCACGCTGTCGATGGTCGAGAACACGCTGCTGTTTTGCTGCGTCGTGGCCGGCGTGACCGAGAACGTGTCCGTCGACGCCGGCGTGCCCGAGATCGTCACGTTCATGCCGCTGCCGAGGTCGATCGGCGAGCCGGCCGTATAGGGCTGAGGAGTCGTCGTGAGCGCGGTAGCCGGACTGGTCGAGTCGTCCAGCACCGAATAGGTAAGCGCGCCCGAGGTGGGGTCCGCGCCGAACTGGATCGTAAGCGGATGCCCGTTGGTGGCCTGGGTCGGATCGGTCACCGTGACGCCGCTGATCGTGCCGGTGCCGGTGTTGGCCGGGCTGCCCGCGGCCACGGCCTGCGAGCCCACCGACGAAACGCTCAGGAACACCGACGCCCCCGTGTCGCTCACCGCGATCTGGCGCGAGCCGCCCACCTGAATCAGGCGCTGCCCCGCGTCGCCGTTGTACTGCACGCCGCCGCCCGGCGTGTTGGTGAAGACCTGCGAGGTGCTCTGAAAACCCGAGAACAGGTAGTTGCCCTGACCGTCGGTGGTGTTGGCGAGCGTGAACAACTGGCTGCGTTCGCCCTGCAGTTGCTGGGCGAGCGCCTGGCGGTCGGAGTCGTTGAGCGAGCCGTTGATCGCCGACTGGATCTGCTGGCTGATGGCCTGCAGCGTGGTCGTCACGCTCGAGAGCGTCGAGTCTTCGAGCTGCAGCGACGAAAGCGCCGTGTTCTGGTTCGACGCGTACTGCGTGAGCGCCGCGCTCGTGGCCGAGAGCTGCACGGCCTGGGCCGCGCCGAGCGGGTTGTCGGCGGGGTTCGAGAGCGAGATGCCCGTCGAGACCTGCTGCTGCACCTGGAGAAGCTGCGCCTGCTGGTTCTCCATCGTGGAGAGGCTGGACGAATAAATCTGGGAAGTCGCGATACGCATGGGTCAGCGCCTCACTGGAATATGCCGATCAGAGTCTGGAACAGCGACGCCGCCGTCTGGATCACCTTGCTGTTGGCCTGGTAGAGCTGCTGGTACTGGAGCAGGTTGGCCGCTTCTTCGTCGAGGTTCACGCCCTGCACCGACTGCTGCTGCGAGGTGAGCTGCGTGACGAGCGATTGCTGCGAGGTGCTCGACGCCTGCAACTGGTTCGCCGTGTTGCCGATTCCGTTCACGTAGTTCGAGTACGCGTTGGTGAGCGTCTGCGAGTCGGTGAACGCGGTGCCCGAGGTGAGGTTCGCGAGCGCGAGCGCGTTGCGGCCGTCCTGCGCGGCGCCCGTGTTCGGCGCGACGGTGAAGGTGTCGCCGTTCGCGGGCGCGCCCGTCATCGTGAAGCTCACGTTGTTGGCCGTGCCGCTCGCGTCGCTGATGGTGATGGTCGCGCCCGTGGTCGGGTCGTAGGGAACGCCCGTGGTGCTGTCCGTGATGGGGTACGGCGTGGACGTGCTCGAGCCCGGCAGCGTGACGTTGACGGTCGAGCCCGCCGGGAAGCCCGAAAGCGTGCCGGTGCTGCCCGACGCCGTATAGCTCAGTTGCAGGCCGGGCGAGGCCACGGCGTAGCCCGCGCTCACCTGGCCCTGCGTGACGGTGGCCGTGCCCGTGTTCGCCGTGCCCGCCGTAACGAGCACCGGCGAGGCTGCCGCGATCGCCGCGGGGTCGCTCGTCGCCACGGCGAAGCTGTCGAGCGCGCCCGCGGTCGGCTGGATCGCGAACGAGTCGCCGTCGTTCATCGTGCCCGTCGTGGTGATCGAAAGGCCGGAGCCCGTAGGCGCAAACGGCGAGCCGGTGCTCGGCTGCTTGGTGGTCGTGCCTACGACGTTATTGGTCGTCGTGTCGGTCAGCGTCCAGGTGCCGCCCCCGGTGCTCGAATACGAGAGCGTGTAGTTGTCGGTGGGCGGGCTCACGGCGTTGGTGAGCGTGGCCGAGACCGCGCCGGTGCCGGAGTTGTTCAGGTTGGCCGTGACGACCGGCCCGCTCACGGTGAAGAGCGCGCCGCCCGGCTGGCCGCCTTGCGCGAGGCCCAGTGCATTTTGCTGGTTCACCTGCGCGGCGAAGCTCGTGGCGATCGCGCCCAGTTGCGCCTGCGCCGGGTCCAGCGTGTTCTGCACGAACGAGACGAGGCCGCCCACGGTGCCTCCCTGGAGCGCCGCGCCAGAAAGCGGCTGCGGCGTGGCGGTCGAGCCGGGCATGCCCTGCCAGGTTACGGTGAGCTCCGAGGGGTTCGAGCTCGAAGGCTGCGTGCCCAGGTTGTAGTTCTGCCCGCTCACCACGAGCGGCTGGCCGTTGCCGAGGAACACGCTGTAGCCGCTGCTGTTCTGCACGACCTGCACGCCCACGAGCTGCGAGAGGTTCGAGACCGCGAGATCGCGCTGGTCGAGCAACTGGTTCGGCTGCTGGCCCGACGAGCTCGCCATCGAGATCTGCGTATTGAGCTGCGCGATCTGCTGCGTGTAGGTGTTGATCTGCGTGACCGCGTTCGAGAGCTGCGTGTTCACGCTCTGGCGCATCGCGTCGTATTGCTGGCCGGCGGCGTTGACCTGGTCGGCGAGCGATTGCGCGTCGGAGAGCGCGGTCTGACGCGTGGCCGTGCTCGCGGGCGAGTTCGACACGTTCTGCAGGCCCGAGAAGAACGTCGTGATCGACGTGGCGATACCCGAGGTCGGGCTGCCCACGAGGTTCGAGAGCTGCGTGGCGAGCGTGTACGACGCGGTGAGCGCGCTGTTGCTGGATTGCGCATTGTTCAGCGCGGTCGTGAGGTACTGGCTATAGGCGCGCTGCACCGTCGCCGTGGTCACGCCGCCGCCCATGTAGCCCGAGCCCGTGTACTGGCCGCTCGCCTCGTTGAACACGGCGCTTTCCACGTTGTAGCCCGCAGTCGACGAATTGCTGATGTTCTCGCCGGCGGTGGCAATGCCGATCTGGGCCGCCTGCAAGCCGGAGAGCCCGATCGAGAAAATGTTGGACATGCGTAATCCTCATGGACGGCTTTTCCGGCACCCCGGTCGAGGGTCTCGACGGGTCCGACGGGTCGAATGGAACGGATAGGCCGCGTAGGTGAACCCATGCAATAACGGCAGCGGAGCGCGAAAATTGAGCGCTCGCGCCCAGGAAAATGCGCGGGGAAGTCGCGACGAAAACGTTTGGCGCGCGAGGCGTGGCGACACGTGCGGCGCGAGAGACGCGCGTCGCAGCGTGGGAACGTCCAGCGCGCCCCAGCAGGCCTTGCGGCACCGATCCGGCGCAAGGCGTCGGCACGCAGTCCGCCGCGCGCTCTCGCCGCTCGGCGCTCAGGCGCGCTGGAACGCGCGCCGCTTCATTTCGAGCTGCGTGATATAGCGCTGCAGGCTGTTCTCGGCGGCGCCGGGCAGCGCCACGAAACGAAAGCCCAGGTGATAGCGCCGCTCGCCGTTGGGCAGATCGATGAAGCGCAGCACCGCGAGCGCGAGGTCGACGCGCAGCGTGCCGTGCGCGCGCAGGTCGAGCTCGACGTTCGCGAGCTTCAGGCCCATTTCGAACGTCGCCGCGCGATCGTCGGTCGTGCGCAGGCCGATGCCGCCAAGCGAGAGGTCGTGCACCTCGAACTGGAAGCGCTGGCCGTCCGCGGGCATCGCGCCGCGGCACAGGCACGGCTCCAGCACGGGCGTATCGACGCGAAAATACTCGCGGCGCTGCACGTAATAGAGCACGTCGGGAAACGTGGATTCGAACGCGGGACGGCCTTCGAATTCGGTCTCGCGCGGCGCGGCCGTGGCGAACTCCACCCGCACGCCATCGGGCGAGGCATGGAACTGGCACTTCGCGCACGCGAGCACGTCGCGGTTCTGCTCGGGCAATGCGCCCCAGTCGAACACGAAGCTGCGCTCGCGCGTGTTCACTTCGAGAATGCGCGTGACCAGTTGGCCACCGCCGTATTGCAAGGTCAGAAAATCGCCCCGATTGGCCAGATTGCGCAACTGCACCCCGACTTCTAGCGGGTTGCGCCGGCCATAGTCGGGGACGTCGCCCTCGGAGGCTTCCTGTTGATTCGACTGAACGGTATTCATCGGCGTGCCGGAATTTCGTGGACATGCCGGCGCGCCGCGGCTTGAACCGCCGCGCGCCGTCCGGGCGGTGGTCGCCGCCCCTGATTCTTTTGGATCTCGCCTGCATTAGCGGCAAGTGCTGACAGAAATTTAGGGGTTCCGTGCAAATATTCCGTGCTCTCGCGCACGTCCGGGCCGTCAAGCCATCTGCTGCATGATCGACATGAGCTTTTTCGCGTACTGCGGATCGGTTGCGTAGCCGGCGCGCTGCATGCCGTTTGCGAAGCCTTCCGCGCTGCGCGCGTTGTTGATCACCGAGGCGTAGCGCGGGTTGTTCTTGAGGAGGTTCGCGTAGTCGGCCATCGCGTCTTCGTACGAGTCGTAGGCGCGGAACTTCTCGACCACGCGGTGCGGCGCGCCGTTCACGTACTCGGTCGTCATGGTCGAGACGGTCTTGCCGGTCCAGTCCTTCGTGGCCTTGATGCCGAACACGTTGTGGCTCGTCGAGCCGTCCGCCTTCATGATCTCGCGCTTGCCCCAGCCCGACTCCAGCGCCGCCTGGCCGACGATGAAGCGCGCCGGAATGCCCGTGGCCGCGCTCGCCTGCTGCGCGCCGCCGGCGAGCTTGTTGACGAAGGCGTCCACTTTTTCGTCGCCGTTGCCGCGCACGGGCGGCGTGAGCGCGCTGTTCGCGCCCCAGCCTTCGCCCTTGCCGAGCGCGCCGTTCGCGGCGGCGTTGCCGTAGGCGCGGCCGAGCGCGCTCAGCATCGCCATGTTGCCTTCGTTGCCGCCGCCGCCCGAGCCAGCCATGCCGGACATGGCGCCGGCGATGCCGCCCGCGCCGCCCGCCCCCTCGGCGCCGCCTGCGCCATCCGCCGAGCCGCCCATGCTGCGCATGAGCTGCTTGATCATCGCGTTCGCCACGCCGATGCCCTTGTTCGACATCTGCTGCGCGAGCTGCTGATCCATCATCGAGGTGAACTGCGCGCCGTCTTTCGAATCGAGCGGGCCGTCGTCGGGCGTCGCCTCGCGCATGCTCTTGAGCATCATCTGCGTGAACACCGCGTCGAACTGCTTCGCGGCCATCTTCACGCCCTGCTGCGGCGCGGCGTTGGCGGCGGCCCGCATCGAGTCGAAGCCCTGCACGTCCAGCGCGAAGCGGTTCGTGAGGTCGAGGCTGCCGCCGATATTCGCGTTATCCATGTTCGCCTCCTTAGATGATCTGAAGATCGGCGCGCAACGCGCCCGCCGCCTTCATCGCCTGCAGGATCGACATGAGGTCCGCGGGCGTCGCGCCGAGCGCGTTGAGCGCCTTCACGACTTCCGCGAGATTGGCGCCCGCCGTCACGAGCTTGAGCGACCCGTTGTCCTGCTTCAACTGGATCTGCGACTGGCGCGTCGCCACCGTCTGGCCGTTCGAGAACGCGCCGGGCTGGCTCACCGCCGTCTGCGTGTTCACGACCACCGAGAGATTGCCGTGCGCCACCGCGCAGCTATCGAGCGTGACCATCTGGTTCATCACGATCGAGCCGGTGCGCGCGTTGAGGATCACCTTTGCCGCGGGCTGCGCCGGGCGCACGTCGAGATTCTGGATCTGCGCGATGAAGCCCACCTGCTGCGCCGGATCGAGCGGGCCGCGCACCTGGATCGTGCGGCCGTCCACGGCCTGGGCGATGCCCTGGCCGAACAGGTTGTTGATCGCCGCCACGATGCGCTGCGTCGTGTCGTAATCCATGTCGTTGACTTCCATCTGCAGGATGCCGCCCGCCTGCGCGACGGGCGACGGCACCGCGCGCTCGACGGTCGCGCCGGCCGCGATGCGGCCCGCCGCGAGCTGGTTCACCTGCACCTTGCTGCCGTTGGCCGAGGCGCCCGCGCCGCCCACCGCCACGTTGCCCTGCGCGATGGCGTAGACCTGGCCGTCGGCGCCCTTGAGCGGCGTGAGCAGCAGCGTGCCGCCGCGGATGCTCTTGGCGTTGGCGAGCGAGGAAACCGTCACGTCGATCTGCTCGCCGGGCCGCGCGAACGGCGGCAGCGTGGCCGTCACGATCACGGCCGCGACGTTCTTCAACTGCATGTTGTTGAGCGTCTGCGAGGAACCCGTGGCGCTCGACGTGTTGTTGATCGAGATGCCCAGGTTCGCGAGCATGTTCGCGAGCGTCTGCGTCGTGAAAGGCGCCTGGGTGGTCTGGTCGCCGGTGCCGTCGAGGCCCACCACGAGGCCGTAGCCGATCAGCGGGTTGTCGCGCACGCCCGAGATCGAGACGAGGTCCTTCACGCGCTCGGCGTGGGCGGGCGCGGCGTAGGCGAGCAGCGCGCCGCACGCGAACACGAGACCGAACACGAAGCCCAGCGCGGTGAGCAGGTCTTTCACGCGCGAGCGGCGCGTGTAGCGGAAGCGGATCTTTACCATGGCGCGAGATTCAGGAAGAAGCGTTGCAGCCAGCCCATGGTCTCGGCTTCGTCGATCACGCCTTTCGCGGAGTATTCGATTCTCGCGTCGGCCACATCGGTCGAGAGCACGGAGTTGTCGCCGGCCACCGTGGCCGGGTTCACGACGCCGGAAAACCGGACGAATTCGTTGCCCTGATTGATGAGCATCTGCTTCTCGCCCGAGACCATCAGGTTGCCGTTGGGCAGCACGTTCGTCACGGTCACGGTGATCACGCCCGTGAAGGTGTTGGACGCGTTCGCGCCGCCCGTCGCGTCGAACTGGTTCGCGCCCGTCGAGTTCAGGTTCGCGTGGTTGAAGAAGCCCGGCAGGAAGCCCGCGCTACCCGAAAAGTTCGTGGTGCTGCCGCGCTTGGTGTTGGCGCCCGAGGACTTGGTCGCCGACATGTTTTCGGAAATGACGATGGTGAGAATGTCGCCGATATTGCGCGGGCGCTGATCCTCAAACAGCGGCCGCCCCGTGTAGCCGGGGTTGAAGATCGAGCCCGGCGAGGTGTTGGGCGGCGGCGAAGGCGGCACGGCCGACATCGGCTGCGCCGTGATCGGCTGCCGGTTCGGGATGTAGGCGCAGCCCGCCAGCGCGGCGAGCGCGAGCGCCGCCACGGCGGTGCGCAGGCTCGCGCGCGCTTGCACCTCGCGCACTGCGCGCACCGCATGCACTTCGTGCGCCGCGCGCCTGCGAGCGTTGTTTCGAACGGACTGGCTCATGCTCTTCACCACTTCTCTTCCATGCAGCGATTGCTTCAGATTCCCAACGATTCCCGCGCCGATGCTTAAACCTGCATCTGGCTCAAGGTCTGCAGCATCTGGTCGGAGGTCGTGACCGCCTTGCTGTTGATCTCGTAGGCGCGCTGGGTCTCGATCATGTTCACGAGCTCCTGCACCACGTTCACGTTCGAGGCTTCCACGTAGCCCTGGTTGAGCGTGCCCGAGCCGTTCAGGCCCGGCGTCGTCACCGTGGGCGCGCCCGAGGAAGCCGTCTCCGAAAGCAGGTTCTCGCCGTTCGACTGGAGGCCGGCCGGGTTGATGAACATGGCCAGTTGCAGCGAGCCGATGGTGGTGTTGTTCGCCGAACCGGGCGTCGTGACCGTCACCACGCCGTCGGTGCCGATCGTGAGCGAGGTGGCGTTCGCGGGCACCGTGATGGTCGGCAGCACCGGATAGCCGCTCGAGGTCACGAGCTGGCCCTGCGAGTTGGTCTGGAACGAGCCGTCGCGCGTATAGGCCGTGGTGCCGTCGGGCATCTGCACCTGGAAGAAGCCCGCGCCGTTGACGGCCACGTCCTTCGAGTTGCCGGTCTGCTGCAGGTTGCCCTGGGTATAGAGGCGCTCGGTGGCGACCTGCTGCACGCCCGTGCCCACCTGGCTGCCCGAGGGCAACTCGGTGGTCTGCGTGGAGTTCGCGCCCGGCTGGCGCAGCGTCTGGTACATGAGGTCCTCGAACACCGCGCGCGAGCCCTTGAAGCCATTGGTGCTCACGTTCGCGAGGTTGTTGGAGATCACGTCCATTTGCGCCTGCTGGGCTTGCATGCCGGTGGCGGCGATGTAGAGCGATCGGTTCACGGTGTTTTTCTCCCGGCGCGCGGTCTGTTGCAGACGGCGCGGCCCTTAACAATGCTTAGGTGAATTGGAGCAGCTGGTTCGCGCTCTGGTCGTTCTGGTCGGCGGTCTGCAGCAGCTTGCTCTGGATCTGGAACTGGCGCGCGTTGTCGATCATCGAGACCATCGCCGCCACCGGATTCACGTTGCTGCCTTCGAGCGATTCCGTCGCGACCTGCACGGTCTGGTCCGCGTCGGCGGGGTTGCCGTCGGCGGTGCGAAAGAGGCCGTCGTCGCCGCGCGTGAGCGAGCCCGCCGGCGGGTTCACGAACTTGATCTGGTCGATCATCGCGATGGCGTCGGCGGGGCTGCCCGGCGCGATCGCCGAGACGGTGCCGTCCTTGCCGATCGTCACCGCCGAGCCCGGCGGCACCGCGATCGGGCCGCCGCCGCCGATCACCTGGAGGTTGCTCGCCGTCACGAGCTGGCCGTTCTCGTCCACGTGCAGATTGCCCGCGCGCGTGTAGGCCTCGTTGCCGTCGGCGGTCTGCACGGCGATGAAGCCCGAGCCCTGCACCGCGATGTCGAGCGGGTTGCCGGTGTGCGAGATCGCCCCGGGCGTCATGTCGGAGCCCGGCGTCGACGAGAGCACGAAGGTGCGCGTGGTCGTGTCGTTGGCCGTGGAGCCGTCGCCGAACGCCATCGGCACGGCGCGGAAATTCGCGAGCTGCGCGCGAAAGCCCGTGGTCGAGACGTTCGCCAGGTTGTTCGCGACGACGGCCTGCTGGTCGAGCGCCTGGCTCGCGCCCGTCATCGCGGTGTAGATCAGTCGGTCCATGGTGTGCCCGGTGCCTTATGACGTGAACGTGGACGTGCGCGCGCTTACATCTGCAGCAGCGTCTGGTCGACGGTCTGCTGCGTCTTGATGGTCTGCGCGTTGGCCTGATAGTTGCGCTGCGCCGTGATCAGGTCGACGAGCTGGTTCGTGAGGTCGACGTTCGACGACTCCACCGCGCCGCCCGTGAGCGAGCCGTGGTTCGTGCTGCCAGGCGTGGAGACCTGCGGCACGCCCGAGGCCGCGGTTTCCTGGAACTGGTTGCCGCCGAGGTTCATCAGGCCGTTCGGATTGTTGAAGTTCGCGAGCACGACCTGGCCGAGCGTCTTGGTCTGGCCGTTCGAGTAGTTGCCGGTGATGGTGCCGTCCGAGCCGATCGCGAAGTTCGAGAGCGTGCCGCTCGCGTAGCCGTCCTGGCCGAGGTTGTTCACGCCGTTGGCACTGCCGAACTGCGTCGTGCCCGTGAAGTTCATCGTGATCGTCTGGTTCGTCTTCGAGCCGTCGGTCGGGTTGATCGTCACGGGGATCTGGCCGAGCGAGGTCGCCGCGCCCGTTGAGTCGGCCGTGCTCACGAGGTTGCCCGACGCATCGAACTCCATCGTGCCTACCGGGTTGCTTCCGACGTTGCCGGCCGTGCCCGCGTAGACGTTCCACTCCTGGTTGCCCGTGGTGGCGTCGATGCCGCCCTTCACGAAGTACATGTTGACCTGCTGCGCGCCGCCGAGCGAGTCGTATGCCGTGATCGACGTCGAGTAGTTGTAGGTGTTCGAGTTGGTGGCGTCGAACGGCGTCGCGGTGGGCGCCGTGGACTGCGCGTTCAGGTTCAGCTGCGCGGTGATGTTGCTCGTCACGACCGGCGCGATATTGGTGGTCGGCACCTGGAGCGGCACCGTCTGCGCCGTGTTCACGACGCCGTTCGTGCCGGCCGCATAGCCCATCAGGTCGTTGCCCGATGCGTCGGTGATATAGCCGTTCTTGTCGAGCTGGAACACGCCGTTACGCGAATACGTGACGGTGCCGTTGTTCGACATCTGGAAAAAGCCGTTGCCGTTGATGGCGACGTCGAGCGACTGGCCGGTCGTCGTGATCGTGCCCTGCGAGAAGTTCTGCTGCACCTGCGAGAGTGCCGCGCCCAGACCGATCTGCGTGTTGACCGAGCTGGCGACGGTGTTCGCATAGACATCGGCGAACTGCGCCGTGCTTTGCTTGAAGCCCACCGTGTTCGCGTTGGCGATGTTGTTGCCGATGACGTCGAGATCGTTCGACGCTGCGGCGAGGCCGCTCAATCCTTGCTGGTAGCCCATGAGTGTTGACTCCGCGCTGTCGTGTTCAATAGGTGTTAAAGAATGGCGCCCACGCCCGAGAGCGCAACCGTGCCGCCGTTGGAGAGCGAGAGGCTCGCGCTACCGTCCGCTTGCTGGATCACGCCCTGCACCTTGCTCGCCACGAGCGCCGTGGCCGTGCCGGCCTGGCCGTTGACGGTCGCGCTCGCGCTCACGGTGTAGGTGCCGTCGGCCACGGTATTGCCCGCGGCGTCGGTGCCGTTCCAGGTGACGGGCACCGTGCCCGCCGACTGCGCACCCAGGTCGAGCGTGTTGACGACCTGGCCCGCCGAATTGGTGATCGTGAGCTTCACGTCCGAGGCCGCCGCGGGCAGCGTCACGCCCAGTTGCGGCGCGCTGCCGCCCGACACCGCCAGGCTGCTGCCCGGCGCCAGCACGGTCGAGCCGATCAGCAGCGCGGCTTGCGCGTTCTGGCCCGCCGAGAGCTGCGTCGAGAGCGACGAAAGCGACGTGTTGAGCTGCTGGATGCCCGTGACCGTGTTGATCTGCGCGAGCTGCGAGGTCATCTGCGAGCTGTCCATCGGATCGGTGGGATCCTGGTTCTGCAACTGCGTGACGAGCAGTTGCAGGAAGGTCTGCTGGAGGTCGCTGCCGCTCGTCGAGGACGTGCCTGTCGAAGACGTGCCCGAGGCGCTCGACGCCGCCGACGAGGTGCCGTTCATGGTGTCGAGCAGTTGCTGCGACACGGTGGCGGTGCTGCCGCCGATGGTGGTGGTGCTGGAGGTCAACGCGTTCTCCTCAGATACGCTCGATGTTGCGGTGTGGCGTGGGCGGGCTTCGGTGATGCCTGCCCCGGTTGCCAGAATTCAGTTGCCAGATTCAGGTCCCTGTTCGGGGTGCAGCTTCAGGCGCTGCTGCAAGTCCCGCTTCAAGTCCCGATGGTCAGGGTCTTGAGCATCAGCGTCTTGGCGGTGTTCAGGGTCTCGATGTTGGCCTGATACGAGCGCGACGCCGAGATCATGTTCACCATCTCCTGCACCGGGTCCACGTTCGGCATCGTGACGTAGCCGTTGGCGTCGGCGGCGGGGTTGTCGGGGTCGTAGCTCTGCTTCATGGGCGTCGGGTCGTCGATCACGCCGGTCACCTTCACGCCGCCCACTTGCTGGCCCGACGCGGTACGCGCGCCGCCGAGCGGATCGACCGCGAACACGACCTGCTTGGCCTTGTAGGGCTGGCCGTCGGGGCCGGTCGTGCTGTCGGCGTTGGCGAGATTGGACGCCGTCACGTTCAGGCGCTGCGATTCCGCCGACATGGCGGAGCCCGCAACGCTGAAGATGTTCATCAGGGATGGCATGGTTTCGTTGACCTCTCGGATGGCTGGTGCTGCTTCCTGCTGGTTGCCTGCTTGACGTTTGCTTTGCTGCTTGCGCGGGTGCCTGCGTCAATACCCGCGCTTTAGCTCGAACCCGACTGGATCGCCGAGAGCATCGTCTTGATCTGTTGCGAAAGCACGGTCATGCCCGACTCGAAGTGCAGCGCGTTGTCGGCGAACTGCACGCGCTCGGTGTCGAGATCGACCGTGTTGCCGTCGAGCGCGGGCTGCGTCGGGTTGCGGTACATCAGCGCGCTCGTGTAGGCCTGCGTCGGACCGCCGGTCGGGATCAGCTTCACGCTGCCGGCCATGTGGCCCGCCTCGGTCGTGGCCATCGACATGCCGCTCGACACGCCCGCGGGCTGCGCCAGCGCGAGCGGCTGGAAATTGCCGCCTGCCGCGCCTGCCCCGCCGGTTGCGCCGCCAGCACCCGTTGTACTCGCGAGGCTCATCGTTCCCGTTGCGCCTGCCGCGCCACCCATTGCGCCGCCCGGCGTGGCCGCGCCCGCCTGCCTCAGCGCGCCCGCGAGCGAAGCCGAGAAGTCGACGTCGCGCGCCTGGTAGCCCGGCGTGTCGGCGTTCGCGATGTTCGAGGACAGCAACGCCTGGCGCGTCGCGCGCACGTCGAGCGCTTCGCGGCCAAAGGCGAATTCGGCGTCGAGTTTGTCCAGCATCGGGCGTTCTCCGTGACACGAAATGAGGGGCTGCGTGGGCGCATGCATCGCGCATCCGGCAACTGGGCGAGACCTGGACGAAGCGCACAGGCCTTTTCGCATGGAGACGAATGTTAGGCGCGGCTGGCAAGAACCAATCGGACGAATAGCCGGTAAAGCCCCCCTCTATTCGACGTAAGCGCGCGAGGGGCGCCGCCTAGAATGCGAAGCGTGTCAATGCAATGAATGGAGAACGACGATGCCGCAGACTGCCTTCTTTCGCGCGCGCCGCGCGGCGGCGGTGAGGCGCATGCACGGTCGTTCGGCCTTGCGTGGGCTCGCTGTTGCGCTTGCTTGCGCCGCCGCGGCGCTGGGCGTGGGCGGCGCCGCGTACGCACAAAGCGAAGCGCCGGGCCAGCAGATCTATATTGCGGGTCCCGGCGACCGCGCGGGCTCGGACGCCGCCCAGATGAGCGCGATGCTCGCGCAGCCAGGCAAGGCGAACGCGGGCGGCGGCAACGCCAGCCCCTATCCCAACGGCTATGCGCCGAACGCGGCCATGCTCGCGCGCGGTGCGCAAGCCGACGCATCAAGCCAGGGGCAAGACGAGGCGGCAAGCCAGCCCGGCATGATCACGATCCCGGGGCCGGGTGAGCGCGGCCGCGCAAGCGAAGCCGCGACGCCCGAAATCGTCACGATTCCTTCTCCCGGCACGAGCGCGGCAGCTACCGCATCCGCGATCAGGCCCGCCGTCGCGCGCGCCGCGCAGCCGATGCAAGGGCAGCCCATGCGCGTGCCGCCGGTGAATGCATCGGCAAACCCGTCGGCCTATTCACCGGCCAACCGGATGGCGGCGAATGCCGCCGCGGCCGCCGCCATGAACGGCAACGCAGGCGTGGGTCAACTGCAGCGCGTGAACGTCGTCACGCCGTCGAGCGCCGTCGCGCCCGTTGTCGTCGAAACGGCCGCGCCGGCCATCGCCGCCAAGCTCGCCGCCGTGCCGATGCAGCGCATGCCGGCCATGGCCGCGCGTCCGAATTACGCTGTGAATCCCGCTGTGAATCCCGCCGCGAGCGCCAGCGCCGTCGCCTACGGCCAAACCGCGCAAATGCCCACGGGCCAGGAGGACGGCGAGCGCATCCGCGCGACCGCGCTCGCCTTCCTGCAGCAGCAGGCCGCGGGCTTGCCGGGCAAGGTCAGCATCACCGTCGGGCAAGTCTTCCCGCGCGGACTCGCCGCCTGTGCCGCGCTCGAGCCCTTCATGCCGCCCGGCGCGCGCATGTGGGGCCGCACGACGGTGGGCGTGCGCTGCGTCGGCGCGAAGCCGTGGACGCTCTATGTGGTCGGGCGCGTGGCCGTCGACATCACCTATTACGTGGCCGCACGCCAGATCGACGCGGGCCAGACGCTCTCCGCCGCCGACTTCATGCCGCGCGAGGGCGATCTCGCGAGCCTGCCGCAGACCATCATCACCGATCCCACGCAAGCGAACGGCGCCGTCGCGCTCGCGCGCATCACGGCGGGCCTGCCGCTGCGCACCGACATGCTGCGCAGCGCCTCGTCGGTGGTGATCGGCCAGACGGTCAGGGTGATCGCCGTCGGCTCGAACTTCACGATCTCCTCGGAAGGCAGCGTGCTCAACAACGCCGCGCCGGGCCAGATGGTGCGCGTGCGCACGGCGGGCGGCCAGATCATCAGCGGCGTCGTGAAGGACGCCGCAACGGTGCAGGTGCAGATTTAGGGACAGCTCCCCGCGCGGGGAGGAAAACGGTGCGGTGGAAATGTGCGGCAGCATACGTAACAGCATGTAACGGCAGGACTTTCACGCTAAAGTTCGCGCCGGCCCTTGCCGTTATCAAGGCCATACGGATCAGGAAGCCCCATCGTGAAAATCGACACCTCCACCCGCAATGACGCGCGCTCGCTGCAAGACAGCGTCGCGCGAACGCAGCAAGGCGAAACCGCGAGCGCGCTGGGCGCGGGCGGCACGGCCTCGGCCGCCGCATCGAGCGCGGTCGGATCGGGTACCGGCACCCCCGGAGACGCCAACGTGAGCCTTTCGTCGCTGTCCTCCTCGCTGCGCTCGCTCGCGGCGAGCGGCGCCGCCGACATCGACATGGGCCAGGTCCAGTCGATCAAGGACGCCATCAAGAACGGCAGCTTGCAGATCGACGCCGGCAAGATCGCCGACGGCATTATCGAAACGGCGCGCGGCCTGCTCAAGCCGGCCTCGGGCAGCTAAGGCCCAAGGCACGGGCGCGGCGCGCGAATCCCGCACGAACCCGAAAACGCGCGCCGGCCCTCAAAACCGCATTCTCAGGTGGTCCCCGATGAAAGACGCACTGCTCGCCACATTGATCGACGAACACGCCGCCGTGGAGGCATTCGCCTCGCTGCTCGCCTTCGAGGAGAAGGCACTCACGACGGCGGACGGCATCGGCGCGCTGCCGCAGATCGTCGAGGAAAAGACGACGCTCACGCAGCGTCTGGCGGGGCTCGAGAAGGCGCGCGACGCGCAACTGGCCGGACTCGGCCTGCCGGGCGGGCGCAAGGGCATCGAGATGGCCTGCGACGGCGACGCCCGGCTCGCGGGCCAGTGGGCGCTGCTCAAGGGCTCGACCGAGCGCGCGCGGCGCCAGAACCTCACGATCGGCATGATGATCCGCACGCGCATGGAACATAACCGCCGGGCGCTCGCGATCCTGCGCGGCGAAACCGGCAATGGCGCGTCGATGCTGTATGGGCCGGACGGGCGGCTGCCGGCATTCGGGCTGTAGTCCGCTTTTTACGCGCGGCGCACGAGCCGCCAACGAAATTGAAAAGCCGAAGCGCGGGTGCTTCGGCTTTTTTGCTGATTGCGGCCAGCGCCCCTAAAGCGGGCCTGTGCGCGCCAGCAGCATACGCTCGAAGGCTTCGATAATCCGGTCGACATACGGATTCTTGTGGGCAAGCGGACCGGACCGTGCTTCCCGATGGGTGAGCATGGTCGCGTTGGTTTCAAAAACCAGCACCTGCCCGGCAGGCGTCAGCGCGAAATCCATGCCGCCGTAGTCGAGATCGAGCTGCCGCCCGATCGCCGAAATGGCCTCGCTTGCGCGCTGGCCGAGCGTCGCGAACGGGTCGGCGAGAAAGCGGCATTCTTCGTCGAGCTTCCAGGGTTCCCCGCCCATATCCGCGGAAAAATAGTGGACCATCCAGCGACTCGAGATGGCGAGATGGTAGGGATAAGGCTCGCGGTCGACGTAGATGATCCGGTATTTGCGGTAATGGCCGTCGGCACTGCGAAAGTCGTGGAACGCGGTGAGGTAGCACGGTGCGTCGAGATCGGCCATTGCGCGCCACAACGAGGCAAGCGACGCGTGGAGTTCGAGGCTCTCGCCGCCGTGCGTCGCTAGCGGGCGCATCAGGATCGGGAAGGCAACGCCCGATTGCGCAAGCTCGCTCGCGAGCGCATGGGCATTCGCGGGGCGGGCGTCGATGCGCACGCAGCGCGGCACGACGACGTCGTCCACATGGGCAAGCAGGGCCGCCGTTTTGTGGCGGTGCGTGCGCTCGACAGCTTCAGGCCGGTTGAGCATGGGGCGCCGGCACCCGGCGGAAAAGCGGGCCAGCCGTGCAGCAAGCGGCGTGGCGACATCGGGATCGCCGATACCGTTGAACACGAGATCATGAGGCGGCAGGCTCGCGTCTTCGGCTTCGTCGGCGTAATCGATGGCGTAGCGGATGCGCGAGGTTGTTTGCCGGGAAAGCAGCGCGTCGATGGGGACGTTGCCCGCGCCCTTGCCCGTGCCCAGTATCAGAATCCGGCGTTGCTCCTGGCCGAGAGCGCCTTCGATAAAGACGCGCTGAAGCTGATACGCACGCGCGCGATGCAGGCAAGACGCTTCGCGCAGCCCTTCGCGCTCGAGCGCCACGGCCAGGTTCTGATGCGCGATGGCAAGCCCCGGGTCGATCCCGAGCGCGTGCCGGTACCAGCGAATGGCCGCGTCGCGCCGTCCTTTGATCGCATAGACCGTCGCCACGTTGTAGAGAACGAGCGCGAGCTGTTCGCGAGGCGCGGCGCCCAGCATGTCGAAGGCCGCGAGCGCCAGCTCGTGTGCGGCGCTCGCCGCTTCGTCGTTGCTGGCGCGCGCGGCGGCGAGCATCCGCGCGTGCAGGCCGGCATCGAGGGGCGCAACGTCGAGCGAGCGCGCAATGTCTTCGAGGTGTCCGGCCGCGGCAACATCGAGTGGCGATTTCTCCCTGGTCGCCGACTTCGCAAGCGCGCACCGCATACGCGTGCGGGGTTGCGCGACGATTGCGTGATGCGTTTCATCGGGTGCGGCATCCGGCAATACGCCGGAGCCGCCGGAAAAGTTGGGCGCGTCGTGCTTCATAAGCCGTCGGGGGAGGCCGCGCACAGGCACCTAAAAGCCAATCGCGCGACGTGATGGTGGATGCCGACAGATTAACCACCCAACGCGCTTTTCCAGGCCGGGAGGTGACGGTAAAACGGGCACCAGTTCCTCCGACGCGGCTTTCCGGCAGCTTGCATATGTCGGGGCCTCGAGATTTCTGATGTGTCAGGTCCTGAAGCAGGTTGACGCTATGCAGGCACCAGAAGCGCCCGATGCACCGGCAGTCAGTTGCTCTGCATTCCATTCAATCCTGATCGACTTCGGGCCAAAGCCTGGGGGAGAGAAAAGCCGTTGTCGTCACGGCGTGGCGTTCACACCCATGTAGAGTTTAAAGTCGCCACTTTCTTCAAATAACTCGTTGAATTATTGCGACTTATTTCATTTTTCGTAGACCTTCATGTAGGTTTCCATGTCGGCTACCCAGCTCTCTTCCAACCGCTCTCGCACCAACAAAAAAAAAAGCCGGAGCACTCCCGCACCCCGGCTTCCCCCTCCCTGTCGGCACCCCTACCGCGGCGCCGCGCCTGATTAATTCTCCGTGCCCGCCCAGGACATCTCGCGCAGCCGCGCGCGCAAACGCGCGACGGCCTGGCTGTGCAACTGGCACACGCGCGACTCGCTCACCTCCATCACCGCGCCGATCTCGCGCAGGTTCATGCCGCGCTCGTAATAGAGCGACATGAGCAGCTTCTCGCGCTCGGGCAGCCGCTCGATCGCCTCGACGAGCGCGCCGCGCAGGCTGTCGTCGAGCAGCGCCGAGAGCGGGTCCGAGTGATCGACGCAATAGCGGTCGAGGAACGGCTCGTCGTCGGCGGCGCGGTCGAAGTCCTCGTAATAGATGAGCTGGCTGCCGTGCAGGTCCTGCAGCATGCTCTGGTACTCGTCGAGCGGCAGTTGCAGATGCTCGGCGACCTCGGTTTCGCTCGCCGAGCGGCCAAGCCGCTGCTCGACCTGATGCACGGCGCTCTCCACTTCGCGCGACGTGCGCCGCAGGCTGCGCGGCAGCCAGTCGTTGCTGCGCAGCTCGTCGAGCATCGCGCCGCGAATGCGCTGGCTCGCGTAGGTCTCGAACTGCGCGCCCTGATCTTCCTTGTAGCGGTTCGCCGCATCGAGCAGGCCGATCATGCCGGCCTGGATCAAGTCGTCGAGGTCCACGCTCGCGGGCATCTTCGCGACGAGCTGCAGTCCCAGGCGCCGCACGAGCGGCGCGTATTTCGCGAGGACTTCAGCCTGCGAAATTTTTCCTTGAGCGTTATACATCTGGCTCTCCTATGTCCGTCACGCGTGCTGGTGCGCCGTGCGCTGCACGGGCGGTTCCGCCCGCCATCCCGCATGAGCCGGCGCAGGCGCGGATGGAACGCCAGTGACGGTGGAAACGAATGAATCTGCTGAATCTGCTAAACCAGCCGAGTTGGCCGAACTGGCTGGCTCCGCCGGGGCCACGCGCGCGCCGCCCGAGGCCGACAGCGCGGGGCGCATCGGCCAGTGCGGCAACTCGGCCGCCACGCGACGAAAGTCGCGTGCGGCGGCCGTCGACGGGAATGCATCGACGATGCAGCGCGAAAGCTGCAGCGCGCGCGGCATATACGGGTCGGCGGCCACGCTGCCCGCGCTTTCGAGCGACACCGTGAGATAGCGGCTCGCCACGCCCGCGAGGTTCTCGAACACGGCCTGCGCTTCGGGGATGCTCTCCACGTGGTTCGCGAGCACGCGGAACTGGCCGATCGCGTGCGCGAAATGCAGCCGCTTCATGCACGCATAGGCATCGGTGATCGCCTGTGCGGTCACGCGCATCACGATCAGCACGTCGTGCGCATGCATCGCGAGCGGCGAGAGCGCGCCATCGGCGTCGAGCTGCGCGTCGATCAGCACGAAATCGGCGGGACCGGCGAGCAGCTTGCTCAACTGCGTATCGAGCTGCGCGCCCGTGTACTGCGCGCGGTGCTCGCCCGGCGCGGCCAGCACGCCGAAGCCGAGCGCATGCCGGCCCACCGCCGCGTCGAGCGTCATCTCGCCGCGCATCAACGCCGCGAAGTTACCCGCGAGGTTGCCCGCGCGGTTGCCCGACGAGAGACCCAACACATCGCTCGCACCGCGCACGCCGCCGAGCAGCGCGCTCACCGAGCGCGGGCCCAGGCATTCGTCGATGACGAGCACGTCCTTGCCCTGGGCGGTCAGCGCGGCCGCGAGGTTGATCGCAACAGTCGTGCGCCCCGGGGAACCAGGACCGCCCGTCACCGCGATCACGCGCGAGCCTTCGCGCGCGAGCAGCCGCCGCAGGCCTTCTGCCTGATCGATCACGAACTTATCCAAACCGGACCTCGTGAGCTTGCGTGTTCGAACGCGTCGAGAGCGCCGAGAGCAGCGCGGGAATGTCGTCCTCGTGCGGCACGAACGGCGAGCGGTCGCGCGGCACGCAGAACGCGCTGCGAACGAGGAAGCGGCGCGTGGCCACGTAGAGGTTCTCGGGCACCTTCTGGCCCGTCGAGACGTAGTGCACCGGCAGCTTGTAGCGCAGGACCGTGTCGAGCGTGCTGCCGAGGTTGGTCGCCTCGTCGAGTTTGGTGAGAATGCAGCCCGTGAGCGGCGACTCGTCGGGGCCGCTCTGGTAGGCCTGCACGACCTCGTTGAGGGTGTCGCCGTGGCTCGTCGCCGAAAGCAGCAGCAGGCGCTGCACCGGACGGCCCGCGCTGCACAGCATGGCGATCTGGTCGGCCACGGCGCGGTCGCGCTGGCTCATGCCGATCGTGTCGATCAGCACGACGTGCTTGTTCTTGAGCTCGGTGAGCGCGAGCTGCAGATCCGCGCCGTCGCGCACCGCGTGCACCGAGACGCCGAGGATCTTGCCGAAGATGCGCAGTTGCTCGTGGCCGCCGATCCGGTAGCTGTCGGTGGTGAGCAGCGCGACCTTGCTCGCGCCGAAGCGCATCACGCAGCGCGCGGCGAGCTTCGCCGTGGTCGTGGTCTTGCCCACGCCGGTCGGGCCCATCAGCGCGAAAACGCCGCCGTGCTCCATGAGGGTTTCTTCGTCCTCGAGCACGGGCAGATTCGATTCGAGCACCGACTGGACCCATTCCATGCCGGCCTCTTCGGTTTCCACGTCGGGCAGGCGGTCGATCACCATCTTCACGAGCTGCGCCGAGAAACCGGCCGCGAAGAGCTGCTTCGTGAGCGTGCCCTGCACCGGATTGCGGCGCTGGCGCTCGCCCCAGAGGAGACCCGCGAACTGCTCTTCCATCATGCCGCGCATGGAGGCGAGCTCGTGCATCACGGTTTCGTTGACGACCTGCTCGATGCGCGCGCGGATCGCTTCGCTCACCGTTTGCGCGGTGCTGGGCGCGCCGGCTTGCGGCGAGTTTGGTGCGGGCTGTGCGCCATGGGCGGCGGCGCCTGGCGCGGCGCGGGGTGCGACCGGCGCCGGGCCGGCCGCGTCCGGGCTCTGGCCGATGCTGCGGGCGGCGCGGCGCGCCGCGACGTGCGCGGCCTGGCGCGCCCATTCGGGCGTGCTCGCATCGACATCGGCAGCCACGCCGAGGCCCTTGGCCATGGCGGCCGCCGGCGTGATGCCGGTGGGGTCCTGCTGGCCCGCTTGCTGGTTGGCCTGCTGGCTAGCGATGCGGCGCGCGTGGTCAATCAGCCAGGGGTTCGTTTCGGCCATCGTGCGAGGTGCGGCAGATTGTTCTGCGACCGGCAGCATGGCGGCGTGTTCGAGGCGGGCGGCGGCATCGCGGCCTGCGGTGGCGCTCCGCATGGTGCTGAATGGCTGGGCGGACTGCATCGTCGACGGCTGTGCGGTCGGGCCAACGGCGGCACGC
Source organism: Paraburkholderia sp. J63 (assembly GCF_905220245.1). Lineage (NCBI taxonomy): Bacteria > Pseudomonadati > Pseudomonadota > Betaproteobacteria > Burkholderiales > Burkholderiaceae > Paraburkholderia > Paraburkholderia sp. J63. The sequence goes on along the minus strand of NZ_CAJMZF010000011.1, from coordinate 193,852 downwards.
GAAGCCACGGCTTCGGGGATTTCGGCGGAGAGCTTCGCCTGCGTGGCTTGCGCGAGCGAGACGGTGGCGTCGTCGCTGCCGTCGGCGGCGTCGTGGGTATCGGCGCTCATCCCGGCGACGTGCTCCGCGCCCACTTCGGGGCTCGCGCCGAACACCGACGAAAACACATCGGGCATCCCGCCGCTTGCGTAGGGGTTACCCACGGGGGTTGCTACGCCAGCCGTCGCTACGCTCGCGGAAGGCTGTGCGCCGAAGGCCGCACGCGGCGACCTGGCCGCGACGCCCGCGCCACCTTGTGCCTGGGCGTTGCCGAACGACCCACCGCCAGAGGGCGCTCCGCCAAAGGGCGCTCCGCCAGAGGGCGCACCGCCAAAGGGCGCATCGCCATCCGCCGGCGTGATCGCCGCGAGGTCGCTGTCCGCGAGCGCAACGATTTCGACACTGCCGTCGTCGAGCGTGCGGCTCGACAGCACGACGGCATCGGCACCCAGCGCTTCGCGCACGAGGCGCAAGGCGTCGCGGCTGGTGCCACCGATGAATTTGCGAATGTTCAAGCTATGCCCCTGATTGAGGTGGACGGCATGCGCCGCCGGTCGTTTCCTGCGGATTGGCGTCTGGATTGCTGCGAGCCTGGCGTTCTCGCGCGGGCCCTTCTCCGATATTGGAATTATTTCGAAGCTGAGCCTTCGACGATCGGTGGATCAGGGCGGGGAAATCTGGGTAATTCGGGGGATGGGGGAGAGGCGGCGTGCTGGCGCGCGGCGAAATGGCGCGAGACCGCCTCTTGACTATATTCACGTATATTTATATGTTTTTGTTAATGAATTCCTTCCAGGATACATAAATGCCGATCCGTGCCCAAGACGTAGTACCGATTAGCGAAGCCCGCTCACGACTCACGGAGCTGGCTGAGGACGTAGTGGCAGGCGCCGAAAAAGTGCTGACGAAAAACGGCTCGGCGTTCGTTGCACTGGTTGACGCCAGGAAGCTCGACTACTACCACGCGCTCGAAGCGGAGCATGGCCGAATGGTCATGCTGGATGATGCCGAGAAAGGGCTCAAGGATGCGCTTGCAGGCAAGGTGCTATCTGAAGAAGAATTTCGCAAATCGCTGCGACGTCGTGGCGGTCGGAAGTGATGCAGGTCGACTTTGCGGAAAGCTTCCAGGAACGGCTTCGCATTCTTGAAGCGTTCATGCTGGCTCAGGACCCGGAGTCCGCGCTTGCCAGAATCGAGGATCTGCACGAAACGATTCTGCGGTTCGTCGAGCTCGTAAAGCTGCACCCGAAGATTGGGCGCCCTGCAAGTATGCTTGCCGCCAGTTCGATTGAAGGCCAAATACGGCTGGAAAAGGTCTTGCGGCTGGCCGTCGATGCCGGGCTGCCAGAACTTCGGGAATATGTCCTGCCTTCCCACCTGGTGCTTTACGCGCAGTCGGATTCGCGCGTGCTGATGCTCTCGGTTCGCCACCAGCGAGAGTTGGGTTACGCGCCCGATGCCGATTAAGGAAAAAATCCCCAGCAGTCGTTTCGATCCTGGTCGGGCGTGAACGCATAAAACCGGGGGCGTGCCGTTCAGCAAGCCAGCTCACACCCTCACCCCGCCCCCACCACATTCACCACCTTCACATTGCGCGTATCCGGCACCTCGGCATACGAGAGCACCTTCAACTGCGGCAAGCTGCGGCGCAGGAAGCGCGAGAGCATCGGCCGCAGCGCATGCTGCACGAGCAGCACGGGCGCAAGTCCGAGCGCCTGCTGACGCCCCATCGCCAGTTCGGTCTGCGTGAGCAGCGTGTGCGCGAGGCCCGGCTCCAGGCCCGGGTTCGGCCCCGAGGTCAGCGTCTGCGAAAGCACGCGTTCGAGATTGGCGTCGAGCCCCATCACCTGCATGTCGCCGTTGCCGGGGAACCACTGCTGCGTGATCGCGCGGCCCAGCGAGATGCGCACCGCCGCCGTGAGATCGTGCGCGTCGGGCATGCGCGGCGCGTGCTCCGCGAGCGATTCCATGATCGTGCGCATGTCGCGGATCGGCACGCCTTCTTCCAGCAGGTTCTGCAGCACTTTCTGCAGCGTCGTGACCGCCAGCACCTTCGGCACGAGATCGTCCACGAGCGAGGGCGTGTCCTTCTGCACGCGCTCGATGAGCGCCTGCACTTCGCGCCGGCCCAGCAGCTCGGCCGCGTGCATCACCACGAGGTGATTGAGGTGCGTCGCCACCACGGTGCTCGAATCGACCACGGTGTAGCCGAACACCTGGGCCTGCTCGCGCATGTTCGAATCGATCCAGATCGCGGGCAGCCCGAACGCGGGATCGGTGGTCGGCGTGCCGGGCACGACCGCGCTCACCTGCCCCGGATTGATCGCGAGCCACTGGCCCGGGAACGCCTCGCCCGCGCCCACTTCCACGCCTTTGAGCGCGATGCGGTACGCGTTCGGGCGCAGTTCCAGGTTGTCGCGAATGTGGATGACGGGCGGCAAGAAGCCGATTTCCTGCGCGAACTTCTTGCGGATGCTCTTGATGCGCTTGAGCAGTTCGCCGTCGGTGTTCTTGTCGACGAGCGGAATGATGCGGTAGCCCACTTCGAGCCCGAGCGTGTCGATGAGCGCGACGTCGTCCCAGCTCGCCTCGGCGTTCTCGACCGGCGCGGCGGCCGCCGGCAGGACATCGGCGAGCACGGCGCTCGCCTTCCTGGCCTCGGCGTTCTTCTTGAGCACGCGGCCGAGCTGGATCGCGCCGCCGCCCAGCAGCAAGAACGCGAAGTGCGGCATGCCCGGAATCAGGCCCATCATGAGGATGATGGTGCCCGTGATCATCATCACGCGCGGGTTCGTGAAGAGCTGCCCCGTGAGCTGGGTGCCGATGTCCTCGTTGGTCGCCACGCGCGAGACGATCACGCCCGCGGCCGTCGAAATCACGAGCGACGGAATCTGCGCGACGAGACCATCGCCGATCGTCAGCAGCGTGTAGGTCTCGCCCGCTGCCGCGAACGGCATGCCGTGCTGCACGACGCCCACGATCAGCCCGCCGATGATGTTGATCGCCATGATGAGCAGGCCCGCGATCGCGTCGCCGCGCACGAACTTGCTCGCGCCGTCCATGGAGCCGTAAAACTCGGCTTCCTGGGCGATCTCGGTGCGGCGCTTGCGCGCGGCTTCCTCGTTGATGAGGCCCGCGTTCAAGTCGGCGTCGATCGCCATCTGCTTGCCGGGCATCGCGTCGAGCGTGAAGCGCGCCGACACTTCCGCGATCCGCCCCGCGCCCTTCGTGATCACCATGAAGTTGATCACCATGAGGATCACGAACACGACGATACCCACGGCGAAATTGCCGCCCACGAGGAAATGGCCGAACGACTCGATCACCTTGCCGGCCGCGTCGGGGCCGGTGTGGCCTTCGAGCAGCACGACGCGCGTGGACGCCACGTTCAGCGAGAGGCGCAAGAGCGTGGAGAACAGCAGCACGCTCGGGAACGCCGCGAAGTCGAGCGGCTTCATGGTGTACATGCTGACGAGCAGCACCATCACCGAAAGCGCGATGTTGAACGTGAACAGCAGATCGAGCAGGAACGGCGGCAACGGCAGGATCATCATGCCGAGGATCATGCAGATCAGGATCGGTCCGGCGAGCGCGCGCAGATTCGTGCCTTGCAGCACGTCCGGGCGCCGCGCGAGGAAACCGGTGCGGGCGTTCATTCTGTGGCTCCTTCATTGCCGCCGCGCGCTTCGTTGCGTGATTCGTTGCGCGTTCCACTACGATTCGCGCTGGAATTCGCGTCGCGGGCGGGGTTCGATGCTGTGCTTGATGCGTTATTCGATGCGGTGTCCCGTGCGTTGCCGCCAGCCGCGCCCGCCTCGGGCGAGAGCGCCTCGTCGGCTTCCTCGGCGGCGTCTTCGTCGCTGACCGCGCCCTTGTCGAGCTCGGGCGGCACGTCGAGGTCGGTGGGCGCCATCGGCACGTCGCCGCCGAGCTCGCGAAAACGCTTGAGCTGATAGACCCACGCGAGCACCTGCGCGACCGCGCCGTAGAGCGGGCCCGGAATCTCGCGGTTGATGTCGACGTTGTAATAGAGCGCGCGCGCGAGCGGCGGCGCTTCGAGCAGCGGCACGTTGTGCTCAGCGGCCAGTTCGCGGATGCGCGCCGCCACGAGGTTCACGCCCTTGGCGACCACCTTGGGCGCGCGCATCTCGCCGTCGGTGTACTGGAGCGCGACGGCGAAGTGCGTCGGATTGGTCACCACGACATCGGCCTTGGGCACCTGCGTCATCATGCGGCGGCGCGCCATCGCGCGCTGCTGCTGGCGAATGCGACCCTTCACGTGCGGATCGCCTTCGTTCTCGCGGTGCTCGCGCTTCACTTCTTCCTTGGTCATGCGCAGCTTGCGGTGATACGACCAGAGCTGGTACGGCACGTCGATGGCGGCCACCACGAACATGCCCGCGACGGTCGTGCCGCAGCACACGGCGATCAGATGGAAGGCGTCGGCGAACGCGCGCGGCGGCGGCTGCATCGCGAGGCCGAGGATCTCGTCGCGCCGCATCCACAGCGCCGAGCCGCCGATCACGCCCACCACGAGCGTCTTCGCGAGCGACATGCCGAGCTGGATCGGCCCGTTCACGGAAAAAATGCGCCCGAGCCCCGACATCGGATTGAGGCGGCTGAACTTCACTTCGAGCGCCTGGGTCGAGAAGAGCCAGCCGCCCAGCGCCATTGGTGCAAGCAGCGCGGCGGCGCCGGTCAGCAGGAGCACGGGCATGAGCGCGAAGAGGCCCTCGCGCGCGGCCACGCCAGCGCCCGTGAGCATGCGCTTCGTCTCGAACGCGCCCGCGTGATTGAACGTGAGCGCGCCGCGCAGCATCGTCTGCAAATGCTCGCCGATGGTGCCCGAGAGCAGCCACGCGCCAAAGCACCCCGCCGAAAGCAGCGCGAACGTGGAAAGCTCCCGCGAACGCGCAACCTGCCCCTCCTCACGCGCCTTTTCGAGGCGCTTGGGAGTGGCTGATTCGGTTTTTTCGAGGTCGCTGTCCTCTGCCACGGATGCTCCGGTCGGCGGCGCGCGCGCACCCGCCACCCCTGCGGTGACGGCGCACACCCTTTTTCAGTGAGAGCGATTATTGCCGCGCGGCGCAAGCGGCGATTGGCGGATCAAGACGGGGAAACGGGGGTAGTTCGCGGGATGGGGAATGCGAGGCATGCGGTCGCGGCGGGCCGTGGCGTGGGCGGCGTCCGCCGCAACTGCGGCGGACGCGCGCCGGCCCGGCGCCTCAGAAAGCAACGTAAGGCGTCTGCGTGCCGCCGTTGATCGCCTGATCCTGCCCGTAATACACGTAGCGCCCGTAGAAGAACGGCAGGCCCAGGTCGAGGCTCGAGCTAGACCCGAACTGCCCCGCGAGGTCGTTCAACGCGAAGTTGCTGCCGCCGTTGAGCAGCGCGGAAGCGCTCACCACGTTGAAGCTCACGTTGCCCGAGTTGCCGTTCACGTCGGTGAGCGTCGCGCCGAGCGCGAGCGGCTTGGCCGGGCAATAGAACGTGCCGAGATTGCCGCCGCACTGCGCGATGCTGCTGTCGTCGAAGAAAATGCCGTTCGAGCCCGAGTCGAGGAACGCATCCAGCGAGCGCCCGTTATACGAGCCGGACAGGTTGCCCCACTGGTTGGTCGCGAAGCGCTGCGACGCATTCATCGCGTTGTTCGACTGCGTGCCGATGCCGAACACCAGCGTGCCCGTGGCGGAGGACTGCCCGTTGTTCGAGATGGGCGGCATCTGCAGGATCACGCCGTTATTGTCGACGGGGAAATGCGCGACGGGATTGGCCACCTGGCTAGCTAGCGCCACGGTCGTGTTGCTGCAGTTGGTGCCGTTCGGGCATGCGTAATAGTTGCTCGCGAGGGCGCTGGTCGTGCAGGCCGCGCCGCAATCCCACGGCGCAACGCCGATGCCGAGAATGCCGTTCGCGCCCAGCGCCTGCGACGAGTTCTGCGCCGGACCGATATTCGAGCAGGCCGTTGGCACCGTGGAAGTCGCGAGGTCGCCGATCACCTGGATCGGAATATTGCTGGCCGTCTCACCGCCGACTTTCACGTCGGCGCTGCGCACGGTGCCCCAGGTGTAGCCGTCGGCGAACGCCGTGCATTCGGCGAGCGTGGCGCCGTTGCTCGTGGTCGTGGGCAGCGTGCCACTGAAGTTGCCGAGCGCCGAGGCGAGCACGCGCAGCCCAAACGAAGCCGTGTCCACCTGGATGTTGTTGACGGTCTGGCAATTGCCGGTGCCGGCCACGCAGATCGTCACGCTCACCGTGGGGATGTTGGGCATGTTGCCGGTGAGGCCGCGGTTCACGGTCACGGCCACGGTGTTCGCGGCCGTGGCGGCGACGGGCTGCTGCTGGGGCCCCGCGGGCAGCGAGGAAGTGTCGCCGCTGCTGCCGCTGTTCGAGCTTCCGCCGGAGCTGTTGTCGCTATTGCCACCGCCGCCGCCGCAGGCGGCAAGGCCCGCCGTGAGCGCGAGCAGCACGGCAAGCAGGAAGGAACGCGGCTCGCGCAGGGCGCGAACGAAGGCGTTGGGGATTCCGTAGATGGACACGCGTCGCCTCCCGTTCGTTATTGGATGTCGGACGCGCCGACGCCGGCCGGCAGCGCCTGCGGCAGCCATGCCTGGCCCGAGAAGGCGCCCATGTGGCCGCCCGAATGCACGACGAGGCCGCTGTTGTCGACCGCGCCGGACCCGCGCACGCCCTTGGCGCGATTGGCCTCCACGCCGGCGACGTACTGCGGGAAATAGCTGCCGAGCAGCGCGGCAAGATCGGGTGGCTGCGGCCCGTTCCAGGCTACGCCGAACACGGTGCCCGCTTGCGAGAGGTACTCGCGCACGACGGTGCCGTTCGCGAGCGTGGTCTGACGGACCGTATAGGCAGCCGCGCTGCCCGAGGCGGACGCACTGGAGGCCGCGCTGGCCTGGGCCGCCTGGCGCATGACCGTGGAGGCGGCGCCCTGGCCCGCCGGGCCTATCGCGGTACTGGCGGTATTCGGCACGGTGAGGCTCGCGCCCGGTGGCGTGGCCATCGGCGCACCGCCCAGCGCGGCGCTGGCCGGCTGCGCGATTCCCCACGTACCTATTGCGCATACGAGCGTGGCGGCAAGACGCCATATCGCGCTACGCAATACCCGCGATGGCGTTGAAAACCGCGTTGAAAGCGAAGCTGAAGAAGCAGAAGACGTACTGCGCGCGCCCGGCGTGCCGGACGCGACAGACGCAACGGTCGATGTGTGCGGATACAAGATAGCCCTCCCCCTCACTCGGTCGCGCGTTCCTCCGCGCGGCGCCCGCGCCATGCGACTGGCGGCTACGGGTGGCGTCGACGGGGAACGGCTGGCAGCGCTGCAATGCAACACCGCGGTGCGCCGCGCGATGGCAGTGAGCGAACGGCCTCTAGTATGCCTGCGCAGGATGACATTCGGCAGCTAGCCGGACGGCCAGGTCTGCCGACCATCAAGCGCGCCGCAAGGCCATGAAATGGGGAGCTGCGCGTAAGGCGGCCGCATCGTGAGAACACGGCCGGAAGGGGTTGCCGGAAGGCAGACCAGAAGCGGTTGCCGGACGACGGCCGCCGGAGCCCGCCGACGCCAGCCCGGCAACCACCACGCTAAAACCCGAGGCTCGCGAGCAGATCGTCCACTTGCGCCTGGTCCTGCATCACATCGGCCTTGCCTTCGGGGTTGATCTGCGGGCCGTTCAGCAGCGCTTCGGGGCTCCCCGTGCCACCGGTCGCTTCCGCGAGCAGCGCGGCCGTCGCCGCGAACTGTTCGCGCCGCTCCGGTGCGATGTTCTCGACCAGCACCGTCAGCAATTGCTGCTCGATCACGTAGACCACGTCCATGATCTTCTTGATCACCTGACCGGTCAGATCCTGGAAATCCTGCGCGAGCATGATTTCGAGCAATTGCTGATTGGTCGCCGCCGTGGACTGCGGCACGCCCTCGAGGAACTGGCGCGTGTCGTCCATCAGCGAGCGCACTTCCTCGCGGCCGATGGGCGCGCCATACCACGTGGCCCAGCGCGCCGAAAGCTCCTTCGCGTCGCTTTCGAGCTGGACCTGCATCGGCTTGGCCACCTCGATCGCGGAGAGCACGCGCTCGGCCGCCTGTTCGGTCATGCTCGCGACATAGCGCAGCCGGTCGCGCGCGTCGGGCACCGCTTCGGCTGCGCGCTCCACGTGCTTGTCGAGGCCGAGCTCGCGCATGGAGTCGCGCAGCGTGCGCGTGAGCTGGCCGATGCGCGCGAGGATGCGGTCCGAGGCATGCTCGCCGGCTTCGGCGCCGTCGAACCCCTCGGCGGCGACATCGGCCGGATGCGCCTCGGGCAGCGCCGCGTCAGCCGCCGCGGCGGCTTCAGACCAGGCGTCGGACCAGCCATCGGAGCCGGTTGCGGCCGGCTGCACGTCGGTGGACTCGTTCACGTCAGCTCCCGGCCTTCGCCATCTTTTCGAGAATCTTGTTGAGCTTCTCGTCGAGCGTCGCCGCCGTGAACGGCTTCACGACGTAGCCGCTCGCGCCCGCCTGCGCCGCGGCAATGATGTTTTCCTTCTTCGACTCCGCCGTCACCATCAGCACCGGCAGGTGCGCAAGCGTCGCATCGGCGCGGATGGCCTTGAGCATCGCGAGGCCGTCGAGGTTCGGCATGTTCCAGTCGGAAATCACGAAGTCGTAGCTGCCGCCGCGCAGGCGCGCGAGGCCCGCGGCGCCGTCTTCGGCTTCGTCGACGTTCGCGTAGCCCAGTTCCTTGAGCAGGTTGCGGACGATCCGTCGCATCGTCGGAAAGTCGTCCACTACCAGAATCTTCATTCCCTTATCCATCTTGGTTCCATTCCTCCAGGCCAAAACCCGGGCAGTGATCCAGACAGGCCCAACGCCCGTCCGGGTCGATTCATCGTCATCGATCGCGCGTGCCTTGCACGGCCGCGCGATCGTCAGATTCGCTACACGCTCGCTACACGTACTACGCGCACTACACGCGCTGTACCCGCTCGCCCATGCTGGCCAGACGCGTCATCACGCGGCGGCTCATGTCGGCGAGCGGCGCGACTTCGTCGGCGGCGCCCATCGCGATCGCCTCGCGCGGCATGCCGAACACGATGCAGCTCGCCTCGTCCTGCGCGAGTGTGAAGGCGCCAGCCTGGCGCATCTCCAGCAGGCCCGCCGCGCCGTCGCGCCCCATGCCCGTCAGGATCACGCCGATCGCGTTCTTGCCCGCGTGCAGCGCCGCCGAGCGGAACAGCACGTCCACCGACGGCCGGTGCCGGTTCACGGGCGGCTCGTCGGACAAATGGGCGATGTAGTTCGCGCCGCTTCTCGCGAGCAGCAAATGCGCGTGGCCCGGCGCGATATAGGCGTGTCCTGGCAGCACGCGCTCGCCGTGCTCGGCTTCCTTCACGGTGATGCGGCACAGGCCGTTCAGGCGCTGCGCGAACGACTTCGTGAAGCCGGGCGGCATGTGCTGCGCGATCAGCACCGCGGGCGCGTCGGGCGGCAGCGGCTGCAGCACTTCGCGGATCGCCTCGGTGCCGCCCGTCGACGCCCCGACGATCACGAGCTTCTCGGTCGAGACGAGTGGATTGTTGAGCATCGGCGCGGCGTGAACCGGCGCGTGCACATGGGCGCCTGGCGCGCCGTGCGCGCCGGCGGAAGGCCCCGCATGAGCGGCCGCACCGACTGCCGCGCCCGCGGCAGCAACCGGCGCATGCGCGCGCGCAGCCGGGCGCACGCGCGCGCGCGCGGCGGCGCGCACCTTGTCGGCGAGCTTTTCGGCGTATTCGAGCATGCCGTCGCGAATGCCCACCTTCGGCTTCGTCACGAAGTCGACCGCGCCCAGTTCCAGCGCGCGCAGCGTGATCTCGTTGCCGCGCTCGGTGAGCGAGGAGACCATCACGACCGGCATCGGCCGCAGGCGCATGAGCTTCTCGAGAAAGTCGAGACCGTCCATGCGCGGCATTTCGACGTCGAGCGTGAGCACGTCGGGGTTGTGCTGCTTGATGAGCTCGCGCGCCACGAGCGGATCGGGCGCGGTGGCGACGACGGTCATGTCCGGCTGCCCGTTGATGATCTCTGTCATCAGGCTGCGGATCAGCGCCGAATCGTCGACGCAGAGAACCTTGATTTTCTGCACAGCGTTCACGCCTCCTCTACTGTCCTGGCGTTGTCTTGACCGGATGGCCGCGCAGCCGCCGCGTTCGAGCCGAACAGCTCGATGCGCGGGCGCGCTGGCTGCGGCGCGGATGATGTAAATGTGGCGGCGCTCGCGGCGGTGCTGCCCGTGCTGCCGGGGTCACCCGGGCCGCTGCGCGCCGCGCTGCCCAAGCCGAACAGCTCCACGCGCGCGCGGGCCCGCGCGAGCCGCTCGGCGCGCGCCTCGGGCGTTTGCCGCGCGAGCTGCTGCTCGCGCTCGGTTACGCTCGCCTCCTGCGAGAGGCGCAGCTTCTTGACCATGACCTGGCCCGTGCGCGGCAGGAACGCTACCTTGCGCGGATGCGAGCCCTGCAGGTCCTCGGCGACTATGCGGATGCTCTCGGTCGCGAGATAGCGGCGCACGAACGCGGCGTTGCGGTCGCCGATGTTCATCGTCGTCATGCCCGCGAGCACGGCCGCGCCGCCGAACACCTTCGCCTCGAAGCGCTCGCGCCGCCCGCCCGCCTTGATCAGCTCGTTGATGAGCACTTCCATCGCGTAGGCGCCGTAGCGCATCGCGTCCGAGGCGGCGGGCAGCATGTTGTTGGCGTCGGCGCCGTCGTCGGGCAGCATGAAGTGATTCATGCCGCCGATGCCGGCCGTACGGTCCTGGATGCAGGCGGCCACGCACGAGCCCAGCACGGTGACGAGCACCATGTCGTCGCTCGTGGTGAAGAATTCGTTGGGCAGCAGCTTCACGCCGGGGCGCTGGAAGTGCGAGTCGAAATAGCGGTTGGTCGCGATAGGCAGGCGCGTGCTCATGCGTTCGCTCCCATCGGCTCGACTTTCGCGCCGTGCTTCGCCGCCGTTGCGCCCGCTCCCGGCGCGCGCTCGTACACGGTCTGCCCGCGCAGGCGGAACGCCTGCGTCACATACGTGAAGTTCTCCGAATGACCCGCGAACAGCAGGCCGTCGGGCTTCATCAGCGGCTCGAAGCGCGCGAGCACCTGCGCCTGGGTCGGCTTGTCGAAATAGATCATCACGTTGCGGCAGAAAATGGCGTCGAACGTCGTGCGCAAGCCGTAGTCCGCGTCGGTGAGATTCAGTTGCTCGAAGCGGATCATCTGGCGCAGCTCCGGGCGCACTTTCACGAGGCCCGCGTGCCCACCCGTGCCCTTGAGGAAGAAGCGCTTGAGGCGCTCCGGCGAGAGATGCTTCACCTGGTCGAAGGCGTACACGCCCGCGTCCGCTTTCGCGAGCACCTGGGTGTCGAGGTCGGTCGCGAGCACACGCGCCTCGCGTGCGGCGCGCTCGCCTAGCGCCTCGATCAGCGTCATCGCGATCGAGTACGGCTCCTCGCCCGTCGACGCCGCCGAGCACCACACCGAAACCTGCGAGCGGCGCTTGACGAAGTCGGCGAGGATCGGGAAGTGATGCGCCTCGCGAAAGAACGCCGTGAGGTTGGTGGTGAGCGCGTTGGTGAACGCCTCCCACTCGCTCGCGTCGTTGCGCTGTTCGAGCTCGTCGAGATACGCGCGGAAGCTCTCGTGCCCGAGCGCGCGCAGGCGCCGCGCGAGGCGGCTGTACGCCATGTCGCGCTTGTGGTCCGAGAGCGAGATGCCGGCGCGGCGATGGATCAGCGCGCGGATGCGCTCGAAGTCCGCCGGCGTGAACTCGAAATCGCGCGCGCTGCCTTCGCCGGGCGCGGTAGACGTCGCGGACGCTAGCGTGCGGGACGCGTCGCCGCGTTCGCCACGCTCGAGCTGGTCCGTGCGCGCGGTGCGGGAAAAACGCAGCGCCTTCATGACGCCGCTCCGCTGCGCTGCGCGCGCCCGCCCGCCTGCAATGCGTGCGGCGCGTGCGCGGCGTGCAGCGCCCGCGTGGCCTCGTGGGCCGCGCTGCGATGCGTATCGTGCCGTCCTTGTGCGCTCATGTGCATTGCCGTGCTCGTTGCTGTGCCTGTTGTCGCGTCTATTTCCGCGTGTGCCGGACGGGTCCTGGTGGGGCCCGCCGCTTCCTGTTGCTCAGTGGCTCAGAACGTTTCCCAGTCGCCATCGTCCTTCGCGGACGACGCCGTGCTGATCACCTGCGGTTCGACGCGCGCCGCGGCGACCGGCCTTTGCTTCGGCTTCGCCGCAGCCGCATCGACAGCTGCCGCAGGCTTCGCACCCGAACCCACCGCGCTGGCCGTCACCGACGGCGCGCGCCTCGCAGCCGTACCCGCAAGCGCCGGCGCCGCCTTGACTTCAGGCTTCACGGCATGCGCGCCAGCCGCCGCGACGGTCGAACCCAGCGAACCCGCCGCACGCCCCGCATTCACCACGCGCGTCTCGGCGCCACGGCCACCGCCATTCGTGCGCCACGTCGCGAGCACGGTTTGCAGATTGCGCGTCTGCTCCTCGAGCGACGCCGCGGCCGCGGCCGCCTCCTCGACGAGCGCCGCGTTCTGCTGCGTGACGGTGTCCATCTGCGTGACGGCGCGATTCACCTGCTCGATGCCGCCCGACTGCTCCACCGAAGCCGCGCTGATCTCGCCCATGATGTCGGTCACGCGGCGCACGGCCTGAAGGATTTCCTCCATCGTCGTGCCGGCGCGGCCCACGAGCTCCGATCCGCTTTGCACCTTCTGCGCCGAATCGTTGATGAGCTCCTTGATTTCCTTGGCCGCGCTCGCGCTGCGCTGCGCGAGGCTGCGCACTTCGCCCGCGACCACGGCGAAACCGCGGCCCTGCTCGCCCGCGCGCGCCGCTTCCACGGCCGCGTTCAGCGCGAGGATATTGGTCTGGAACGCGATGCCTTCGATCACGCTGATGATGTCCACGACCTTCGCCGAGCTCGCGGCGATGTCCTGCATCGTGTCGACGACCTCGCCCACCACCACGCCGCCGCGCGTCGCGATATCCGATGCGTTGACGGCGAGCTGGCTCGCCTGGCGCGCGTTCTCGGCGTTCTGGCGCACGGTGCCCGTAAGCTGCTCCATGCTCGACGCCGTCTCCTGCAGCGACGCGGCCTGCTGCTCGGTGCGTTGTGAGAGATCGGTGTTGCCCATGGCGATCTCGCGCGCACCCACGTCGATCGAGCCCGCGCCCGAGTGCACGGCCGAGACCAGCGTGACGAGGCTTTCCTGCATGCGCTTGATACCGGCAAAGAGACGCCCGATCTCGTTCTTGCTATACACGTCGATGCGCTCGGTGAGGTCGCCGTGCGCGATGCGCTCGAACGACTGCACGGCGTCGGCGAGCGGCTGCACGATCAGGCCGCGCATGGCCACGCTGATCGTCACCACGATCACGAACGCCACCGCGATCGCCACGCCGATCAGCGTGCGCATGAGCGAGATTTCCGCGCGCGCGCTTTCTTCGCGCGCCTGCGCGCCGTCCTGCAAATCCTGCGCGATCGGCGCGGCCGAGTTGTCGTAGTCGACGAACATCGGGCTGATCTTCGTGTCGGCGATCGCGTGGTACGCGGCCTGATCGTTGGCGCGCAGCGCCGCGAATTCGGGCGCTACGCCGTCCTGCATCAGGCTCGCGCGCTTCGCGTTGAGTGCGTCGAGCGCCGCCGCATCGATGCCGTGCTTAGGCGCGGCCTGGAAGGTCTTCCACGCCTCGTTCGACTTGCCGAGCAAAAAGTCGGCGCGGTCGATGACTTTTTTCGCCTCGTCGTTCTGGCCCGCCGCGTACAGCGAATTCACGCGGTCGAGCGAGACGCGCGTGCGCAGCAGATATGACGACGCGTCGCTGAGCGAACGCACGGCGACGAGATCGCCGCGCGCGATCGTGACGAGCGAATCGCTCGCATTGCCGAGCGCGACGAGCCCGAGCGCGCCGACAATCCCCATCAGCGCCAACAGAATGACTCCGACGCCCGTGAGCGTCGTGCGGATCGACCACCTGTGCAACATCTCGTTTGCTCCTGTCCTGTGCAGCGATTGCGGCTCGACGCGTGAAAAGCGCGCAAGGCATGGCGGTGCGCCGCTCTTGTCCGTGCGCCTCACTGCTTGCGCCGGCGGCTTTCCGCTCTTCCTCTATCGCGGACCTCGCGGCCCGTCCCCCGCAGCAACCCTGCTTCCTGCGCTTGATCCTGCCCCTGACCGATCGACTACGATCAACTTCGACCGATCGACCTCAACCGATGAAACCCGCGCTCACGCGCCGAGCGCTTCGATCAGCGCCATCTCGCGGCTCGTCATGAGCTTTTCGATGTCCATCAGGATCAGCATGCGGCCGTCCACGGTGCCGAGCCCGGTGAGGTACTCGGTCGTGAGCGTCGCGCCGAACTCGGGCGCGGGCATGATCTGGTCCGTCTGCAGCGTGAGCACGTCGGAGACGCCGTCCACCACCATGCCCACCACGCGATGCGCGACGTTCAGGATGATCACGACGGTCTGGTGGTCGTACTCGACGCGGCCCAGATGGAACTTGATGCGCATGTCCACGATCGGCACGATGATGCCGCGCAGGTTGATCACGCCCTTGATGAACTCGGGCGCGTTCGCGATGCGCGTCACGCTTTCGTAGCCGCGGATCTCCTGGACCTTGAGAATGTCGATGCCGTACTCTTCCGCGCCGAGCGTGAAGACGAGAAACTCCTGACCGCCTGCATCGACTTGTTGCGCGTCGCGGCGGTGCGCGCCAGCTACGGCGCCCTGCGCGCCGCTGCCATGGATGGATTGGACTTCTGCCACGTTAGCCCCTGAACGGTTGGGAAATGGTTGGTTGATCCGGACTGCTGTTCAATCTTTCAAGCTGCCGCGCGCCGGCGCGCACGGCCTGCTTTTCCTGCGTGCTCATGTGCGTATTCACGTGCGTGCTCAGGCGAATTCGGCGAATGCCCCGGCATTTCTGGCCGCACCGCCCATGCTCACGCCGTGCGAAGCGCGCGTCTCGCGATTGAGCGCGGCCACGTCGACGATCAGCGCGACGCTGCCGTCGCCGAGAATGGTCGCCGCCGAAATGCCGTGCACCTTGCGATAGTTCGTTTCGAGGTTCTTCACCACGACCTGCTGCTGGCCCACGAGCTCGTCGATCAGCATGGCAAAGCGTCGGCCCTCGGTTTCCATGATGGTGACGATGCCCTGCGTCGGGTCCGTGCGCGCGCCGTCCACGTTGAACACCTGGTGCAGCGCCACGAGCGGCAGATATTCGCCGCGCACACGCACCACGCGGTCGCCGTTGGTGACGGTGTAGATGTCTTCGTGGCGCGGCTGCAGCGACTCCATCACGAAGTTCAGCGGCAGGATGAAGATCTCGTTGCCGACCTTCACCGACATGCCGTCGAGAATCGCGAGCGTGAGCGGCAGCACGATGCGCGTGGTGGTGCCCTTGCCCGCGTGCGAGGTGATCTCGACGTGGCCGCCCATCGACTGGATGTTGCGCTTCACGACGTCCATGCCCACGCCGCGGCCCGAGACGTCCGTGACCTGCTCGGCCGTCGAGAAGCCCGGCATGAAGATGAGGTTCCAGACCTCTTCGTCGGTCATCGTTTCGCTGACCTGCATGCCCTGCTTGATCGCCTTCGCGAGGATCTTGTCGCGGCGCAGGCCCGCGCCGTCGTCGCTCACCTCGATCACGATATTGCCGCCGTGGTGCGCGGCGGACAGCACGAGCTGGCCCGTGCCGTCCTTGCCCGCGGCGCGGCGCGCCTGAACGGTTTCGATGCCGTGGTCGAGCGAGTTGCGCACGAGGTGCGTGAGCGGGTCGATGATGCGCTCGATGAGGCTCTTGTCGAGCTCGGTCGCCTGGCCGAACGTGACGAGCTCCACTTCCTTGCCGAGCTTCGCGGCGAGATCGCGCACGAGACGCGGGAAGCGGCTGAACACGTAATCCATCGGCATCATGCGGATCGACATCACCGCTTCCTGCAGGTCGCGCGCGTTGCGCTCGAGCTGCGCCATGCCGTTGAAAAGCCGGTCGTGCAGCGCGGGGTCGAAGCTGCTCGTGGTTTCCGCCAGCATCGCCTGAGTGATGACGAGCTCGCCGACGAGGTTGATGAGCTGGTCGACCTTCTCCACGCCCACGCGAATCGAGCTGCCTTCCGCCGATGCCGCCGCGGCGGCCGGACGTGCCTTGCGCTCGTGCTCGGCGGCGTGCGCTGCTGGTGCGCCTGGGGCCGCTGCTGCGGGCGCGACGGGCGCGTTCGCTTCGGCTTGCGTCTGAGGCGCGAACGTCTGCGCGACGGCGGGCGCTGCCTGCGGCGCGGATTGCACCACGGGCGCAATCGCGGACTCGGGCGCAGCAACGGCGCATGCCTGCGCGGTGGGCGCGGCGCCGGCCTCGCCTTGCGGAGCGGCGCCGCGACCGATCACGATCTGGCTTTCGTCGATCACGAAGCAGCACACGGCGATGATGTCGTCGGCGGGCACGTCGGTTTCGAGCCAGAGCGTGAGGTCCTCGCCGTTCTTCATCTGACCGAGCACGCGGCCCAGATTGCCGAGTTCTTCGGCGAGCAGCTCCTGATCCTTGGCGTCCACGCGGCGCAGCGTGATGCGCAGGTGCGGGCCTTCGGCCCCGCCACCCGCTGCGGCGCCTGCCGGAGCGGCGGCGATCGCCTCGTCCACCACGTGCTCGGGAACGCCGGGCGTCGCTACGTCGGGCGTCGCTACGTCTGCGCGCGCGGCCATCGCGGCGGGCAGGTTCGCTTCGAATGCGGCGTCGAGATCTTCTTCGGAGTCGCCTGCATAGGCAGGAGCAGGTGCGGAAACCGCAGCGGCCGCAGCCACAACCGGCGCCGCGACGACCGCAGCAGCAGCCGGCGCAGCAGCAAGCCCACGGCTTTCCGCATAGAGCTGCTCGAGCCTGGCGCGCACGGCGGCGGCGGCCGACGCGTCGGGCTCGGCGCTCGCGCGGTAGGCCGCGAGCTGGTCGGAGAGCACGTCCTTGGTTTCGAGGAACGTGTCGATCATGTCCTTGCGCAGCACGAGCTCGTTGTTGCGCGCGCGATCGAGCAGCGACTCCAGGATGTGAGTCGTCTCGGTGAGCGCCGTGAAGCCGAAGGTCGCCGCGCCGCCCTTGATCGAGTGGGCCGCGCGAAAGATCGCCGCCAGGTCCTCGGGATCGGGCTGACCGACGTTCAGGTTCAGGAGGAGCTGCTCCATCTGCGCGAGCAGTTCGTCGGCCTCGTCGAAGAACGTCTGATAAAACTGAGTGATGTCGAGAGTCATTGCGCTTTCACCGCGAAAATTGCGTGGCCGGCGCGCCGTGGGGCTTTCGGTTCAGCCCCGCGCAGTCGCATCGGCCCGCGCGCCTCATGTATTCGTTTCGCCGAGCGCGCTCGCCAGATCGACGAGCAGCTCGGGGTCCACCGGTTTTTCGATCCAGCCTGTCGCGCCTGCATCGCGCACCGCCGCCTTGAAGCCTTCGTCCGACTCCGTGGTCAGCACGAGAATCGGCGTCTCCAGGTACGAAGGGTTCGCGCGCAGGCGCTTGATCAGGTCGAGCCCGCTCATGCGCGGCATGTACAGGTCGGTGAGCACGAGATCGAAGCGCTGCGCGAGCGCATGCTCGAGCCCGTCCTCGCCGTCGCCCGCCACGGTCACCTCGTAACCCGCCGATACGAACGCCGCACGCAGGATCTCCCGCATGGACGCCGAATCGTCGATCGCCAGAATATTTCTGATCATCCCTTCCTCGTTCGCGCGCGCCTGGGTTCGCGCTCTGGGTTCGCGCCGCTTCGCCTCTCGCCGCGCCGTTCCTGTCTTTCTGCCTTAACTAATGCTTTGCCGCGCCTCACGGCTCAAGCGGTTTGCCCGGTATGGCGGGCGCCGCAGGCGCCAGGTACGGCGCCACCGACGTTAGCTTCACGCCCGCCGGCGCCGCACCTGGCAACTGCGCTGGCAACTGCCCAGGCACCTGCGCCGGCGCCACCCTTTGCGCCCCGCCCGCCGCCGGTGCGAGCTGCCCAGGCAACAGCGTCTTGCCCGAGCCCGCCGCGTCGTCGGAGAGCGTGGTGGTCGTGGTGTCGTCGTGCGTCAGCGCGTCTTCGGACTTCTTGTTGAGCACGATGATGCTGATGCGGCGGTTCTCCGGATCGAGCGGATCGGCCTTGTTCAGGTTCTGCGTCGAGGCAAGACCGAGCACGCGCAGCACCTTCGATTCGTCCATGCCGCCCGCGATCAGCTCGCGCCGCGAGGCGTTCGCGCGGTCCGCCGAAAGCTCCCAGTTGCTATAGCCCTTCTCGCCGCCCGCATAGGGCACGGCGTCGGTGTGGCCCTGCACGACGATGCGGTTGGGCACGTCGTTGAGCGTCTTGCCGATCTCGCGCAGGATGTCGCGCATATACGGCTCGACCACGTCGCGCGCCGTTGCGAACATCGGCCGCTTCTGCGAGTCGACGATCTCGATGCGCAGCCCCTGCAGCGTCGAGTCGATGCGGATCTGCTGCTTGAACTGGCGCAGCACCGGATTGGCCTCGATCGCGGCCATCAGCTTGACCTGGAGGTCGTGCAGGCGCACCTGCTCCTGGCGTTCGAGCGAGCCTTCCTGCTTGTTCTGCGACTGGTCGTCGGCGTGCGCGACGGTGCGCTCCGACTGCGCCCGCATGCCGTCGCTGCGCCGCGTGACGCCCTGGTCCTGCGAGGAGATGTCACGGCCGCCGCCCTTCACGATGCTCGAATCCTCGGCGCTGCGCTCGCCGCCCCAGAGCGTGATCTTGAGCGGCTGGTTGAAGTAATCGGCGATGCCGCGCAACTGCACCGTCGACGCCGACGAAAGCAGCCACATCAGCAGGAAGAACGCCATCATCGCGGTCATGAAGTCCGCGTAGGCGAGCTTCCATGCGCCGCCGTGATGGCCGCCCTTCTTCGGCGCGGCGCGCTTCACCACGATGGCGCGGTCCTTGTTGCCGCTCATCGGTCACCCCCCGTCTGCATGGCCTGTGCCTCGTGGCTCTCGTGCTTCATGATCGTCGCCGTCCTGGTCGTGTTTCGCGTCGTCGCGCTTACTTCGCCTTCACGCGGCGCACGTGCTCTTCGAGCTCCGTGAACGACGGACGCTCGGTCGAGAACAGCACCTTGCGGCCGAACTCGACGGCAATGGCGGGCGCGTAGCCGTTCAGGCTCGCGAGGATCGTCACCTTGATGCACTGGAACATCTTGGTCGACTCGGTCACGCGCTGCTCCGCGAGGCTCGCGAGCGGGCCGATCAGGCCATACGAAAGCAGAATGCCGAGGAAGGTGCCCACGAGCGCCTGGGCGATCATCTCGCCGAGCACCGCGGGCGGCTTGTCGGCGGACGCCATCGTGTGCACGACGCCCATCACCGCCGCGACGATGCCGAACGCCGGCATCGCGTCGCCCACCTTCGAGAGCGCATGCGCGGGCGCCTCGCCCTCCGAGTGATGCGTCTCGATCTCCTCGTCCATGAGGCTCTCGATCTCGAAGGCGTTCATGTTGCCGCCCACCATGAGCCGCAGGTAGTCGGTGAGGAATTCGACGATGTGGTGGTCGGCCAGGATCTTTGGGTACTGCGTGAAGATCGGGCTCTTCTGCGGATCGTCGATATCGGCTTCGAGCGTGAGCGTGCCTTCCTTGCGCGCCTTCGCGAGCAGGACATAGAGCAGCGCGAGCAGCTCCATGTATACGTCCTTGTTGTACTTCGCGCCTTTGAAGAGCGACGGGAGGACGCGCAGCGTCGCCTTGATCGTCTTCATGCCGTTGCCGAGGATGAACGCGCCGACGCCCGCGCCGCCGATCATCAACAGCTCCATCGGCTGCATGAGCGCAGCCAGATGGCCGCCCTCCAGCGCGTAGCCGCCGAAGACGCAGACGATCGTCACGAGTGTTCCCACGATAATCAGCACTGCCGGGTCCTCACTGAAGATTGCGACGCGTGCCCCCATCGGCCCGCGCCCTTGATTGGGTTTACGGCACCGGCGCGAAAAACTTTGAGACCGGGCGGATGCGTGTTTTCCGCAGGGGCAAACGTTTGAGGGCCGGTTCGGAATGCGAGGCCGGGCGGACTTGGGGATGAGTGGCTGGCGGAGGGGCCCTTTATCTAGATAGATAGAAAGCGCTCGAAGGTGACGATGCGCGGCCGCGAGCACGCGGCGAATCGGAGCGGCACAGATGTTACGGCGGGCTGGGAATCGCGCAGGCCAACTGCGCGCATAACGCACCGCGACCGGAAACGACGCGATTCAGCCGATCTGCTCGACGCCTTGATCGGCCATGAGCATGGCGGCCTGGATCTGCGCGGCTTTGCCCTTCTCGGCGAGCGCGCTCAGGATCGCGTGCTCGTCGAAGCGGAAGCGGCACAGGAGCTGGCTCGATGCGGCAAGGCGCGCGGCCTGCGCGGCGCTGAGCCGGGTCAGCACGTCGGCCAGTTGCTCCGAGATGCCCATGCGGAACATGCCGGCCGGCCGGTCTTCGCGCAGCAGCCGTTGCGCGAGCAACAGATACGACAGATTGACTTCATTGATCTCGCTGAGCATGTCGCTTGGCGTCGTCGCGCTCATGGATTCCCCCGAATTCGAAACGTAGCGGCTCGTCAGGCCTTGTAACGGAAACGTTTGCTCGTTCGACACGAGGCGCGCAAAAAGCGCACGGCAAGGCGAACGGCCCGTCTAGTGGTCGTCCCCGCATTGTGGCGAGGGCGCTCGCAATTGGAAATCGGACGGATGCCGCGACGCGTTGCGAGAAAAATTTTCCTTTTTATGTAGGAATTTTTCTGACAAGCAGGGAAAAGAGAGAAGGAAGGCGCTGAGAACAATGCCTATGGCATATTTTTCTTATCGTCTGTCGATTATAAAAGCCTTTTCATTGATGCGTAACAAATGTGTGCGCAGGGTCAGACCATATTAGAACGTTCAGGCACATGAATTGCTCATCGCTGCGCTCCTGCGCGTCACGCTTTGCAATGCGTGCTTACAGGCGGTGTTTCCCGCTGTAACAACATTAAGTGATTGCAAAACAACTCGTATTGCACATTCAAATGTTCATAATCGAACTCAGGGATAACCCGATACCGAAATGCCTGACCGGGCACATTGCCATGCCAGTCGCACGCCACGCGGCATCTGCCAAGGAGATCTAGCCAAATGCGAATCGCACAAATTGCGCCACTTTACGAAGCCGTTCCGCCGAAACTCTACGGCGGCACCGAGCGCGTCGTGTCCTATCTGACCGAAGCGCTCGTCGACCTCGGCCATGACGTGACGCTGTTCGCCAGCGGCGATTCGGTCACCTCGGCCAAACTCGAAGCGGCGTGGCCACGCGCGCTACGTCTGGACCCGACGATCCGCGACGCGCTCGCCCCGCACATCGTCCTGCTCGAGCGCGTGCGCCGCATGGCGCACGAATTCGACGTGCTGCACTTTCACCTCGACTACCTGCCGTTCCCGCTGTTTTCGACGCTCGACACGCCGTTCGTGACGACGCTGCACGGCCGCCTCGACCTGCCCGAGCTGCAGCCGGTGTTCGACTCGTTCCCGGAGGCGCCCGTCATTTCGATTTCGGACTCGCAGCGCCAGCCGCTGGGTCAGGCCAACTGGCTGAACACGATCTACCACGGCCTGCCGAAGAATCTGCTCACGCCGCAAACGAGCCGCAAGCCCGAATACCTCGCGTTCCTCGGCCGCATCTGCCCGGAAAAGCGCGTGGACACCGCGATCAAGATCGCCGCGCTCTCCGGCCTGCCGCTGAAGATCGCGGCCAAGGTGGACAAGGTCGACCAGGACTACTTCAAGAGCGAGATCGAGCCGCTGCTTTCGCAGGCGCATGTGGAGTTCGTGGGCGAGATCAACGAGGCCCAGAAGCCGGAGTTCCTCTCGGGCGCCAAGGCGCTCCTGTTCCCGATCGACTGGTCCGAGCCGTTCGGCCTCGTCATGATCGAGGCGATGGCCTGCGGCACGCCCGTGGTCGCGTTCAACCGCGGCTCGGTGCCCGAGGTGATCGATCCGGGCGTGACCGGCTATATCTGCGAGGACGTCCAGGGCGCCGTGGCGGCGCTGCAGAATATCGACACGCTTTCGCGCGACGCCATTCGCGCGCAGTTCGAACGCCGCTTCACCTCGCACACGATGGCCAGCAATTACGTCGAAAGCTATTCGGCGCTGATCGAAGCCACGCGGCGTCCGATGCTTCGCCGTGTCGCAGCCGCGGGCTGAATGCGCGGAATGCCTCACTTTGAGATAAAAAATCAGAGAAAAGGCCGCGTGAATCGTTTGCGTACCGCTCAATAGCGCGATTTTCCAAAGCTAAAAAAGAGCCGCATGTTACATGCGGCTCTTTTTATCTGGATAAGAGAATAGGCTGGAGCGGTTCCGCGCAGGTCGCCCGGCATCGCGCGACCTGACATTTTGATAACAACAATCAACCGATCAAATAGCGCTCGCGATTCTTGCCCGCAATCCATTTAGGCGGCTTGCCGCGCCCGCTCCAGGTCGCGCCCGTCTTCGGATCCTGATAGCGCGCGGGCAGCGGTGCCTTCTTGGGCGGGCGTCCGCGCTTCGCGGCCACCGCAAAGCCGAGGTCCTGGGCGGACAAGCCATACTCCACGATCTTTTCCCGGATCATCGCGATGACGTCGGCGATTTCGGTACGCCGCGCTTCGTCGGCCTGCGCCTGGAGTTTGGCGATCTGGGCCTTGAGTTCTGAATATTGCGACATTTCCCTCTCCCTTCATTGTCGATCTAACTGACTCGAACGGAGATTAGACGCAAATAAGAGAATTAGCAATCGATGCTAATACTGCTTTATCGGGATATTGTGGCATTTAGCGATTGCCCGCCCGATATGACATTCGGAGTGCATCCGCCGCAATAATGAGAGCAATTACTGCGGAATTGACAATCCTTGACACCCACGCTTTTCGTGAATCCCTAGAATCTGGCATTTCCTGGCGCCGGCGCTTTACGCGGCTCCCGTCAAATACCTTTTCGAGGCATCACGAAATGCACTTATCCAAACGACTTCTTGCCGAGCTTTTCGGCACTTTCTGGCTCGTGCTCGGCGGTTGCGGCAGCGCCGTGCTCGCCGCTCATTTCGACGGTCCGGTGCAGGGCCTCGGCATCGGCTTCGTCGGCGTCGCATTCGCGTTCGGCCTGACGGTGCTCACCATGGCATTCGCGATCGGCCATATTTCGGGCTGCCATCTGAATCCCGCGGTGAGCGTCGGGCTCATGGTCGCCGGGCGCTTTCCGGCGCGTGACCTCGTGCCGTACATCGTCGCCCAGGTGATCGGCGCCGTGCTCGGCGCGGCGGTGCTCGCCTGCATCGCCACCGGCAAGCCGGGCTTCGACCTCGTTGCGAGCGGCTTCGCCACCAACGGCTACGGCGACCACTCGCCGGGCCATTACACGCTCGCCGCGGCATTCGTCTGCGAAGTCGTGATGACGGCGTTCTTCCTGTTCGTGATCCTCGGCGCAACCGACAAGCGCGCGCCCACAGGCTTCGCGCCGATCGCCATCGGCCTGTGCCTCACGCTCATCCACCTGATCTCGATTCCGGTCACCAATACGTCGGTGAACCCGGCGCGCTCGACCGGCCCGGCGCTGTTCGTGGGCGGCGAGGCGCTCTCGCAGCTGTGGCTCTTCTGGGTCGCGCCGATCGTCGGCGCAGTGATCGCCGGCGTGGTCTATCCGATGATCGCGGGCCGCCGCGAAGCCGTGGCAGAACTTCCGGCTCGCGTGCAGGCATAAACCGCGTCCTCTACCCGGTTCGATACAACGGGCGCCTCGGTGCCCGTTTTCGTTTTGTCGAATCTTTTTTCGGACTTTGCTGGATCTTTACGCGTATCTATTCGCGTAGCTTTTCACACGCGCATTAATTACCGGGTGGATGCGCTTCCACGCATTGCATCATGGCCTGCCAGAACTCGCGGCGACGGTATGGCCGCGTGCAATGGCGAGCGGGATGCGTGGCCACGCGAAGCGGCTGTGGTAGCGTTGCTAGAATCGGGCGACCCGTTCATCTCGAATTCAAGGCGCACAGCATGAAGCGTTCACGATATTCGCTGGGCCGCCTCGTCGCACCGATGGTGCCTGGTGCGCTTGGTGCTCTAGCGCTTCGTCCCATCACGCGGCGTGCTGCGATTCTGGCGACGCTGTTCGCGACGGCCGCCGGCGGCGTACTTGCGAGCACGAGCCCCGCGCACGCTGCAAGTGCACAGGACATCGAAACACTGGTTTTCGTGCGTCACGGCGAAAAGCCCGCCGAAGGGCTCGGCCAGCTCAACTGCAAGGGCTTGAATCGCGCGCTCGCGCTGCCCGCGGTGATTGCGGCGAAGTACGGCAAGCCCGATGCGATCTACGCGCCGGACCCGGGCGAACAGAAAGACGACGGCGGCCACGCCTATTACTACGTGCGCCCGCTTGCGACCGTCGAGCCCACGGCCATTCAGTTCGGTCTGCCCATTCAGACGCCTTATGGCTATGCCCGGACCGACGCGCTCGAAAAGACGCTGCTCGATCCGGCGTGGCGCAACCGCACGGTGCTGATCGGCTGGGAGCACCGCGAGATCGAGACGCTGGTGCGCAAGATCGTGGCCGAGCATGGCGGACAGGCATCCGACGTGCCCAAGTGGAAAAGCGCCGACTTCGACAGCATCTACGTCGTGCGCATCGACTGGAGCGGCGCCACGCCGAGCGCGCGCTTCAGTCACGACCGCGAGGGGCTCGACGGCCGGTCGGATGAATGCCCGTGTGCGGCGCTTCCCGCTACGCAATAGGGTGAGCGTGAGGCGAGTAGCCTGAACGCCAAGCGATAAGGCCAGCGCGAATTAATGCAGGTTAATGCGGCTCAGCCCGCCAGTTCGTCATCGAGCGCAAAGAGCTTGCGCAGATGATGCGCGACACCGGCCTCGAAGTTATTGCCGATGCGCGGCACCTGAGGCAAGCGCGCGATCAGATCGGGATTCGCGTTGTTCATCATGAACGGATGACCCGCCGTTTCGAGCAGGTCGATATCGTTCATGTTGTCGCCGAACGCCACGCAACGCGCGACATCCAGATTCAACCGGTCGAGCACGACGCGCAACGCGCGCCCCTTGGACACGCCCGCGACCATCACTTCCAGGCAATCGGGCAGGGAATAGGTGATGTAGAGCGCGTCGCCGAACTCGCGCTCGAGGCTGTGCTGAACGTGCGCGAGGTCGGCCGGGTCGCCAATGTAGAGCGCCTTGGCGACACCCGCGCCGCCGAGCGCGCCGAGATCCCCGGTCACGCGATACGTGAAGCCCGAATCCTGGTGGTAGGCGAGCAGTTGAGGCGCATCGCGGTCGATGAACCATTCCTTGTCGGTAAAGAGGCTCACGATCACGCGGCCATGCGCGCCCACGGTGTCGGGCGCGACGAGGCGGCGCACTACATGCTCGGGCACGTCGCGCGCGTGGATCAGCGCGTCGTCGGGGCCATGGACGCGCGCGCCGTTCGACGTAATCAGATACGCCGGAACGCCGAGCAAGCCGCGGATGCTCGCCACATCGCAATAATGGCGGCCGGTCGCGATGATGAACTGCAGCCCTTGCGCGTTGAGCTTGTCGAACGTGGCAACCGTGAACGGATCCAGTTGATGATCGGCGTTGAGCAGCGTTCCGTCGAGATCGGTTGCGATGATCTTGTACATGGCGATTCGGAGGACTGGGGGAAACCCTCAATGCTAGCACCGGACGGCGAGCGCCGCCGCGATGCGCTTTTGAGGATCGTCTTCGGGCACGTTGAACGTGGGGCCGAGCAGCGGCATTAGCGCCAGCCAGCCAGGGCGGGTAGTGCTGCGCCTAAGCGCTTGCGATCCGCCCGGCCTCGCGTCGCGCGAGCCGCAAGGCGCCACAGGCGGAATCAGCGAGAGGCGCGCGCAAGCGCTCGCGCACCGCTTGCGGCACCCAGTCGGTAAGCGGCTGGCCGAGCCCTCCGGCAAGCGCCACGGGCAACGCAGCTTCAGGATCGAGCGCCACGATCAGGCGCGCCACGGCTTCGCCCGCCTCGGCCAGCAGCTTCGCCACGAACGGGTGATCGCGGTGCGCGAGCACCACGGGCGCGAGGCTCGCGTACGCGGTCTGGTTGGCCGCGCACTGCCAGACGATCAGGCTCTCGCGGTCGAGCGCACCGATGTGAGCGAGCAGCGCTCGCGAAAGCGCATCGGGCACGACGCGGCCATCGAGCGACTGCTGCGCCCACACGATCGCGCGCAGGCCGAACCATGCGCCGCTGGCCTCGTCGCCCGACGGAAAGCCGAAGCCGCCCGCGATGCGGCACGCACCGCGCGCATCGAGTGCAGCGGCGATGCTGCCCGTGCCGAGCGCCACGACCACGCCCGGCTCGCCGCCATGTGCGCCGAGCAGCGTCGTGTAGGCGTCGCTCTCGACCGCAAGGCCCGCGACGGGCGGCGCTGCCGCGCGAAATGCGGCAAGCCAGTCAGGATTGTTCACGCCCGCGAGGCCGCAGCCGAGCACGCACCGCGACCAGTCGAACGCCAGCCCGGCTTGTGCAAAGGCGGCGCGCGCGCCTTCTTCGATCGATTGCCAGGCGCGCTCGATGCCGAGCCCAAGCCCCGACGGACCCGCGCTCGCGCGCGCGAGTTCCGCACCCTGAGGGTCGCCCAGCGCGACGCGCGTGCCGGTGCCGCCGCCATCCACGCCGATCAACCAGGAATATTTCTGCATGATGTTTGCCGCGCCTTGCGCGGGCCGGTGAGTTGAGGATTCTCGGGCACTGAGCGAGCACTAAGCGAACACTGAGCCGTGCCGCAGAGACTAACGGCTCGGCGCCTTTCGCACAATTAGCCGGACGGCCAGGTGGCGGCGCACGGCCGATCCGCTATCCTTGCGTGGCTACTCGCATGGAGAACTCACCGTGACACACCGCTGCAACTGGGTAATGGCCGGCGCGTCGCCGCAGTATGTGCAATACCACGACGAGGAGTGGGGCGTGCCCTCGCGCGACGACCGCCACCTCTACGAAATGCTCGTGCTCGAAGGCGCGCAGGCGGGGCTGTCGTGGTCCACGATTCTCAACAAGCGCGAAGGCTATCGCCGCGCATTCGCCAACTTCGACGTGGAGAAGGTCGCGCGCTTCACGCCGAAGCACGTCGAAACGCTCATGCAGGACGCCTCGATCGTGCGCAACCGCGCCAAGATCGAGGCCACCATCCTGAATGCGCGCGCCGTGCAGCAGATCCAGGCGGAGCACGGCTCGCTCGCGGCATTCGTCTGGTCGTTCGTCGACGACACGCCCATCCAGAACGACCTCGCCTCGTATCGCGACGCGCCCACGTCCACCGAAGTCTCCGACGCGCTCAGCAAGGCGCTCAAAAAGTACGGCTGCAAGTTCGTCGGCACCACGATCTGCTACGCGTTCATGCAGGCGGTGGGTATGGTCAACGACCACGAGCGGGACTGCGCGTGCCGCCAAACCTGCGCGGTGCTCGGCGGCGCCAAATCGAAGGCCAAAGGCAAGACCGCGGCCGCGAAGGCGCGCACGCCAGCGGGAGCCCGAGCCGGCGACTGATCGGACGTAATTCAGCCCTGAATCTGCCCGAAGCCGGACACGAACCGGCCTCGATACCCCGTACCACGCTGCACGAATCGCCGATCAGCGCGATTTCCGCCTGCCTTGGTGCGCGGCCTAACGGTTTTCTTCCGGCGCGCCGTTATAACTGACAATGGATGCGTCCGCGGTTGCTGCGCCGGCAAGATGTGCCGCACGGGACGCCCGCCGCGGGGAACGCGCGCCGAAGGCACGCGGCGGCGCGTCTGCAGGACTTACCGCTGTGCGTCGCGCAGGGGGCTGAGATGAAAAACATGCACTTCCTGACCCATCAGGAGATCTTCGACCACGCCGTCGCGCATCTCTATGGACAAGGGCGCGCAGCGCTCCTGCCTTGTGGCGGCGGGGCCTATCGGGGTGGCTATAGCGGCGGTACGCGCAACTACGGCGGCTGCCCGGTCGGCAGCTTTATCCGTGCGCGCGACTACATGAGCGCGATGGAAGGCATCCCCGTGCGCTATCTCGCACGCGAGGCGAGCGAGGTGCCCATATGGATGGACGTGGGCGTCGCCGCGCTGAAAAAGGCACTTCTGCGCGCCCACATCAACATCTACGACCCCAACACCGTGAGCCTGCTGAGCTGCCTGCAAAACGTCCACGACGTATTCGGCGTCTGGGAATGGCACGACCGGCTGATTTCGATCGCCACGCAGTTCGGGCTTTCGCCGCAGCGGCTCCGGGACGCCGCCTGAACCGGCGAACCGGCGCGGCGCGCGCTCGCGCTCGCGCAATCGCAGCAGACGCGCAAGCCGAATGCGGGCGCCAGAAATGCAAACGGCGGCGCAGCTTCTTTCGAAGCATGCGCCGCCGTCTGGCGGAAGCTGAAGCGCTCTTAGTGGAGCTTCTTCGGCAGCATCTGGCTACGCAGACGCTTGTGCAGGCGCTTCACAGCAGCAGCCTTCTTGCGCTTGCGCACGGCCGTCGGCTTTTCGTAAGACTGGCGCTCACGCAGCTCGGCAATCAGGCCATTCTTTTCGATTGCGCGGCGGAAGCGGCGAATCGCCACTTCGAACGGCTCGTTTTCCTTCAGAAGAATCGTCGTCATGTATTTCCTAACTCAATCGCTTGATACGGTTCAAAGGCGCAAATGGTCAATCCATTCACGCACCGGCCCTCCGGTCGTTCGCCACGATGGGGCGTAACGAAAGGCAAGGCGGCCACGGAGGCCGGAAAAGAGAAGTAGGGGGTTCACAGCGGAACGCGATCAGGTTGACCTTGCTGCAACACACCTGACCGCCGGTTTGCGGCCGCCAACAGTAACGAACACGGCAACAAAACAGGCAAAGATCTCAATTCACTCTCAATGATATCAGGAAAAGATCGCGCCAGCCACACTTTCTTGATTCTACTCAGACACTTGCGTGGCGGACGCCGTCCGGCGGCCCCGCCACGCATCGTCAGGACTCCTGGATGAACGCCTGCGCGCCATGCCAGGCGGGGCTCAAGCGCTCGCGTCGTTGAGCGCCTGGATGTCCGCCGGGTCGAGTTTAAGGCGCACCGCGGCCACGAGGCTCGCGAGCTGCTCGAGCGACGTCGCGCTCGCGATCGGCGCGGTGATGCTCGGCCGCGCGATCAGCCACGCGAGCGCCACGGCCGCCAGCGTGCTGCCATGGCGCCCGGCCACGAAATCGAGCGCCGCAAGAATGCGCACCCCGCGATGGTCGAGATAGCGCTCGACGCGCGAGCCGCGCGTGCTCTTCGCGAGGTCTTCACGCGACCGGTACTTGCCCGACAGAAAGCCGCTCGCAAGACTGTAATAGGGCACGACCGCGAGCTTCTGCGCGAGCGCGACGGGCTCGATATCGGCCTCATAGGCCGCGCGATCGTACAGGTTGTACTCGGGCTGGACGATCTGGTACGCGGGCAGCCCGTTCTTGTGCGCGACCGCGAGGGCTTCCTCGATGCGCGCACCGGTGTAGTTCGACGCGCCCACCACGCGCACCTTGCCCGCGTCGATCAGGCGCTGGTAGGCGCCGAGCGTCTCCTCGAGCGGCACTTTCTGGTCGTCTTCGTGCGAGAAGTAGACGTCGATGTAATCGGTCTGCAGGCGGCGCAGCGAATCTTCCACGGCGGCCTGAATGTTCGCGGCCGAAAGGCCTGGGCGGCGCGGGTCCTTCGCCACCTTCGTTGCGATCACCACCTTCTCGCGCTTGCCGCTTCGGGCGAGCCACTTGCCGATGATGGCCTCCGATTCGCCGCCCTGATTGCCCGGCACCCAGGCGGAGTAGACGTCCGCGGTGTCGATGAAATTGAGGCCGGCGTCGGTGAAGGCGTCGAGAATCGAGAACGAGGTGGCTTCGTCGGCGGTCCAGCCGAACACGTTGCCGCCGAACATGAGCGGCGCGACCTGCAAGGCCGAAGTGCCGATGTTGCGTAGTTCCATGATTTCTCCTGTGTCGTCCTGTGTCGATCGGATTTGGCGCTTCGGCGCCTGGTGCGATCCTCTGCGAGGCAGCGTAAAGCGGTAGCGGAAAGGGTTGAGGATACGCCCGCTCAGGCGACGCTGCAGTGCGCTGGCGCCGGCGCACGCGCGCGCCCGACGCCTTTTGGAGCAACTCGCGTGCGCAAACGTGTGCTTGTTCGCTTCGATGCGCGAACCGCCTGCTTTATGCGAAACGCAAATTAGGTCGCAATGTTTGCGCGCGCCCCTCAAGTTTTTTTTTGCCACGCCGTCAACCTTCACTGAGGCGGCCAGCAATGAACGAGTGCTTCCGCCGCTGCCAATGTGGCGTATAGGGCTTACCGCCCGTCCAGGAGAATTTCCATGCTCGGAATTAACAGCAACATCAACTCGCTGGTTGCACAGCAGAATCTGACCAGCTCGGGCAGCGCGCTGTCGCAAGCGATCACGCGCCTCTCGTCGGGCAAGCGCATCAACAGCGCGGCAGACGATGCAGCAGGTCTCGCAATCTCGAACATCATGCAGACCCAGATCAACGGTCTGAACCAGGGCGTGTCGAACGCGAACAACGGCGTGTCGATGGTGCAAACCGCATCGTCGGGCCTGGCGTCGCTGACCTCGAGTCTCCAGACCATTCGTCAGCTTGCGACCCAGGCCTCGGACGGCAGCATGACTGATACCGACCGCCAGGCACTGCAACAGGAAGTCGCACAGCAGATCCAGGAAGTGAACCGTATCGCGTCGCAAACGACGTACAACGGCATGAACGTGCTGAACGGTTCGATGGGCAATGTCAGCTTCCAGGTCGGCGCGAACGTTGGCCAGACGATCTCGCTGAATCTGTCGCAGAACATGAGCGCGGCCTCGCTCGGCGGCGGTATTCCGCAAGCGGGAAATACGCTGGGCTCGTTCACGAACTTGGCGCTGAACGCTGATGGTTCGACGTTTGCTGCTGGTACGTCCCCGACGCAAGTTATCGATGCGTCGATGAACGTCACGAACGCGGCAAATTCGAAGACGCCGAATGGTGCGACCTCGGTTTCGGCCACAATCACGGGTTCGACGGTTTCGTACACGGACAACAAGGGTAACGTCTATACCAACACGGCTGCTGCGGGCGCGACTCCCGCATGGAATGTTTCGGTAGGTGGTGGGCCTGCAACGGCACTCGACGCGACCGACGATGCCGGTACCATTGCTGCTCTGAATGCTGCGGCAAGCTCGGTGGTCAATGTCACGACCTACTCCCAGGCATCGAACACGCAAGCCGTTACGGTGGCCGATAACGGCGTTGACTCTGTGGGTGATACAGCGGCAACATCCGTTACCGTAAACATGTCCGCTACGGGTGCTATCTCCGCGACCGACAGCGATGGCAATACCTATACGCAAGATGCGACGACGAAGGCATGGAGCGTTTCGATTAATGGTGCGACTGCTGTTGCACTCAATACGACGACGACCGGCGATGCAGGCACTATCGCTGCCCTGAACGCGGCACTCACCGGAGCACAAACGGCGGGCACGACGACTACGCCCACGGTCGTGAACCAGGCTGCTATCACGCAGATCAACGTGGAATCGGACGGTAACGGCGGCTTCACGTTCACCGACCAAAACAACCAGGCCGTTTCGGCTCAAGTTGCGGCGAAGGCTGGCATTGCTGTGACGGCAGGCGCGAAGAACGCCGATGGTTCGTATCAGCCGTCCACCATTACCAGCACGGTCGTGGATGCCACGGGCGCTTCGGAAGCGTCGGTCGGTACTCAAATCAATTCGCTGAACACGGTTTCAAAAGTTTCGAACATCGACATTTCGACGGCCCAAGGCGCATCGATGGCAATGGAATCCATCGACAACGCGCTGAACACCGTCGACAACCTGCAGGCAACGCTCGGCGCGGCGCAAAACCGCTTCACGGCGATCACCACGACGCAGCAAGCGCAATCGACCGACCTGTCGTCGGCTCAGTCGTCGATCCAGGACGCCGACTTCGCACAGGAAACGGCCAACCTGAGCAAGGCGCAGGTTCTGCAGCAAGCCGGTATCTCGGTGCTCGCGCAAGCGAACTCGCAGCCGCAGCAGATCCTGAAGCTCCTGCAGTAACGCTTCAAGCAGTACGCGTCGCGCGCGCCGCCCGCCATACCCGGCGCGCGCGACGCCCACCAACCGGGAGCCTCGTCTCCCGTTTGGCGTTTTTCAGACCTGAACCGATTCACCCGGCATCGCCGAAGCACGGAGCCTCTTCATGTCCACCGTATCCGGTAACTCAGTCACGAATACCGTCGCGGCCAACACCGCAGCGACCAACCAGGCGCTGCAGGAAGCCGCCCAGTCGATCATCAGCGGCTCGACCGGCAATTCGTCGATGGACGTGAACTCGCTCGTCACGGCGCTCGTCAACAGCAAGATTGCAGGGCAAGCCGCCACGCTGGCCGCGCAGCAATCGCTGGACAATACGCAAATCTCCGCATACGGCACGCTCTCCGCCGCGCTTTCGGCACTGCAGGCCGGGCTCACCAATCTCTCGAACGGCACGACGGTCAACGCCTTCACCGCGACCACCAGCGGCACCGGCATCACGGCCACCGCAGCCAGCGGCGCCGTCGCCGGCACGTATTCGCTCGATGTCGCCCAGATCGCGACCGCGCAGGTGCTCACGTCGAAGGGCTATAACGCAACGCAGGCGCTTGCCTCGGGCCCGGCCACGATGACGCTCTCGATCGGCGGCGCGAGCACCACGATTTCGCTGAACAGCTCCAACAGCACGGTTTCCGGCATCGCGTCAGCCATCAACAGCGCGAGCAACAACCCTGGCGTGACGGCAACGGTCGTCAACGGCGCCGATGGCGCGCACCTGGTCCTGCACGCGAATTCGACCGGCTCCCAGAACGCCATCAGCGTCCAGATCAGCGATACGGCCACGGGCGATGCACTGAACGGCCTTGCTGTAACGGGCAACGTGGGCACGTCGCTGACTGGCAACGCGAGCGCGACCAGCGATCAGCTCCAGGCCAACCAGTCGACGCTCAGCAATGTCCAGTCGTCGGGGACCCCGAGCACGCCCAACTGGACGCAGACCACGGCTGCGCAGGACGCCTACTTCACGGTCGACAACACCGGCGTCACCAGTTCGACGAACTCGGTCACTTCCGCGATTGCCGGCGTGACGCTGAGCCTGAGCGCCGCATCGGTCGACTCCACGGGCAAGTCACCACAGACACTCACCGTCGCCCAGGACACGACTTCGCAGTCGAACACGATCAACCAGTTCGTCACGCTTTACAACACGCTCGTGACGACGATGGGCACGCTCACCGCCTACAGCTCGACGGCCTCGTCGCAGGGCCCGCTGCTCGGCGACTCGACGCTGAACATGGTGCAGAACCAGTTGGCCACGATCGTCGCGAACGGCGTTAAGAACGGCAACACGTCGACGAGCCTGGCGGCGATCGGCATTACGCTGAATGCGGACGGCTCGCTTTCGATCAATAACACCACGCTGAACACCGCACTGCAAAACAACCAGTCGACCATCGCCACACTGTTCAGTTCGACCAACGGCGTTGCCGCCCAATTGAATACCAACATTACGGGCTATCTGTCGACCACGGGCGCCATCCAGACGCGCACCAACGCGATCAACACGGACCTGACGAACCTCACGACGCAGCAGACCTCGTTGACGAGTTATCAGAGCCAGCTCACCAGCATGTACAACGCGCAGTTCACGGCGCTCAACACGCTGATGGCGACGATGAACAGCAATCAGCAATACCTCACGCAGCTCTTCGGCGGCACAAACAGCGCAGGCGCGCTGGCCACCAACAAGAACTGACGCGATCGAGGCCACAGATCATGCAAGCACCGGCAAACATCGAGCGTATCTGGCAAATCACCAAGGCCATCGAGCAGGCGGCGGCCGTGGGCGAATGGGAGCAGGCGGCGCAGCTCGCGAACGAGCGCTCGCCGCTGCTGATGTCGCTCGGTGTGCAGCAAACGCCCGCCGCGCTCGACGTGCTCAAGCAGGTTCACGCCATCGACGCCCAGATTGCGCAAGCCGCGCGCAATGCCACCAACGAACTGAACACCGAATATCGGGCCGCCATGCAGGCCACCCGGAACGTGAATCAATATCAGCGCGTCGCGCAGTTCTAACGCTAAAGATTCGCGCTACGTGTACCAGACAACAACAATTCATCGCGTCCTCACCGACGCGCTCGTTCATCTCAGCCCGCCTCGCGCGGGCTTTCTTTTGCGCATACGCGCCGCAAACTCGCACCCAATCGTCGCAATAAAAAACCGCGTGGCCGGATTTGCAGCGGCCACGCGACGTGCTGATGGCGCAATACGGCGCGCGGTCGTTCAGCCCTTCACCGGCCCCGGATCGCTCTGACTCGGCCGGCCCGTTTCGAGGTGACCCGCGAAGCGGCGCACGACCTTGTCCGACGCGCCGCCGAGCGTCGCCGCCGCGATGTTCAGGTCGTACCACCCATGACTCGAGCTGAGCTCCCAGTGGTCCTGCAGCGTCTGGCCGGGCCACAACGTGTACTGGCGCGCGTTGGCGTGGCTGTACGCGTTGTCGACGCGCACGCTGCACGGCGCCGCACCGGTGTTGCGCAGCTCGAGATACACGTGGCGATTGCGCACGTCATAGCCGATGCGCGCTTCCGGGTTCGCGTGACGACGATCGCCCGCGAGTTGCGCGTTGCCCTGGAATTCGCACAGATAGCCGTTCGGGCCGTAGACCGCGAGATGGTACGCACCCTGCGCGGCGGTCGTGCTCCAGTAATCGGCGAGCTGGTCGCGCGCCGCGACCGTATAACGGCGCGGCGCATTGGCCGGGTTCAGCCGGTCGTAGACGTAGAACGCCGCGCCCGCTCTGCCCGTGTTCGCGAAGTCGAGCCACAGATTGCCGTCGCGGCCATTTACCCGGCTGTGAACGAAGACTTCATAGGGCAGCGCGCGCGCCGGCCGCGTGCCGGGCTCCTGCGCCGGCATCGTCTGTTGCGCGGGCACCTGGTACGCCTGCCCGGCCGTCTGGATGTGCTGCGGCACCGCGAAGCTCACGGTCGACGTGTCCGGCTTGCCCGAGAAGTCGAACGCCGACGTAAGGTCGCCGCAGATCGAGCGTCGCCACGCGCTGATGTTCGGCTCGTGCACGCCGAAGCGCGCCTCGAGAAAGCGCAGCACCGACGTGTGATCGAACGTCTCCGAGCAAACCCAGCCGCCCTTCGACCACGGCGAGATCACGATCAGCGGCACGCGCGGGCCGAGGCCAATCGGCTGGATGCCGCCGGGATCGGCGCCCGGGATCAGCGGGCCCATCTCCTGCGGATATTTGCCGAGGTCGAGGTATTCGTCGCCGATGTTCGAGAGCAGGCTCGACGACATCATTCCGTCGCCATTGGGCCCGCTCGCAAGCGGCGGCACCGGCGGCACGACGTGATCGAACAGGCCGTCGTTCTCGTCGTAGTTGAGGATGAACACGGTCTTCGCCCATACGTCCGGGTTCGACGTCAGCGCTTCCAGGACCATGTTGATGTAGAACGCGCCGTCGGTGGGCGATGCGGACGGGTGCTCGCTGTACTTGTACGGCGCGACGATCCACGATACCTGCGGCAACTGGTTCGCCTGCACGTCGGCCTTGAGCTCGGCGAGCGTGTGGTTCGACGCGCCCTTGTCGACGAGCGGCCCGCTCGCGCCTTCCTGCACCTGGAACTTCTTGAAGAACATCAGCGAGTTGTCGGTGTAGTTGTCGGTCGGGTCGCCCGGGATGCCGGTGCCGCCCTGGTACAGCTTCCAGCTGATGTTCGCGTTCTCGAGGCGCTCGGCGTACGTCGTCCACGTATAGCCGTTCACGTTGTCGCGCTCGCCGATGCCGGGGCCGGTCGGCGGATTGCCGTAGACGTTGCGCGAATCGATCGTGCCGGTCCACAGGTAGATGCGGTTCGGCGCGGTATCCGCGTGCGTGGAGCAGTGATAGGCGTCGCAGATCGTGAACGCATCGGCGAGCGCGTAGTGGTACATCACGTCGGCGCGCTTCAGATAGCCCATCGTCAGCACGTCCTGCTTCTGGTTCACCCACTGGTCCCACTGACCGTTGTTCCACGCGAGGTGGCCGCTGCTCCAGCCGTGGTTCGTGCCCGGCTGGAATTCGGTCGTCTGCTTCGGATCGAGATAAAACGGCAGCACGTAGGGCGCCGACGGGTCCAGGCCGCGCGCGTGATACTGCGACGTCTGCACCAGCGCAGGCGGCTGCTGCCAGACCGGCGCGCCATTGGGCAGCAGGTGCGGACGCGGATCGTCAAAGCCGCGCACGCCGCGCAAGCCGCCGAAGTAATGGTCGAACGAGCGGTTCTCCTGCATGAAGATCACGACGTGCTCGACGTCCTGAATCGTGCCCGTGCGCGTGGCGGCAGGCATCGCGAGCGCCTTGCGGATCGCGGGCGGGAAGCCCGCATAGGCGGCCATCGCGCCGGCCGAGTGGGCCGCGAGGCGCAGGAAGTCGCGTCTGTTTTTCGACGACATGGAAAGTCCTGTTATCGGGAAGAATCGGGAGGAAAAGAAATATGTGGACTGCGAATCAATGCGCGCCGCTCGCGCTGGAATCGGGCGCCCAGTGCATGTCGGGCGCGCCCGGCGGGTTGTCTTCGGCGCTCGTGTTCGCGCTGGCGCCCGCCATCTGCTGGCTGCTTTGCGGGTTGTTTTGCAGACCGTTCTGTTGACTGTTCGCGCCCGGCGAAGCAGACGGATCGCCGCTGCCACTGCCGTCACACGCGGCAAGCGCGAGAGAAAGGAGCACCGCCGCCCAGACGGCGCGCGAATCGATTCGACGCATGAGGATCGGTCCGTGAATGACGAATGCGCCCATTAACGCATCGGCGAATGTCCTCGCAGTGAACGGTTCCATCAGGTTTCTTGCGGTGTACCTCAGCTTTTTTGCTTGAAGCTTCGCTCGATGCACCGGTGCGCACACAACCATGCGCAGACAAAGATGACGTTGCGGCCGGGGCGCGCGTCATACGGCGGACACATCGGCGCGCTACGCTGTCGCGCGGACGAGGAGGAGAGGACGGGATTTTGTTCGATCAGCTAAAGGCGTTCCACGCGACGGTCCGCCAGGGCAGCATCACGCGTGCGGCGCGCCATCTCGGCGTGAGTCAGCCGACCATCGCCGCGCAGATCCGGCAAGTCGAGCAGCATTACGGTGTCGAGCTGTTCTATCGCAGCGGACGCCGCCTCGCGGTCACCGAAACCGGTATCGCGCTGTTGCCGATCGTCGAGAAGATGATCGATTTCGAGGCCCAGGCCGACGTCATGCTGCGCAACGTCGGCGGCCTGTTCGAAGGTCAATTGCGGCTCGGCGCGACGGGGCCGTACTACATCATGGATGCGATCGGCCGCTTCTCGAAGGCGCATCCGGCCATCGCGCTCACCTGCCGGATCGGCAATTCGGAAGACATCCTCAATGCGCTGCACGAGTTTCGGATCGACCTTGCGGTGTCGTCGCAGCGCAATGATGCCGAGGGGCTGGAGCGGCGCGTGATCTCGACCGATCCGCTCGTGCTCGTCGTGCATCACAGCCATCCGCTAGCGCGCTTCGAGACGATCGACGCGGCGCGCCTCGCCGAGGTGCGTCTGTTGATCCGCGAGGCTGGCTCGGTCACGCGTAGCTGCACCGAGGAGATTCTCGCCAGGGCCGGTGTCACCCCCGCTTCGATGGCGGAAATCGGTAGCCGCGAGGCGATTCGCGAAGCCATTCTGCACGGCGTGGGCGGGAGCATTTTTCCGCGCGGTGAAGCGGAGCGGCATCCGGATCTGCGTGTGATCGCGCTGCGCGGTGTGGATACGACGATCGATGAATATGTGTATTACCTGAAGGCGCGCAGGCAGAGTCCGGTGATTGAGGCGTTTCTGGCGTGTATTGTGCCCGGGGGCGAGGCGGGGGAGGCTGCGGGCGGGATGTGTGGGGCGTCGGTGGGGTGTTGAGGGCGCGGGCGTCGGTAAAGCGAAGCGCCATGGGCAACACGGCCTGCGCTTATGCGCGGCGGTAGCAGAAAATCGGGGATTTTTGTCAGACTTGGCGCGCCCGGCTGGGATCGAACCAGCAACCCCTGCCTTCGGAGGGCAGTACTCTATCCATTGAGCTACGGGCGCATCGAGAAGCGGTTGCCGCCGCCAGCCCTTATAAACCGGGCGGAGCCGCACCGCAATGAGACCGAGAGAATACCCGGTTTCGAAGACGACGTCCACCGCGTGCCCGCGCGGCCCACGCCCGGCCCCCCACCCCCGCCGCCAGCCGTTCACCCCACCCTCCCCACGATCCGGCGCCATTTACGACCGCCACCCGCCGCCGCACCGCACCACTCCGGGTAAACGCCCGCTGAAGAGCCCCGCGCGCGGCAACCGGCCGCAAAACCTTGCGTCTATAATCGTTCCTGTTTGCTCAATCGCAAGGCTGTTGCCGTCCTGCTGTACCGCTCACCAAAAAACCAACGGGAGTCGAGACAAGCATGAGCGAAGCACCCCACGGAGCCCCGATCAAAACGCCCGGCCAGCTGATTGCCGCTGTCATCGCCGGGTTTGCCGTCCCCATCGTCATCATCATTCTGCTCGCCTACTACGTCGACAACACGACGCGCACGGGCGCAGGCACCGAGGAACTCTCCGCACAGCAGGTGGCCGCGCGCATCGCGCCCGTCGCCCAGGTATCGGTGCGCGACGCCAACGCGCCGCGCGTCTACAAGACGGGCGAGCAGGTCTATCAGGCCGTCTGCTCCGCGTGCCACGCGAGCGGCGCCGCGGGCGCGCCCAAGTTCGGCAATTCCGGCGACTGGGCGCCGCGCATTTCCCAGGGCTTCGACACGCTCTGGAAAACGGCGCTGTCCGGTAAGGGCGCGATGCCCCCGCGTGGCGGCACGAGCCCCGACGACTACAGCGATTACGAAATCGGCCGCGCGGTCGTCTACATGGCGGACCACGGCGGCGCGAACTTCCAGGATCCGCCCCAGCCCGCGCCGGGTGCCGCGCAAGGTGCGTCGGCGGCGGCGGGCGCTTCGGGCGCCGCGCCGGCTTCGGGCGCCGATGCGTCCGCAAGCGCGGCCAACGCACAAGCCGCGGCCGCCGCGGCGGCGATCGCCGCGATTCCGCAAGCGTCCTCCGCGCCGGCGGCAGGCGGCGGGTCCCAAAGCGCCGATGCCTCGCAGGCAGGCAAGGCGCTCTATCAGCAGGTCTGCCAGGCGTGCCACGCGGCGGGCGTGCTCGGCGCGCCAAAATTCGGCAACAAGGACGACTGGGCGCCGCGCCTCAAGGATCCGATGGACAAGATCTACAACTACGCGCTGCACGGCAAGGGCCAGATGCCGCCCAAGGGCGGTTCGAGCGCCTCCGACGACCAGGTGAAGGCCGCCGTCGATTACATGGTGAACGCGGCGAAGTAAGTACACGCTCACGCGCCGCAGGCCCGCCGACGACGCAAGGCGCACCAAGCAAGGCGCACAAAAACAAAGGGCTGCATCACACGATGCAGCCCTTTTCGTTTGCCGGGACGTCGCCAGCGCTCAACCCTTCTGCAACAACGCCTTCAGGCTCGCGAGCCGGTCCTTCGGCGACATCGGCGCCTCTTCGGGCGTGGGCGGCGGCGCATCGTCCAGCCCCATCTCGGGGATGAAGCGCGACGCCTCGCACACCACCGTCTCGCGCGCCCGCTTGCGCTTCTTGCACCAGTTCAGATGCAGGCTGCGCTGCGCGCGCGTGATCGCCACGTACATGAGCCGGCGCTCTTCCTCGATGCGCGCGTCGTCGATCACGTCGTCTTCCGAGCCGCCGCGGTGCGGCATGATCCCTTCCTCGACGCCCACGAGGAACACGTGCGGATACTCCAGCCCCTTCGACGCATGCACGGTCGAAAGGCGCACGGCGTCCGGGTCTTCGTCCTTGCCTTCGAGCATCGACATCAGCGCGACGGTCTGGATCAGGCCCATCAGGTTCTTGCCCGTATCGGCGAGACCGTCGGTGTTGTCATAGCCGGTGGCCTCGCTGTCTTCGCCAATTTCTTGCTCGGGCTTCGTGCCCTTGCGCTTGAGCCATTCGAGGAATTCGAGCACGTTCTGCCACTTCGACTGCGCCTGGCGCTCGTCGAACGCGTCATAGAGATACGCCTCGTAGTGGATCGCTTCCATGAGGTCGTCGAGCACGACCGTCGCGGGCTCTTTCACCGCGCGCTCGGCGAGCCGCTGCATGAAGTCGCAGAACACGCGCATCGGCTCGACCTGGCGCGCCGAAAGCCGCGCCTCGATACCGCCCATGTACACGGCCTCGAACAGCGACACCTTCGCCTGCCCCGCGAACGAACCCAGCGCTTCGAGCGTGGTGTTGCCCACGCCGCGCCGCGGCGTCGTGATCGCGCGGATGAACGCGGGATCGTCGTCGTGGTTGGCGATCAGGCGCAGGTACGCGCAGAGGTCCTTGATCTCGGCCTTGTCGAAGAACGACTGGCCGCCCGAGAGCACGTAGGGAATGCGCTCGCGGCGCAGCACCTGTTCGAAGATGCGCGCCTGGAAGTTGCCGCGATAAAGAATCGCGTAATCGCGGAACTGCGCGCGCCGCTCGAACTTGTGCGCCGAAAGCCGGAACACCACTGATTCGGCCTCGTGCTCCTCGTCGTTACAGGGCGTGACGGAGATGGTGTCGCCCATGCCGTGCTCGGACCAGAGCTTCTTCTCGAACAGCTTCGGGTTGTTCGCGATGACGTTGTTCGCCGCCGTGAGAATGCGCACCGTCGAGCGGTAGTTCTGCTCGAGCTTGACCACGTGCAGCTTCGGATAGTCCTTGCCGAGCTGCGCGAGATTCTCGATCGTGGCGCCGCGCCAGCCGTAGATCGCCTGGTCGTCGTCGCCCA
This sequence comes from Paraburkholderia sp. J63, assembly GCF_905220245.1. NCBI lineage: Bacteria > Pseudomonadati > Pseudomonadota > Betaproteobacteria > Burkholderiales > Burkholderiaceae > Paraburkholderia > Paraburkholderia sp. J63. The sequence continues at coordinate 152,917 of NZ_CAJMZF010000011.1, read as the reverse complement.
CGGCCGTGAACGCGGCGCGCGGGCCCGCCAGCAGCTTGAGCAGCTCGTACTGGCAGGTGTTGGTGTCCTGGTACTCGTCGATCAGCAGATAGCGCAGCTTGTTTTGCCAGCGCTCGCGCACGGGCTCGTTCTTCGCGAACAGCTCGGTCGGCAGGCGGATCAGGTCGTCGAAATCCACGGCCTGGTAGGCGTGCAGTGTCGCCACGTAGTTGCGATAGACGATTGCGGCCTGGTGCTCGTCCTCGTTCGAAGCGGTCGCGAGCGCTTCCTCGGGCATCACGAGGCCGTTCTTCCAGAGCGAGATGATCGACTGGATCTTGCGGATGAAGCCCTTGTCGGTCGAGCCCACCTGCTCCTGGATCATGGCGAAGCAGTCGTCGGAGTCCATGATCGAGAACTGGGGCTTCAAGCCCAGATGCTCGGCTTCCTGGCGCAGGATCTGCACGCCGAGCGAATGGAACGTGCAGACCGTGAGCTGGTTGGTCGGCACCTTGCGGCCTTCCTTGCCGGGCGTGGTGAGCGTCTTGCCTTCGAGCAGCTTGCCCACACGCTCGCGCATTTCGGCGGCGGCTTTGTTGGTGAAGGTGACGGCCGCGATATGGCGCGGCTCGAAGCCTTTCGCTTCGATCAGGTGCGCGATCTTCTGCGTGATCACACGTGTCTTGCCGCTGCCCGCGCCGGCGAGCACGAGACAGGGACCGTCGAGATAGCGCACCGCTTCGCTTTGGGCGGGATTCAGGCCTGCGGACATCGTTGCTGGATTGGAAAAACGGGTGGTACGGCTGGGAGGCGTGCGGGCTTTCGTGGCGCTGCGGCTTCGACCGATGGTCGATGTGGTCGGCGCAAACACACGAGGGCAATCCGCACGGCGCGAGGCGTGCCACAACGTGGCGGAAGCCTCTCACGCGAGAGCTGCGATGTTAACACGAGGCGGCATCGCGCCGATGCGGCCCCATGCAGCGCGCCCGCCCCGCGTGCCACAATGTCAGGTTCCCGCCACCCGCGGCGACGGCTCGCGCCGCGCCGCCTTCTTGCTGGAAAGAGGACGCGCTTCATGACTGCACCGCTGCAAATCGGCCTGATGGGCTACGGCTTCGCCGGCCAGACCTTCCACGCCCCCGTGATCGCCCATAGCGGCGCGGCCACGCTGGCCGCCATCGCGACGAGCCAGGCCGGGCGCGCGCAGGCCGATTATCCGGACGCCGCGATCGTTCCCGACCTCGACGCCCTGCTCTCGCTCGACGCCATCGAATGCGTGGTGATCGCCACGCCCAACGACACGCACTACGAGCTCGCGCGCCGCACGCTGGAGCGCGGCAAGCACGTGCTCGTCGACAAGCCGGTCACGCTGAGCGCCGACGAAGCGCGCACGCTCGCGGCCATCGCAAAGCAGCGCGGCCTCGTGTTCGCGCCGTTCCACAACCGCCGTTGGGACGGCGATTTCCTCACCGTGCGCGAGCTGCTCGCGAACGGCGAGCTCGGGCGCGTCACACACTACGAGTCGCATTTCGACCGCTTCCGTCCGCAGGTGCGCCAGCGCTGGCGCGAGGACGCCACGCGCGGCGGCGGCCTGCTCTACGACCTCGGGCCGCATCTGATCGACCAGGCGCTCGCGCTGTTCGGCGCGCCCGAGTCGGTCACGGCGTTCGTCCACACGCGCCGCGACCACGCCACGGCGCCCGACTACGTGCATCTCGTGCTGGGCTATCCGGGCCACGACGCCGTGCTGCACGCGAGCGCGCTGGCCGCGTTCGCGCCGCGCTTCGTGGTTCATGGCACGCGCGGCAGCTATCTGAAGAACGGGCTCGATACACAGGAGGATCAGCTCAAGGCGGGGCTGCGTCCGGGCCAGCCCGGTTTCGGCGACGGCAACGAGCCGGGCCGCCTGCACATGCTCGCCGACGATGGCACGGAAACCGAACTCACCGTGCCCAACGCCGCCGGCAATTACGCGGATCTCTATCGCGCGCTCGCCGCCGCGATCCGCGATGGCGAGCCGTTCCCGGTCAGTCCGCAGGATGCCATCGACGTGATGAGCATCATCGAGATCGCCATGCAGAGCGCCGCAGAAGGCCGCACGATCGCGTTCACGCGCGCGACCTGACGCGATCACCTTGCATTTCCCCGACGCGGCTGAAAGGTCAGAACAAATAGTTACAAGTACGCGCCGTCCGGCGGTCATCGGACGGCGCGCACAACACGTTTGCCGACATACAACACAAAAAAACCGAGCAACAACGACTAGAAGCCCCACTCGCTAATGCGTGGGATCGCAGTAAGCGCTAAAGCGCCAACTGCGTTCGACACAAGGAGAGTCTCAATGACCCGTTTCAACCGTGCCATCCGCTACGCCGCCGCCGGCGCCCTCGCCTCCACGCTCGCCGCGTGCGTGGTCAACCCGCCGCCGCCGCGCCCCGTCGTCGTCAATCCCGGCCCGAATCCGCATGAAGTGGCCGTGGAGCGCCTGCATCAGGTCGATGGCCGCATCGACAATCTGAGCCGCCGCATCGACATGCGCGTGAATCAGGGCTACTACCCGCCGCCCCAAGGCGGTGCGCTGCATCACCGCCTCGACACGATCCGCGGCGAAGCGCACGACATGGCGGCCCAGCACGGCGGCGGCCTCTCCGGCGACGAGCAGCGCGTGCTGAACCAGGAACTCGACACGGCGGCACGCGCGATCGGCGAGTAAAGCAGCGGGCGCCCAAAGCGCCAGTTCAGCCCCCTCGCAGCCGCCCCACAGCCCCCTCGCGGCGCCTGCCCCCGATTTTTTCCGCATTGACACACCGCCCAGGCGTCGCGCACAATCGCTGCGCGCGCCGGGAGAGCGCGCCGTTTGTCGCACCCCGCCATCGGGTGAGTGCAACGCGCGGCGCCGCCGAAGGGGCAACCCACAAACTCTCAGGCAAAAGGACCGTGCGCGCCGGACCGCCCATTCGCCCTGCCTCGCGCCCATGCGCGAAGCGTTCGAAGCGGCTTGAAGTCCGCAACTCTGGAGAGCGGCAGTAGAACGGCGGCGGGAATCTGCCCCGCGCGCGTTCAGGCTGCCCACCGAAGGGGCGCGCGCCGTCGAGCAGCATCAAGCACGGCGCAATCTCTCAGGTATCGAGGACAGAGGGGCCATGCAAGAACCGACTCCAGGCATCGTGCCTGCGGCGTTTCCTGCATGGCCTTTTTCGTTTTCGCGCGATTTTCGCAACGAAACCTCGTGACCGCCTGAGGCCCCATGACCGAACTCAAACGCACCCCGCTGAACGACTCGCACCGCGCGCTCAATGCCCGCATGGTCGACTTCGGCGGCTGGGACATGCCCGTCAACTACGGCTCGCAGATCGACGAGCATCGCGCCGTGCGCACCGACGCCGGCATGTTCGACGTCTCGCACATGTGCGTGGTCGACTTCTCGGGCGCGAAGGCGCGCGAGTTCTTCTCCCGCGCACTCGCCAACAACGTCGCCAAGCTCACGACGCCGGGCAAGGCCCTCTACTCGTGCATGCTGAACCCCGAAGGCGGCGTGATCGACGACCTGATCGTCTACTTCTTCGCCGACGACGAATTCCGCACTGTGGTCAACGCGGGCACCGCCGAAAAAGACATCGCCTGGTTCGAGAAGCTCAACGCCGAAGGCGGCTTCGGCCTCACCATCACGCCGCGCCGCGATCTCGCGATCGTCGCCGTGCAAGGCCCGAACGCGCGCGAAAAAGTCTGGCAGGTCGCGCCCTCCTCGCGCAGCGCCAGCGAGTTCCTCAAGCCCTTCAACGCCGCGAAGATCGAAGCCACGCCGTTCGGCGAGCTGATGATCGCGCGCACGGGCTACACGGGCGAGGACGGCTTCGAAATCGTGCTGCCCGCCGTCGCCGTCTGCGAATTCTGGAACGCGCTGGAGCGCCAGGGCGTGAAGCCCTGCGGTCTCGGCGCGCGCGACACGCTACGCCTCGAAGCGGGCATGAACCTCTACGGCCAGGACATGGACGAAGGCGTCTCGCCGCTCGACGCGGGCCTCGCCTGGACCGTCGACATGAAAGCGCCGCGCGACTTCGTCGGCCGCCCCGTGCTCGAAGCCAACGGCTCGCGCATGGCCTTCGTCGGCCTGATCCTGCAAAAGGAAAACGGCAAGGCGGGCGGCGTGCTGCGCGCGCACCAGAAAGTGCTCACGCCGCACGGTGAAGGCGAAATCACGAGCGGCACTTTCTCGCCGACGATGCAGGAATCCATCGCCTTCGCGCGCGTGCCCCAGGGCGTGCAGCCCGGCGACGTCGTGCAGGTGCAGATCCGTGACAAAGCCCTTCCCGCAAGCGTGGTAAAACTGCCCTTCGTGCGCAACGGCCAGGTGCTCGTCGCTTGATCCGTGAGGATCCGCGAGGATCCGCGCCGCGCACGCCCCCCTCTTTCAAGCCATAACGAACCACGCACTGGAGCAACCCATGAGCATCCCGGCCGATCTGAAATACACCGAATCGCACGAATGGATTCGCACCGAAGCCGACGGCACGCTGACCATCGGCATCACCGACCACGCGCAGGAAGCGCTCGGCGACATCGTCTTCCTCGAACTGCCCGATGCGGGCCGCGCCGTCACGGCCGGCGACGCCGTGGCCGTGATCGAATCGGTCAAAGCCGCCTCGGACATCTACGCGCCGGTGTCGGGCGAGATCGTCGAATCGAACACGGCGCTCGTCGACACGCCGGACCAGGTGAACGGCGCGCCCTACGAGTCGTGGCTCTTCAAGATCAAGCCGGCCGCCGACGCCAAGCTCGACGCGCTGATCGACGCCGCCGCCTACGAAAAGGCCATCGGCGCCTAATCCCTGTAACCGCAATGGCGCGGCGGCGCGCTCCCATGCCACGCCGCCCGCGCCTGCAGGAACCCTTATGAAGCTCGAACACCCGGATCGTCTGATGAACACGCCGCTTTCGGCTCTCTCGCTCGCCGCGCTCGAAGCGCATGACGCCTTCGCCGCTCGCCACATCGGGCCCGACCCGGCCGACCAGCAGGCGATGCTCGACACGCTCGGCTTCGCCTCCCGCGCCGCGCTGATCGACGCGGTCATCCCGGCCGCGATCCGCCGCCAGGACGCGCTGCCGCTCGGGCCCTTCGGCGAGCCGCGCTCGGAAGCCGAGGCGCTCGCCGCACTGCGCGCGCTCGCGGACAAGAACCAGGTGTTCCGCTCCTATATCGGGCAGGGCTACTACAACACGCACACGCCGGCCGTCATCCTGCGCAACGTGCTCGAAAACCCGGCCTGGTACACGGCCTACACGCCGTACCAGCCGGAAATCTCGCAGGGCCGCCTTGAAGCGCTCCTGAACTTCCAGCAGATGATCGTCGACCTGACGGGTCTCGCGATCTCGAACGCGTCGCTGCTCGACGAGGCCACGGCCGCCGCCGAAGCGATGACGCTCGTGCAGCGCGTGGGCAAGTCGAAGTCGAACGTGTTCTTCGTCGCCGACGACGTGCTGCCGCAAACCCTCGAAGTCGTGAAGACGCGCGCGAAGCCGATCGGCATCGAGGTGAAGGTCGGCCCCGCCGCCGAAGCGGCTCAGGCGAACGCCTTCGGCGTGCTGCTCCAGTATCCGGGCGTGAACGGCGACGTGCACGACTATCGCGAACTGGCGCAAGCCGTCCATGCAGCCGGTGGCGCGGTGATCGCCGCCGCCGACCTGCTCGCGCTCACGATGCTCGCGCCGCCCGGCGAATGGGGCGCCGACGTGGCCGTCGGCAACTCGCAGCGCTTTGGCGTGCCGATGGGCTTCGGCGGCCCGCACGCCGCCTATCTCGCGGTCAAGGACGAATTCAAGCGCCAGATGCCGGGCCGTCTCGTCGGCGTGACCGTCGACGCGCAGGGCAACCCGGCGCTGCGCCTCGCGCTGCAAACGCGCGAGCAGCACATCCGCCGCGAGAAGGCCACCTCGAACGTCTGCACGGCGCAGGCGCTACTCGCGATCATGGCGAGCATGTACGCGGTCTACCACGGCCCGCAGGGTCTGAAGCGCATCGCGCAGCGCGTGAACCGCGTCGCGGCGATCGTCGCGGCGGGCGCGAAGCAACTGGGCTACGCGCTCGTGAACGAGTCGTTCTTCGACACGCTCACGTTCGAAGCCGGCGCGCGCACCCAGGCGCTGCACGACGCGGCGCTCGCGCGCGGCATGAACCTGCGCCGCGTGAGCGAGACGCGCGTGGGCGTATCCGTCGACGAAACCACCACGCGTGGCGATCTGGCCGACTTGCTCGCCGTGTTCGCGCAAGCCGCGTTCGCGAGCGAGGCGCCTTCGGTCGACGCGCTCGACACGCAAATCGCCTCGCAGCAAGCGGCCACGTTCCCGGCCACGCTCGTGCGCGAAAGCGCGTACCTCACGCATCCGATCTTCAATCGCCACCATTCGGAAACGGAAATGCTGCGCTACCTGCGCAGCCTCGCCGACAAGGACCTCGCGCTCGACCGCTCGATGATCCCGCTCGGCTCGTGCACGATGAAGCTCAACGCCACCTCGGAAATGCTGCCCGTCACGTGGCCCGAGTTCGGCGGCATCCACCCGTTCGCTCCGCCTGAGCAGACCGTCGGCTATCGCGAGATGGTCGATCAGCTCGAGCAGATGCTCGTGGCCGCCACGGGCTACGCCGCCGTCTCGCTGCAGCCGAACGCGGGCTCGCAGGGCGAGTACGCGGGCCTGCTCATCATCCACGCGTACCACGAGTCGCGCGGCGAGGGCACGCGCAACGTCTGCCTGATTCCCGCTTCGGCGCACGGCACCAACCCGGCTTCGGCGCAGATGGCCGGCATGCAGGTCGTGGTGGTCGCCTGCGACGCGCAAGGCAACATCGATCTCGCCGACCTCAAGGCCAAGGCGGAGCAGCACGCCGCGAAGCTCGCGGCGATCATGATCACGTACCCGTCGACGCACGGCGTGTTCGAAGGCAACGTGCGCGAAGTCTGCGAAATCGTCCATGCGCACGGCGGCCAGGTCTACGTGGACGGCGCGAACATGAACGCGATGGTGGGTCTCGCGGCGCCGGGCCAGTTCGGCGGCGACGTCTCGCACCTGAACCTGCACAAGACCTTCTGCATTCCGCACGGCGGCGGCGGCCCCGGCGTCGGTCCCGTGGCAGTGGGCGCGCACCTCGCGCAGTTCCTGCCGAACCAGCTTTCGTCGGGCTACAAGCGCTCGACGGATCTGGGCAACGGCATCGGCGCGGTGAGCTCGGCGCCTTACGGCTCGGCCTCGATCCTGCCGATCTCGTGGATGTACATCGCGATGATGGGCGCGGCCAACCTCACGGCCGCCACCGAAACCGCGATCCTCAACGCGAACTACGTCGCCAAGAAGCTCGCGCCGCACTTCCCCGTGCTCTATAGCGGTCCGGGCGGGCTCGTCGCGCACGAGTGCATTCTCGACCTGCGCCCGATCAAGGACGCGAGCGGCATCACCGTCGACGACGTCGCCAAGCGCCTGATGGACTACGGCTTCCACGCGCCCACCATGAGCTTCCCGGTGCCGGGCACGCTGATGGTCGAGCCGACCGAGTCGGAGTCGAAGGAGGAGCTCGACCGCTTCATCGACGCCATGGTTGCAATCCGTGAAGAAATTCGCGCCGTGGAAGAAGGCCGCGCGGACAAGGAGGACAACCCGCTGCGCCATGCGCCGCACACGGCCGCGGTCGTGGTCGCCAACGACTGGCAGCACGGCTACTCGCGCGAGCAGGCCGCGTATCCGGTGGCGTCGCTCGTTGCGCAGAAGTACTGGCCGCCGGTCGGCCGCGCCGACAACGTCTACGGCGACCGTAACCTGTTCTGCTCGTGCGTCCCTGTCAGCGAATATGCAGACGAGCACGCCGGGCAAGGCGAATAAAACGCGCCCGATCGTCCCGCCAAACTGGCTCGCACAGCCGCCGCGCGCTCCGCAAGGAGCCGCGGCGGCTTTTGCGCGCCGCACATTTGCCCCCGCAAACCCTCGCCAAACCGTTAACATCACACACCTGTCAGCCTTGAATCAGGGAGTCGCGCATGGCGCGGAAGGTGGGAACGGCCAACGCCTGGCATGCCCCGGCGACAACAGAGCCCATGCAGGCCCGGCGGGCCACGCAAGCCTCGGGCCAGCACGCGCGCGGCGTCGCGCGCGCGTTCGAAGCGGTCTGTGGCCCCGGAACGGCGGCGAAGCCGGCTTCAGCGCGGCGGCCCCGCGCCGGGCGCGCGCTCGCCACGGCCTGGCTGGTCGGCATGAGCCTTGCGGGCCTCGGCACGGCGAATCTCGCCCATGCGGCCATGAACTTCTGCGCCGCGCCCGCGCTGCAGACGAGCGAGCGCACCAACTCCGATCCGGGCGTGAAGGCGCTCGTGGCCGAGGTCCAGGCGCACGTGAACGACGTGCCGCATCCGCTCGCGAAGCTGCATACGGAAGGCACGCTCCCGCACGAGGGTATTTACGACCAGAGCATGGAGGCCGAGAAAGAGCTCGACCTGATGCGCAACGCGGCGCTCGCCTGGCGCGCCACGAGCGACGACCGCTATCTGAAGCTCGTCGACCGCTTTCTGCTTGCGTGGGTCACGACCTATCAGCCGAGCTTCAACCCGATCGACGAAACGCGCTTCGACGCGCTGATCCTCGCCTACGACCTGACCGCGAGCGCGCTGCCCGTGAAGACGCGCAACGCGACCATGCTGTTCCTGAACAAGTTCGCGAACGGCTACATCGGCCAGGTGGACGCGCAGCCGCGCCCGCTCAAGGGCACGTTCGCGAACAACTGGCAGAGCCATCGGGTCAAGCTGATCGCGATGACGGCGTTCACGCTCGACAACCGCAAGATGATTGCGGCGGCGCAGCGGCTGTTCGTCGAGCATATCGGCGACAACGTCGCGCCCGACGGCGCGACGCTCGATTTCACCGAGCGCGACGCGTTGCACTACGTGACCTACGACCTGCAGCCGCTCGTGACGGCCGCGCTCGCCGCGCGCCGCCACAACCGCAACTGGCTGCCCGAGCGCGCGGCCAACGGCGCGACGCTCGCGAGCGCGCTGAACTGGCTCACGCCCTACGCGATGGGCGAGAAGACGCACGAGGAGTTCGTGCATTCGAGCGTGCCGTTCGACGCGAGGCGTCGCGAAGCCGGGCTGCCCGGCTACAGCGGCGACTGGGACCCGAAGAACGCCGCCGAGCTGTATCACCTGGCCGCCCGACTGGACGGCCGCTATACCCCGATCGCGCTGCATCTCGCGCCCACGCCGCCCGCGTGGCTGGCCGTCTGTCTGCCGTTGGCGGCGCGCTGAACGGCGCGTCGGGGGGAAAGCGGGCAGGCAAGCGAGTTGCGCGCGACACCCACTGAAACCGACTAGACGAAGCAGGAGCAGTACCCATGGCAGTAAGCGTTTTCGATCTCTTCAAAATCGGCATCGGGCCGTCGAGCTCGCACACGGTAGGGCCGATGCGCGCAGCGCTGATGTTCGCCGAAGGACTCGAGCGCGACGCTCTGCTCGCGTCCACGGCCTCCGTGAAGGTCGAGCTCTATGGCTCGCTCGGCGCGACCGGCAAGGGCCACGGCACCGACCGCGGCGTGATGCTCGGCCTGATGGGCGATGCGCCCGACACCGTCAACCCCGACACCATCTCCGCGCGCCTGGAAACCGTGCGCGACTCGCGCCAGCTCGCGCTGCTCGGCCGTCATCCGATCCCGTTCGTGCAGAAGGAGCACATCGCCTTTTATCGCCAGGCGCTGCCCGAGCATCCGAACGGCATGAAGCTGCGCGCGCTCGACGCCGCCGGCGCGACGCTGCGCGAAAGCACCTATCTCTCCGTGGGCGGCGGCTTCGTGGTCACCGCGGGTGCGACCAACTCCAGGGTGCTGGACGCCGTGCAGCAGCTGCCGCACGCGTTCCGCACGGGCGCCGAACTGCTCGCGCTGTGCGAATCGACGGGCAAGAGCATTGCGCAACTCATGCTCGAAAACGAGCGCGTCTGGCACAACGACGAGCAAATCCGAGCGGGCCTCCTGCGCATCTGGGACGTGATGCAGTCGTGCGTCTCGCGCGGCTGCGGCATCAACAACCCCGACGCCGAGGGCACGCTGCCCGGGCCGTTCCAGGTGAAGCGCCGCGCCGCGCAGCTCTATCGCGCGCTCACCGGCAACCCCGAGCGCGCGCTGCAGGACCCGCTCTCGATGATCGACTGGATCAACCTCTACGCGATCGCCGTGAACGAGGAAAACGCCGCGGGCGGCCGCGTCGTAACCGCGCCCACCAACGGCGCCGCGGGCATCATCCCGGCCGTGCTGCACTACTACGTGCGCTTCACGCCGGGCGCCAACGAGCAGGGCGTGATCGACTTCCTGCTCACGGCCGCCGCCATCGGCATCCTCTACAAGCTCAACGCATCGATCTCGGGCGCCGAAGTGGGCTGCCAGGGCGAAGTGGGCGTGGCCTGCTCGATGGCCGCGGGGGCGCTCGCCGCCGTGCTGGGCGGCACGCCGCAGCAGGTCGAGAACGCCGCCGAAATCGGCATGGAGCACAACCTCGGCCTCACCTGCGACCCCGTGGGCGGCATGGTGCAGATCCCCTGCATCGAGCGCAACGCGATGGCCTCGGTGAAGGCCGTGAACGCCGCGCGTATGGCGCTGCGCGGCGACGGCGCGCACTACGTCTCGCTCGACTCCGTCATCAAGACGATGCGCGAAACGGGCGCCGACATGAAGACGAAGTACAAGGAGACCTCGCGCGGCGGCCTCGCGGTGAACATCGTCGAGTGCTGATGCGCCGACGCTGAACGCACGTAACGAACCGCACGTAACAAACGAAGGAGACTCAACCATCATGCAGATGCAGCAGCCGGACGATTCAGCCCGCGTTTTCGATTCCGCGACCGTGACCGGCGCGCAGCTCGTGGTGGACGCGCTCGTCGCCAATGGCGTCGAGCGTGTGTTCTGCGTGCCCGGCGAGAGCTATCTCGCCGTGCTCGATGCGCTCTCCGACGAGACCGCGCGCATCGACACCATCGTGTGCCGCCACGAAGCCGCGGCGGCCAACATGGCGGAAGCGGTCGGCAAGCTCACGGGCAAGCCCGGCATCGCGCTCGTCACGCGCGGGCCGGGCGCGACCCATGCGGCGATCGGCGTCCACACGGCTTTTCAGGACTCCTCGCCGATGATCCTCCTGATCGGCCAGGTCGCGCGCGATCAGATGGACCGCGAGGCGTTCCAGGAGATCGACTATCGGCGCATGTTCGGGCAGATGGCGAAGTGGGTCGCACAGATCGACGACGCGCGCCGCGTGCCCGAGTATCTGAGCCACGCGTTCCACGTCGCGACGTCGGGGCGTCCGGGGCCCGTCGTGCTCGCGCTGCCCGAGGACATGCTGAGCGGCGCGATTCCCGCAGCAGAAGCGCAGCACATCGCGCCCGCGGCGCAACGCGTGCAGGCCTCGCCCTCGGCGGCGCAGATCGAACAGCTCGGCACGCTGCTCGCGAGTGCGAAAAAGCCCTTCGTGATCGCGGGCGGCCACGGCTGGACGCGCGAGGCCTGCGCGGACCTGCAGCGCTTCGTCGAGAACTGGCAGTTGCCGGTGGGCCTCGCGTTCCGCTTCCAGGACACGCTCAGCAACGATCACCCGAACTATGCGGGCGACGTGGGCCTCGGCATCAATCCGGCGCTTTCCGCGCGCATCCGCGAGGCCGACGTGCTGCTCGCGCTCGGGCCGCGTCTCGGCGAAGCCACGACGGGCGGCTACGCGCTCCTCGACATTCCGAAGACGAAGCAGACGCTCGTCCACGTGCATCAGGGCGCTGAGGAACTGGGTCGTGTCTATGCCGCCGATCTGCCGATCGTTTCGGGCCTGCCCGAGATCGCGGCGCTGCTCGCGGCTCTTGAAGCGCCTGCCGCGCCTGCATGGGCGGGCTCGGCGCAGGCCGCGCATGAGGCATATCTTGCGTGGCGCGCGCCGCGTCCCATGCCCGGCGACGTGCAGCTAGGCGAAGTCATGCAGCAGTTGCGCGCGCGCCTGCCCGACGACGCGATCGTCACGAACGGCGCGGGCAATTACGCGACCTGGCTGCATCGGCACTTTGCGTACCGGCATTTCCGCTCGCAGCTCGCGCCCACCAGCGGCGCGATGGGCTACGGCGTGCCTGCCGCGATCGCGGCGAAGTCGCTCTATCCCGGGCGCACGGTGGTCGCGCTCGCCGGTGACGGCTGCTTCATGATGTCGTCATCGGAACTTGCCACGGCGATGCAGTACGGCCTGAATATCGTGTTCATCGTCGTGAACAACTCGCACTACGGCACGATCCGCATGCATCAGGAGCGCAATTATCCGGACCGCGTGCACGGCACGCAGCTCACGAATCCGGATTTCGCGGCGTTCGCGCAGTCGTTCGGCGCGCACGGCGAAGTCGTCACGACGACGGCGCAGTTCGCTCCCGCGCTCGAGCGCGCGCTCGATGCGGGCAAGCCGGCGCTGATCGAGATTCGCGTTCCCAAGGACGCGAGTACGCCCGCCACGACGCTCACGCAAATTCGCGCGACGGCGCTGAAGGCGCAGCGGTAATCCTCCTCCACAAATCGCGCGCCGCCCGGGGAACGGGTGGCGCGCCCGTCCAGCAGCGGACGAATTCAGGCAGTCGGCGCTACCCTCGACAATCGTTGTTCGCGCACCTTGTTGCGTCTTCTCCGTCGCCACACCGACACCTCCTGCTTGCGCGGCACGGCCCAATAGCCCGCTCAAAATCCCCGTTTTTTTCATGAGGAACGTCAACACATTTAGCACTATCTGTATTTCGAGATTCGTATCACCAGAGAATTTCTTGCCCGATTAATCGATATAGCAAGGAAAACTCGTGAAGCGATTCTGGAATGCCAGATGGTGGATCAGCTTGTTGATCCCCATCTTTGTCGCAGCGTGCAGTGGAGGAAACGATTCCGAATCTACGTCCACCGATCCAGCTCAGGCCGCAGCCACAGTGATGATCTACATGGTCGGGTCGGACCTGGAAACCAAGTACGACTCTGCGACGAACAACCTGAAGCAGCTTCTTGCGGCGTCTTCGTCACAGGACGTCAATATCGTTCTCACGACGGGCGGCGCAAACAAGGCCGATCCGAATGACCTCGTTACCAACTGGCGCGTAGTGCGGCGCTACCTCGTCCACGACGGCAAGCTGCAGTTGCTGGCCGAGCTGGGCACGCCGAGCATGGTCGAATCTGCCACGCTTTCCGATTTCATAGTCTGGTCCAAAAAGAACTATCCCGCGAAAAACTATCGCCTCGTGCTGTGGGATCATGGCGGGGGCTACCAGGGTTTCGCCACCGACGAAATGTTCCCCGCTTCGTACACCATGAGCTTGCCGAAGCTTCAGCAAGCGCTCAGTGACGCGCACGCGCAGTCCGGCATCCATTTCGATCTGATCGGATTCGACGCGTGCCTGATGGCGGAGGCAGAAGTTGCGAACGCACTGGCGCCCTACGCCGATTATCTTGCCGGCTCCGAGGAGCTCGAGCCGGGTACCGGGTGGAATTACGAGGCGGCATTTTCAGCGCTCGCCGACCAGCCCTCGATGAGCGGACTCCAGTTCGGCCGCATCATCGCCGACACCTACCTCGCCGGGCAGAAAAGCGACGCCGACGCCGCCGAGGCAGAGGGCGCGCTGGCTCGCGGCGATGCGTTCGTCACCTTTTCGGTCATCAGGCTCAACCAGATCGCCAATCTCATGGAGACGCTGAAGACTTTCAGTACCGAACTTGCCGCATATGCCCAACAATCCCCGGCCAACTGGGTGCGTATCGCGAACGAGCGCACGCTCACGTCGAGCTTCGGGGCGCAGGACAACGAAAACCTGATGTTCGACACGGCCGATCTGGGCGTGTTCGCCAACCGCCTCGCGGCGGCGAACATCATTCCCGAGGCCAGCCAAAGCGTTGCCGCAGCCGTGAGCCAGGCCGTGGCCTACCGTGACAATGGCCCGCTCGCCTCCGTCACGACCGGCATGAGCATCTACTTCCCGTCGCTCAAACTGAAGCCGACGTTGCTAACCGACACCTATGCGCCGCTCGATTTTCCTCAGGAGTACAAGACGCTTCTGCAGAACTACGTGAAGTATGCAGACCTGCAAACGTCGTTGATCTCGATCGACGCGAGTCATTCGAGCGGCACCACACTCGCTGCGGTGCTGAAAAGCACATTCGGCACGAAATACGCGGTGCTCATGCGGTCGGAGCCGGCAGCGACGCCGAACGTCGTGCGCCTGCTCGCGGCACAACCGCTTGACTTGACCGGAAACGGGATGGAAGTGAAATCGAATGTCAGTACCGGCTGGCCAATGCTCAACGGCCATGCGGTTGTTCTCGACCCGCTCGGCGCGGAAACCCGCGAGGTCAATGGTGTCGATAAGTCCATCACGTCCTACGGCCTCAACGTTTACGTGAACGATCAATCGGCCCAGCTGATCTTTGAAAAGGATCCCGACACAGGCAACGTACGCTACGTCACGGCCTGGGATCTTCAGAGTCAAGGGTCGTCTGCCGTAGCGGATCGGGTCACCATCGACCTCAAACCGACCGATCAGATTACGCTCGTGAACTACACCTACGACGTCGCCAAGCAGCAATACGACGAGGCGACCAGGTCTCCCAACAGCTTTGCCGCGGGCCAGATGGCGTTGACGTATGCGAACGCCACGCCAGGCGCCGGCGACGTACGTCTCATGGTCACCGACTTCCGCTCGGTACTGAAGTTGTCGGACCCGCTTCCTGTTCAGTTGCAGTAAAAAAACAAAGCCCCGCAGGCTTCAAAACCTGCGGGGCTTTTCACATCAACAGCGAATCAGCTGCAAATCAGGCGCTTACTTCCCGCCCACGCTCTGCAGCGTCGTCCACTTGCCGTCGACAACCTTGTACAGCGTGATGCCGCCGTTCTTCAGGTCGCCCTTCGAGTCGTACGCGAGATCCTTCGTCGTCACGGCCGGCATGCTGGTCTTCGCGAGGAACGGCAAGTACTTCGCCGGGTCCGTCGAGTTCGCTGCCTTCATGGCCGTGAACATCGCCATCGCGCCGTCGTAGGCGTACGGCGAGTAGGTCTGAACGTCTTCACCGAAGCGCTTCTTGTACTTCGCGACATAGGCGCTGCCGCCCGGCATTTCGTCCATCGGCAGGCCCGCGAGCGATGCCACCGTGCCGTTCGCCGCGTCACCGGCGATCTTCAGGAAGGTCGGCGTGTGCACCATTTCGCCGCCCATCAGCGGTGCCGTGATACCCAGCGACTTCATCTGCTTGACCATCGGGCCGGCTTGCGAGTCGGCGCCGCCGTAGTAGATCAGATCCGGCTTCTGCGCCTTCAGCTTGGTCAGGATCGACTTGAAGTCCACGGCCTTGTCGTTCGTGTACTCGCGGTCGATGATCGTGCCGCCCGCTTCCTTCGCAGCCTTCGCGAACTGGTCGGCGAGACCCTGGCCGTAGGCCGTGCGATCGTCAACCACGGCGATCTTCTTCATGCCCAGGCTCTTCACCGCGAACGTGCCCGCCACCGAACCTTGCTGCGTGTCCGAGGTCATCATTCGGAACGTCGTCTTGAAGCCTTGCTGCGTGTATTCCGGCGCCGTCGCCATCGCGATTTCGGGGATGCCCGCGTTCGCGTAGATGCGCGAAGCCGGGATCGTCGTGCCCGAGTTGAAGTGGCCGAGCATGCCCTTGATGCCGTCGTCCACGAGCTTCTGCGCGACCGTGGTGCCCGTGCGCGGGTCGGCCTGGTCGTCGGCGGAATCCAGCACGAAGTGCACCGGCTTGCCGCCGATCACCGGCTTGGTCGCGTTCATGTCTTCGACCGCGAGCGTGATGCCGTTCTGGAAGTCCTTGCCGTAGTGCGCCTGCGCGCCCGTCATCGGGCCGGCGAAACCAATCTTGACGTCCTCGGCTTGTTGCGCGTGTGCCGTCCCCGCCAGCGACAGTGCAGCGACCAGCGTTGCGCCTGCCAGCTGTTTCATCGTGTGTTGCATCTTTTCTCCTTGGTACCTGGTATCGAATGAGCGGCTTCGGCTCGCGCCTGCCGCTTCCTTGTCCTTAAGACGGTCGACAGTATGGCCTCTGCCTAGCCAATCGTCATCAGGTTTGCATTGCCGCCTGCCGCGGCAGTGTTCACGCTCACCGAACGCTCCGTGAGCAGACGTTCGAGCGCGTAGTCTTCGTCGCCGTTGGCGAGCGCATGCGCCGCCACGCCCTGCACCGAGACGATCGGGCCGCCGCGCCTGGCCACTTCCTTCACGAGACCGAGCAGCTCGTCGCTGTCGCCTTCGAAGAGCACGGCGTCAAATTCGGCGTCGGCGCTCTTCTTGATCGCGACGTGCGCCTTGAGCGCCGCCGGCAGCGCACTCACGAGCGCTTCGCCCGCCGCGCCCTGGAACAGCGCTTGGTTGCCCGTGGCCAGCACGACCGCGAGCTGCGCTCGCGCGCCCGTCGGCGTGGAGGCCACGCACAGCACCGTGCCGCGCGCCGACAGCGTGTAGGTGTTGCGCTCGCCCGTCGGGCCCGGCAGCACGGCCGTTGCGCCCGCAAGCACGTATTGCAGATAGCCGTCGCAGCGTGCCGCGAGTGCCGGCTCGCGCTCGGCGATGAGCCAGTCGCGCAGCGCCGTGAGCGTCGCATGAGCCGACAGCGGCGCCGATTGCGGCGCGCCGTTTGCCTCTTGCGGCGCATCCACCACGAGCGCCTTCGAGAGCGACTGCGGCAGACCCGCCGGACGCTTGGCCAGGAGACGCGAGAGATACAGCGCGCCACCCGCCTTCGGTCCCGTGCCCGAGAGCCCTTCGCCGCCGAACGGCTGCACGCCCACCACCGCGCCGATCACGTTGCGGTTCACGTAGATATTGCCCACATGCGCGCGGCCGATCACATGCGCGATGGTTTCGTCGATACGCGTATGGATGCCGAGCGTGAGCCCGTAGCCCGTCGCGCGAATCTGCTCGAGCAGCTTGTCGAGCTGGCTGCGGCGATAGCGGATCACGTGCAGCACCGGCCCGAACACTTCGCGCTTGAGCTCGTCGAGGCTATCGATTTCGATCAGCGTCGGCGGCACGAAAGTACCCGCCGCGCAGCTCTCCGCCATCGGCATCTGCGTGACCTTGCGGCCCTTCTCGCGCATCGCGCCGATATGCGTGTCGATGCCGCGCTTCGCCTCCATGTCGATCACGGGGCCCACGTCGGCCGAGAGGCGATCGGGGTTGCCCACCGCGAGTTCCTTCATCGCGCCCGTGAGCATTTCGAGCGTGCGCTCGGCCACGTCTTCCTGGAGGCACAGCACGCGCAGTGCGGAACAGCGCTGGCCCGCCGAGTCGAACGCGCTTTGCAGCACGTCGGCCACGACCTGCTCCGCGAGCGCCGACGAATCGACGATCATCGCGTTCTGGCCGCCCGTTTCGGCGATCAGCGGAATCGGACGGCCATCCGAATCGAGTCGCTGCGAAAGCGTCTTGTTGATGAGGCGCGCGACTTCGGTCGAGCCAGTGAACATCACGGCGCGCGTGCGCGCATCGGCCACCAGCGCGGCGCCAACCGTTTCGCCGTCGCCGGGCAGCAGTTGCACGGCGCCTGCGGGCACGCCCGCTTCGCGCAGGATGCGCACGGCCTGGGCAGCGATCAGCGGCGTCTGCTCCGCGGGCTTCGCGAGCACCGTGTTGCCGGCGGCCAGCGCGGCGGCCACCTGGCCCATGAAGATCGCCAGCGGGAAGTTCCACGGGCTGATGCACACCACGGGGCCGAGCGGACGATGCGTGTCGTTCGAGAATTCTTCGCGGATCTGCGTCGAGTAATAGCGCAGGAAGTCGATGGCCTCGCGGATTTCCGCGACGGCGTTCGGCAGCGACTTGCCCGCTTCGCGCACGATCAGGCCCATCAGCGTATGCATCTGCGCTTCGAGCAGGTCGGCGGCGCGCGCGAGGCAGTCGGCGCGTGCTTCCACGGGCGTGGCCTGCCAGATCGGCGCGGTGGACACGGCGTGCGAGAGCGCGGCGCTCACGTGCTCGCTCGTTGCTTCCACAACGGTCCCGACGAGATCGCGATGATCAGACGGATTGCGCACGTCGCGTGCGGTGCCCTCGGCGAGATCGACGTCGGCGAGCATCGGCGCGGCACGCCACGGATGATGCGCGCTCGCGAGCAGCGCCGACGACAGCGAGGCAAGGCGATGCTCGTTCGAAAGATCGAGGCCCATCGAATTCTGGCGCTCGTTGCCAAAGAGATGGCGCGGCAGCGGAATCTTCGCATGCGGCGCGCCCACCGGCACAACCTTCGCGGCTTCGTCGATGGGGTTCGCCACCAGCTCGCTCACCGGCACGGTTTCGTCGGCGATGCGGTTCACGAACGAGGTGTTCGCGCCGTTTTCGAGCAGGCGGCGCACGAGGTACGCGAGCAGCGTCTCATGCGTGCCGACCGGCGCGTAGACGCGGCACGGGCGGTTGAGCTTGCCCTGCGAGACCGGGCCCGTGACTTCTTCGTAGAGCGGCTCGCCCATGCCGTGCAGGCACTGGAATTCGTACTGGCCGGGATAGTAGTTCTGGCCCGCGAGGTGATAGATCGCCGAGAGCGTGTACGCGTTGTGCGTGGCGAACTGCGGATACACGGCATCGGGCGCGTTCAGCAGCCGCT
Organism: Paraburkholderia sp. J63; assembly: GCF_905220245.1. Lineage (NCBI taxonomy): Bacteria > Pseudomonadati > Pseudomonadota > Betaproteobacteria > Burkholderiales > Burkholderiaceae > Paraburkholderia > Paraburkholderia sp. J63. The sequence continues at coordinate 134,307 of NZ_CAJMZF010000011.1, read as the reverse complement.
TCGCGCAGGCGATGTACGAGACGTCGGTGTAGATCTTGCGCGTGTAGACGGGATAGCCTTCGAGGCCATCGACTTGCGCGCGCTTGATTTCCGTATCCCAGTACGCGCCCTTCACGAGGCGCACCATGATGCGGTGACGGCTGCGGCGCGCGAGATCGACGATGTAGTCGATCACGAACGGGCAGCGCTTCTGGTAGGCCTGCACCACGAAGCCGATGCCGTTCCAGCCCGCGAGCTCCGGATCGAAGCACAGCGCTTCGAGCAGGTCGAGCGAGAGTTCGAGGCGGTCGGCTTCTTCGGCGTCGATATTGAGGCCGATGTCGTAGCGGCGCGCGAGCACGGCGAGCGCGCGCACGCGCGGCAGCAGCTCGCTCATCGTGCGTTCCTGCTGCGCGCGCGAATAGCGCGGATGCAGCGCGGAGAGCTTGATCGAAATGCCGGGGCCTTCGTAGATGCCGCGTCCGCCCGCAGCCTTGCCGATCGCGTGGATCGCCTGCTCGTAGGACGCGTAGTAGCGCTGCGCATCGGCTTCGGTGGTGGCCGCTTCGCCGAGCATGTCGTACGAGTAGCGGAAGCCGCGCGCTTCGAACTTGCGGCTGTTGGCGAGCGCTTCGGAGATGTTCTCGCCCGTGACGAACTGCTCGCCCATCAGGCGCATCGCCATGTCAACGCCCTTGCGGATCAGCGGCTCGCCGCCCTTGCCGATCATGCGCGTGAGCGCCGACGAAAGGCCGGTTTCGCTATTCGTCGTGACCAGCTTGCCGGTGATCATGAGGCCCCAGGTCGCGGCGTTCACGAACAGCGACGGCGCGTGGCCCACGTGCGATTTCCAGTCGCCCTTGCTGATCTTGTCGCGAATGAGCGCGTCGCGCGTGGCGCGGTCGGGAATGCGCAGCAGGGCTTCGGCGAGGCACATCAGCGCGACGCCTTCCTGGCTCGAGAGCGAAAACTCGTGGATCAGCCCTTCGACGCCGCCGCCGGTGCCCTTGGCGCGCAGCGTCTCGACGAGCTTCGTCGCGAGCTTGGTGACGTCGCCGGTGAGGTGCGCGGGCAGCTTCGCCTCGCCGATCAGGAACGGCACGCACTCGGGTTCGGGGCGGCGGTACGCGGCCGTAATCGCCGCGCGCAGCACCGATTGCGGTTGCACGTTCTGGGCGAATTCGAGGAACGGGTGCGACGCCGCTTCTTCGTCGTTATCGCCGGTTGCGCCCTCGCCGAGATCGGCGGCGCTCACGTGGCCGTTCAGCTCAGGCGGCAACTGGCCGTGCTCGATCTTCTCGAGATAGGCAAAGATCGCCTGCTTGATGAGCCAGTGCGGGGTGCGCTCGAGGCGCGTGGCGGCATCTTTGAGCCGCGAGCGGAGCAGGTCATCGACCTTGACGCCAAGGGTAGTGCTAGCCATGTTTCCTTCGTATGCCGGCTGACCCGCACCGGCGAAAGACCAAAAAGTTGGCGAATCGTACCGCTCCAAATAAAAAGGTGCAACCATCTGACGCACTTGGTTGCACCCTTCGCGAAGCCTTGTGGGACGTGGGTTTGCGGCCAGTGCCCGCCGGCAAAGGCTCAAGCGTTGCACTCGGTATTTTCCCTGGCCCGCAACAGTCAGGTGAACCCTAATCGATTCCGTCGCCGCGCCGTTATACAAACATCACGGGGGCCGATCATCGAATCTGGCGCGAGGACCGAAAAATGGAAAAATGGCTGGTAGTGGCGGGTGTGTGGTTCATGTGCGCGCTGTGCGCCGTGTTGTTCATTCGCGGCGCGACGGCGCCGGCCACGCGCAAAGTGCGCGTGCGGGACGGGCGTGGGGATCCGTTCCATCCCGCGCGGCACTGATCAAATATCGAGCGGATCGACTTCGAGATTCCAGCGCAGCACGCCCCGCAAGGCGCGCAGCGCCGGTTGCCACGCCCGCAGCGTCGCCTGCAGGGCGGCGCGCGACTGGCTCTCCACGAGTAGCTGCGCGCGATGCACGTTCATCACCTTCACGATGGTGAGCGGCACGGCGTCGTAGGCGGTGACGCGCCCGGCGGCCGGGATCGCCGTGAGCGCCTGCGCGGCTTCGGCGAGAAACGCCAGCGCCGTCTCCAGCGTGCGGCCTTCGGCGCGTAGCAACGCCTGATAGACGAACGGCGGCAGATGCGCGTCGCGGCGCTCGGCAATCTGCGAATTCGCAAAACCGACGTAGTCGTGGCGCGCCAGCGCGTGATAGATCGCGTGACGCGGGTAGCGCGTCTGCACGATCACTTCGCCCGGCAAGCCCGCCCGTCCCGCGCGGCCGCTCACCTGCATCAGCTGCGCGAACAAGCGCTCGCTCGCCCGGAAATCGTGCGAAAAGAGCGCGTTATCGGCATTGAGCACGCCCACGAGCGAGACGCGCTGGAAGTCGTGCCCTTTCGCGATCATCTGCGTACCCACGAGGATGTCGACGTCGCCGGCGTGGACGTCGGAGAACAGCGCCTGCGCGCTGCCCTTGCGGCGCGTGCTGTCGGCGTCGATGCGCAGCACCCGCGCGCCCGGCACCGCGCTCGCGAGCGCCTCCTCGATGCGCTGCGTACCGCGGCCCATCGGCGCGATATCGACGTTGCCGCACTCGGGACATGAATGCGGGATGCGCGATTCCCAGCCGCAATGGTGGCAGCGCAGCGCCCGCTCGGGCTTGTGCAGCACTACGTAGGCGCTGCAGCGCGGACAGCCCGCCACCCAGCCGCAGGCGTCGCACGAGAGCACGGGCGCGTAGCCGCGCCGGTTCAGGAAAACGAGGCTTTGCTCGCCGCGCTCGAGGCGGGCCTTCATCGCCGCGATCAGCGGACCGGTCAAGCCCTCGAACGACGCGCGGCCGCGCCGGCGCTCCTCTTCCAGATCGATGAGCTTCACGCTCGGCAGCACCGCATCGGCGATGGCCCGGCGCGAGAGCGTGAGGCGCGTATAGCGGCCCTGCTCGGCCTGCCACCAGCTTTCGAGCGACGGCGTGGCCGAGCCCAGCACCACGGGCACGCCAAGCTGCTTCGCCCGCCATACGGCCAGATCGCGCGCCGAATAGCGCAGCCCTTCCTGCTGCTTGTAGGCGGGGTCGTGCTCCTCGTCCACCACGAGCATGGCCAGGCGCGGCAGCGAGGCCATCACGGCGAGGCGCGTGCCCAGCACGATGCGCGCGCGGCCCGTATGCGCGGCGAGCCAATGGTGCGCGCGCTCGCCTTCCGCGAGGCCACTGTGCAGCGTGACGATGGCGTCGTCGGGCAGCACGCCCGCAAAGCGCGTGCGGAACGCCGCCTCGAACTGCGGCGTGAGGTTGATTTCCGGCACGAGAACGAGCGCCTGGGCGTCCGGCTCGCGTTCGAGCAGGCCCGACAGCGCGCGCAGATAGACCTCGGTCTTGCCGCTGCCGGTCACGCCGTGGAGCAGAAAGGGCGCGAAGCCGCGCGCCTCGAGGATCGCCTCGACGGCCTCAGCCTGCTCGCCGCTCAACTGATGCAATGCCGCCGCCGCGATGGCGCCTTCGGTGGCGTAACCGGGGCTTGCGGCGCCATCGGCATCGTTTGCTCCGGACGAGCGCCCTGCTTCGCCAAACGCCACGCGTTCGTATTCGACCCAGCCCGCCTCGCGCCACGATTCGAGCGTGGCAGCCGCCTTCGGGTGCAGCGCGCGGGCATCGGCAAGATCGAGCTCGCCCGCGTCCAGCAAAGCCTGCGCAAGCCGCCGCAACGCCTGCGCGCGCGCGGGCAGCGCGTCGGGCAGCGCCTCGCGTCCCGCCGGCAGCAACCGGTAGCGCTCCTCGGGTGCGAGCAGGCGCGGCCAGCGCGCCGGATCGCGCAGCGCCTGCGGCAGCGCCGGCAGCGCGACTTCGCCCATTCCCCGCTGATAGTAGTCGGCGGCAAAGCCCGCGAGCGCAAGCCATTGCGGCGAAAGCGGCGGCAAGTCCGCGCAGACGGCGCTCACGTCGCGCAGCTTGTTGGCGGGCACCTCGCTGTGAGCGCTCACTTCGCAGATCAACCCCACCGCCTCGCGGCGGCCGAACGGCACGCGCACCAGCATGCCGGGCTGCGGCACCGGGCCGTCGGACGGATAGCGGTAGTCGTAAAGGGCGGGCAGCGGATGATCGAGCGCCACGCGCACGAAGCATGGCGTCATGCGGGGCCCCGCTGGAGACGGCGTAAACACCATGGGTCGGCGTACCGACGGCCGAAGTTAAAGTAGAACTTCACTTTCCGCGCTAAGTTTTGAATTCCGCAGAACAATCGCGCTCCCTGCGCCGCGCCTGTGGATAACTTTGTTAAGAACTTGGCCGCCGCGCCTTGCCGGCCCGGCTTCGGGGTCATTATGTGGGACACCGCACAAATCGCCGTGGAGCGCCGAAACCCTTATCTGTCAAGGGCCCGAATGATTGCTCTCAAGCCCCGCTGACGCCATGCGGCAATATTTCCCTCTTGCGCGCCGCAACGAGGTAAGTGTGTATAAGTCAAGTCTTGACAGCGGCGCAATGGCATCTGGATGGCCTCTTGAGCGACGCTGGACCCTGATACCCAGAGCCCAGTTCGCTGCGCCGCAACAGAAATCACGCCGCAGGAGCGCGCAAAGCCCGGCTGTGGCGATGCACTTCGTCGACCAGTTCGGCGACGTTTTCGGGCGGCGTGAACTGCGAAATACCGTGTCCGAGATTGAACACGTGGCCCGGATGCGCGCCGAAGCTGTCGAGTACCGCGCGCGCCTGCTCGCGGATCGCCGCCGGCGAGGCGAACAGCACCGTCGGATCGAGGTTGCCCTGGAGCGCCACGCGCTCGCCCACGCGCTCGCGCGCGCGGCCCAGGTTGACGGTCCAGTCGAGCCCGACCGCATCGACGCCCGTTTCGGCGATCTCGTCGAGCCACAGGCCGCCGCCCTTCGTGAAGGTGATGACGGGCACGCGCTCGCCGTCGTGCTCGCGCTTGAGCTGCGCCACCACGCGCTTGATCCAGGCCAGCGAGAAGCGCTGATAGATGCCGTCCGCGAGCGCGCCGCCCCAGGTGTCGAAAATCATGACGGCTTGTGCGCCGGCTTCGATCTGCGCGTTGAGATACGCAGCCACGGCCTGCGCGTTGATCTCGAGAATGCGCTCCATCAGATCGGGGCGCGCGTAGAGCATCGACTTCACGGTACGGAAGTCGTCCGAGCCGCCGCCCTCGACCATATAGCAGGCGAGCGTCCAGGGGCTGCCCGAGAAGCCGATGAGCGGCACGCGCTGGCGCCCTTGCGCGTCGGTGAGCGCGCGGCGGATCTCGCGCACGGCATCGGTCACATAGCCGAGCGTCGCGCCGATGTCGGGCACCGCGAGCTTCGCGACGTCCTCTTCGCTGCGCACCGGATGCGCGAACTTCGGCCCTTCGCCCGCCTGGAACGACAGGCCGAGACCCATCGCGTCGGGAATCGTGAGGATGTCCGAGAACAGGATCGCGGCGTCGAGCGGATAGCGCTCGAGCGGCTGCAGCGTCACCTCGGTCGCATAGTCGGGGTTCTTGGCGAGGCCAAGAAAACTGCCCGCGCGGCTGCGCGTGGCGTTGTACTCCGGCAGATAGCGGCCCGCCTGGCGCATGAGCCAGATCGGTGTGTATTCGGTCGGCTGACGCAGCAAGGCGCGCAGGAAAGTGTCGTTCAGGAGAGTGTGGGCCACGAGCTGAGGCGCTTGTCGCGCGAGATTCGAAAGCAGACGGCCATTCTACCGGAGCGGCCGCCGCGACATGGCGCTGATGACCGGGATAAGCACCGCGCGCCGCGCTCGGCGCATGCAGACCTCTCGCGCCAAGACTGAATCGCGCGCGCCTTTCGCATCCGCGCCAACCAGGTCAGTCCATGCTTAACGCGTGCATTTGCGCGGGCTATGATCGGAAGCCTTTCCGATCCATTACGCCCCTGCATCGAGACATCCACCGGGACACCCATAAAGGAAGAGGAGACATTCAGCATGACCCAAAAGAAGAACGCTGCCGCCACCTGCTCGTTGATCGCCGCGCTTGTCGCGAGTCTCGCCGGAACGCCTGACGCATTCGCCGAAGGCGTCGCTGCACAGGACGTGGCCATGCCGGGCGCCACGGCACCTGGCAGCGCCGCCCCTTCGCGGCTCGACGAAGTGCTCTCGCGCGGCACGCTGCGCGCGTGCACGACGGGCGACTACAAGCCCTACTCGTTCTACAAGCCGGACGGCACCTTCGAAGGCATCGACATCGACATGACCGAGTCGCTCGCGAAGTCGCTGGGCGTGAAGGCCGAGTTCGTGAAGACGACGTGGTCGAACCTCATGAACGATTTCCTCGCGAAATGCGATGTCGCGGTGGGCGGCGTGTCGACTTCGCTGGAGCGGCAGAAGCGCGCATTCTTTACCGAGCCCTATCAGGTCGACGGCAAGACACCCATTGTGCGCTGCGATGACGTGAACAAGTACCAGACCGTCGCGCAGATCGACCAGCCATCGACGCGCGTGATCGTGAATCCGGGCGGCACGAACGAGCGCTTCGCGAAGCAGTTTTTCCCGCACGCGAAGCTCACCGTTTATCCGGACAACGTGACGATCTTCAAGCAGATCCTCGCGGGCAAAGCGGACGTGATGGTCACCGACGCTTCCGAAACGCTACTGCAGCAAAAGCTCAATCCGGGGCTGTGCTCGGTGCATCCCGACAAGCCGTTCCAGTATGGCGAGAAGGCATGGATGGTGCCGCGCGGCGACGTGGTGTTCCAGCAATATGTCGATCAGTGGCTGCATCTCGCGCGCGAGAGCGGCGAGTATCAGGCGATCTCGGACAAATGGCTCAAGTAATGTGAAGGGGCGATAGCGGGCGCCGGGACGCACTTCCGGCGCAGCGTCATTCGTCAAACCATATGAGGAGTTGCAACCACTCGTTGCAGTGCGATATGAGCCATCCTTGCATCGCACGCATGGATTCCTCATCGAATGCCTGCTGCATCTGCGTAAGAGATTGGCGTTTTCATGCGCTGGACTTCCCGCGATGCCCATAGACCGGGGCTTTCTTCATGCAAGAGGAATGACGCATTGAACATCCGTTTTCGCATTGTCCGAGAACAATAAAAAACGCCGGTAAAAATGACTTTCGCAAAACGATCAGGATGGCAAAAAGACCTGCAGCGCCTTATCTGACGGGCGTTACAACCTGAAACACTTTGTTACCGCGAACGTCGATTAATTCGCCCACAATGCCTTCAACGGTTTCAACACGGATGTGGTTCGGTGCGAGTGTGAGCGGACACGATACACCAGCCGGTCGGCGTCATGCCGAAGCCCTCCTTGGGGCATCCTTGTTGGAGCCGTAACCGGCGTTTTGGCTGTTGAACCCGGCTCCTCTTTTGGTCTCCTCGCGCTAACCCCGTAGCGTGTGGTTTTTAGCGGGCTCCAGGCCCGCTTTTTTTTCGCCCATTTTTTCCTTTCCCGCACTTTTCGTCATCGGTTTGTTGCGACGGCAGGAATAATCGCGCGCACCAATTTCCTGATCGGAATTCATTGTCATTTAGCTTTCGGCGTTAGCCATCGCCGTTAATCCATCACCAAGCCAATTCGTCGGCCAATTCATTCGGTATCCAAAGCATTAGGGTTTTTATCGACTTTGGCGCGCATTCGCTGTTGCGCGGCGGCACACTCGCACCGCCGCGCGACATCGGCATCAAGCGGTCTTTTGCTCGCTGATTTTCAGTTCGTCGATCATCTGCGACCGCATCACGAACTTCTGCACTTTGCCCGTCACCGTCATCGGCATTTCGTCGACGAAGCGGATGTACTTCGGGATCTTGTAGTGGGCGATTTGCCCCTGGCAAAACGCCTGGATCTCCTCGGGCGTGGCGGCTTCGCCCGGACGCAGCACGATCCACGCGCACACTTCTTCGCCGTACTTCGCATCGGGCACGCCGAACACCTGCACCGACTGCACCTTCGGATGACGGAACAGGAACTCCTCGATCTCGCGCGGATAGATGTTCTCGCCGCCGCGGATCAGCATGTCCTTCAGGCGCCCGACGATGTTGCAGTAGCCCTCGGCATCGAGCGTCGCGAGGTCGCCCGTATGCATCCAGCCGTCGACGATCGCTTCGGCCGTCTTCGCTTCGTCGTCCCAGTAGCCGCGCATCACCGAGTAGCCCTTCGTGCAGAGCTCGCCCGTCTCGCCCACGGGCACGATATTGCCGAGCGCATCGACGATCTTCACTTCGAGATGCGGCTGAATGCGCCCCACCGTGGTCGTGCGCTTGTCGAGCGGGTCGGTCGTCGCGCTCTGGAACGACACGGGGCTCGTCTCGGTCATGCCGTAGGCGATGGTGATCTCGGCGAGATGCATCTTCGAGACCACGCGCTTCATCGTTTCGATCGGGCACGGCGAGCCCGCCATGATGCCCGTGCGCAACCGCGTGAGATCGAAGCTCGCGAAGTCGGGATGATCGAGCTCGGCGATGAACATCGTTGGCACGCCGTGCAGCGCCGTGCAGCGCTCCTCGGCCACCGCCGCGAGCGTCGCGCGCGGATCGAAGGCCTCGCCGGGGAACACCATGGTCGCGCCCACCGATACGCATGCGAGCACCGCGAGCACCATGCCGAAGCAGTGATAGAGCGGCACCGGGATGCAGAGCGAGTCGTCTTCGGTGAGCCGCATCGCCATGGCGATGAAGCGCCCGTTGTTGAGCACGTTGCGGTGCGTGAGCGTGGCGCCCTTCGGGTTGCCCGTGGTGCCGCTCGTGAACTGGATGTTGATGGGATCGTCGGCGGTGAGCGGCGCGCCGATCGCGTCGAGTTCGGCGTTGCCGTCGCGCTCGAGCCGCTCTCGCCCCGCTTCGATCAGCTCGCTGAAATTCAGCATGCCGGGCGTTTCGGTGTCGCACATGCGGATCACCGCACGCAGCCCGGGCAGCTTCGCCGCATGCAGATCGCCCGGCGTCGCGCTCGCGAGCTCGGGCGCGAGCGCCTGCAGCATCTCCAGATACTTCGACGTCTTGAAGCTCTCCGCCGCGACGACGGCCTTGCAGCCGACCTTGTTCAGCGCGTATTCGAGTTCGGCCAGCCGGTAGGCCGGGTTGATGTTGACCAGCACCGCGCCGATGCGCGCCGTGGCGAACTGCGTGAGCAGCCACTCGAAGCGATTGGGCGACCAGATGCCGACGCGATCGCCCGGCACGATGCCGAGCGAGAGGAAACCGGCGGCGACGACGTCCACTTCGTCGGCAAACTCGCGCCAGGTCCAGCGGATGTCCTGCTCGCGAAACACCACTGCGGGACGCTCGGGAAAGCGCCGCGCGGTCTCTTGCAGGAAAGTGCCGATCGTTGCATCGGAAAGCGGCGTAGTAGTCTCGCCGCGCACGTAGGAAAGCCCGTCTTTCGGCGCGATGAGCGCCTCGCGCGCACCTGCTGCGTCGATTGCCATGATGGCTGTCTCCCCGGGAGTCCCGCTCCCGATTGAAATGGATTTGAAAACCATTGTGCCACCGTGCGCGCGGCCGGCAGCATCAAGTTTTACCCGCAGCGCATGGGCTGCGGGCCACGCCTGCGAGCGTTGCGCCGGCAGGCACGAAGGCATGATTTCGCATTACCTTTCCGTAAACGTCAAGTGATTTTCTCGTGTCGGCGCTGGGAGACGAAATGTCCGGCGTTCTCGCTGCGGCGAGCGCACCAAAAAAAACGGGCTCCCCAATCGGGGAGCCCGTTTCAGCCCGGTCGGCACGCACCCGTGGGGCGTGCCGTCGCGAGATCAATGCTGGTTCATCTTGCGCAGGCGCTGGATCGCCGCGAGTTGCGCGACGGCGTAGGCGAGTTCCGCCTGCGCCGTTGCGTACTCGAGGTTCGAGCCGGCGTTCTGCAGCGCCTCTTCGGCGCGCTTGCGGGCCTCGGCGGCCTTCGCCTCGTCGAGATCCTTGCCGCGGATCGCGGTGTCGGCGAGGACCGTCACGGCACCCGGCTGCACTTCGAGAATGCCGCCGGCGACGAACACGAACTCTTCATCGCCGTCCGCGCCCACGATGCGCACCGCACCCGGACGAATCCGCGTGATGAGCGGCGTGTGGCCCGGCAGAATGCCCAGCTCGCCCGCTTCGCCCGGAAGCGCGACGAACTTCGCCTGGCCGTCGTAGATGCTCTCTTCGGCGCTGACGACGTCTACCTTGATGGTTGCTGCCATATGTGTCGACTCCTTGGGGTCAGTGGGTTGCAGCGGCGAGATAAGTCAGCACTGACTTAACCTGCGCGACGCATCTCGCCTCTCTACTGCAACTAACCCTTACTGGATCTTCTTGGCCTTTTCGAAGGCCTCGTCGATCGTGCCGACCATGTAGAACGCCTGCTCCGGCAGGTGATCGCACTCACCGTCGACGATCATCTTGAAGCCGCGGATGGTTTCCTTCAGCGGCACGTACTTGCCCGGCGAGCCCGTGAAGACTTCCGCGACGTGGAACGGCTGCGAGAGGAAACGCTGGATCTTGCGAGCGCGCGCGACCGACAGCTTGTCTTCCGGCGACAGTTCGTCCATGCCCAGAATCGCGATGATGTCGCGCAGTTCCTTGTAGCGCTGGAGCGTCTGCTGCACGCGGCGCGTGATCGAGTAGTGCTCTTCGCCGATCACGTTCGGGTCGATCTGGCGCGAGGTCGAGTCGAGCGGGTCGACTGCCGGGTAGATACCGAGCGAGGCGATGTCACGCGACAGAACGACGGTTGCGTCCAGGTGGCCGAAGGTCGTAGCCGGCGACGGGTCGGTCAAGTCGTCCGCAGGGACGTACACGGCCTGAACCGAGGTAATCGAGCCCTTCTTCGTCGACGTGATGCGCTCTTGCAGCTTGCCCATTTCTTCAGCCAGCGTCGGCTGATAGCCCACTGCCGAAGGCATACGGCCGAGCAGTGCCGACACTTCCGTGCCGGCCAGCGTGAAACGGTAGATGTTGTCGACGAAGAACAGCACGTCGAGGCCTTCGTCACGGAAGTACTCGGCCATCGTGAGGCCCGTCAGCGCAACGCGCAGACGGTTGCCCGGCGGCTCGTTCATCTGACCGTACACGAGCGCGACCTTGTCCAGAACGTTCGAGTCCTTCATTTCGTGGTAGAAGTCGTTGCCCTCACGGGTACGCTCGCCCACGCCCGCGAACACGGAGAAGCCGCCGTGTTCCTTCGCGATGTTGTTGATGAGCTCCATCATGTTGACGGTCTTGCCCACGCCTGCACCGCCGAACAGACCCACCTTGCCGCCCTTTGCGAACGGGCAGATCAGGTCGATCACCTTGATGCCGGTTTCGAGCAGTTCAGCCGACGGCGAAAGCTCGTCGAACGCCGGAGCCTTCTGGTGGATCGCGCGCTTGTTTTCGCTGACGATCGGACCGGCTTCGTCGATCGGACGGCCGAGCACGTCCATGATGCGGCCGAGCGTCGGCTTGCCGACCGGCACGCTGATGGGCTCGCCCGTGTTCTTGACCACGGTGCCGCGGCGCAGGCCGTCCGACGCACCGAGACAGATGGTGCGCACGACGCCATCGCCGAGCTGCTGCTGCACTTCGAGGGTCAGCTCCGACCCGTCGAGAATGAGCGCGTCGTAAATCTTCGGCATGTGCTCACGCGGGAATTCCACGTCGATCACCGCGCCGATGCACTGTACGATCTTGCCTTCCGGCAAAGCAGTTGTACTCATCGATTTTCCTTTAGATACCTGAATTCTTCACTCGGCCGCCGCTCGCCCTACGGCGCAGCGGCGCGGTTTCGCGTTCGGCTTGTGCCCGGTCAGACCGCTGCTGCGCCGCCGACGATTTCCGAAAGTTCCTTCGTAATCGCGGCCTGGCGGCTCTTGTTATACGAGAGCTGCAGTTCGTTGATGACCGTCTTCGCGTTGTCCGACGCTGCCTTCATCGCCACCATCCGGGCCGACTGCTCCGACGCCATGTTTTCCGCCACGGCCTGATAGACCAGGGCTTCGACATAGCGGACCAGCAGTTCGTCCACGACGGTTTGCGCGTCCGGCTCGTAGATGTAGTCCCACTGCGACTTCGGCGTCGCGCCATCGTCTTCGCCGCTTTCGAGGCGCTCGTTCGACAGCGGCAGCAGCTGCTCGATCACCGGCTCCTGCTTCATCGTGTTGACGAAGCGCGTGTACGCGAGGTACACCGCCGAGAGCTTGCCTTCCGAGTACTGGTCGAGCTGCACCTTCACCGCGCCGATCAGCTTTTCGAGGTGGGGCGTGTCGCCGAGCTGCACGACGTTCGAGACGACTTTCGCGCGCAGACGGTTCAGGAAACCGAGCCCCTTGCCGCCGATCGCCGTTGCTTCGATCGTCTTGCCGGATGCTTCGAGATCCTTGAACTTCTGCAGCGTCGCGCGCAGCACGTTGGTGTTCATCCCGCCGCACAGACCCTTGTCGGTCGTGACGAGAATCACGCCGGCGGTCTTCGCATCGTTGTTTTCCGTCATGAACGGATGGCGATACTCGGGATTCGCACGGCTCATGTGCGCAGCGATGTCGCGGACCTTGTCGGCATACGGGCGGGCGGCGCGCATGCGCTCCTGGGCGCGGCGCATCTTCGACGCCGCGACCATTTCCATCGCCTTGGTGATCTTGCGCGTGTTTTGCACGCTCTTGATCTTGCCGCGAATTTCCTTCATTCCAGCCATTGCTTGCTCCTTAATCGAAGCGCGCGCCGTGCTTTACGACGCGGCGCCGCGCTTCAATGTCCGTTTATCGTGATTGATTCGCGGACGGGATCAATATGCGCCGGACTTCTTGAAGTCCTTGAGAGCCGCGTGCAGCGCGTTCTCGTCGTCCTTCGACAGGTCCTTCTTGTCCTCGATGCGGCCGATCAGGTCGGCGTGCTTCGACTTCAGGTATTCGCGCAGGCCCTTCTCGAACGGCAGGACGTCCTTGACTTCGAGGTCGTCGAGGTAGCCATTGTTCGCCGAGAACAGCGCGACCGCGAGTTCCCACACTTGCAGCGGCTGGTATTGCGGCTGCTTGAGCAGTTCCGTCACGCGGCGGCCGCGCTCGAGCTGCTTGCGGGTCGCTTCGTCGAGGTCCGAGGCGAACTGCGCGAACGCCGCGAGTTCACGGTACTGCGCGAGGTCGGTACGGATACCGCCCGACAGCTTCTTGACGACCTTGGTCTGAGCCGCACCGCCCACACGCGAGACCGACACGCCGGCGTTAATAGCCGGGCGGATGCCTGCGTTGAAGAGGTCGGTTTCCAGGAAGATCTGGCCGTCGGTAATCGAGATCACGTTCGTCGGAACGAATGCCGTGACGTCGCCGGCTTGCGTTTCGATGATCGGCAGCGCGGTGAGCGAGCCCGTCTTGCCCTTCACTTCGCCGTTCGTGAACTTCTCGACGTAGTCGGCCGAGACGCGCGCGGCGCGCTCGAGCAGACGCGAGTGCAGGTAGAACACGTCGCCGGGGTACGCTTCGCGGCCCGGCGGGCGGCGCAGCAGCAGCGAGATCTGACGGTATGCCCAGGCTTGCTTGGTCAAGTCGTCATAGATGATCAGGGCGTCTTGACCGCGGTCGCGGAAGTATTCGCCCATCGTGCAGCCGGCGTACGGCGCGAGGTACTGCAGCGCGGCCGATTCCGAAGCCGAAGCCGCGACGACGATGGTGTACTCCATCGCGCCCGTTTCTTCGAGCTTGCGCACCACGTTCTGGATCGACGAAGCCTTCTGGCCGATCGCGACGTAGATACAGATGAGGTCCTTGCCCTTCTGGTTGATGATCGTGTCGACGGCCACCGCGGTCTTGCCGCACTGACGGTCGCCGATGATCAGCTCACGCTGGCCGCGGCCGATCGGCACCATCGCGTCGATCGACTTCAGACCGGTTTGCACCGGCTGCGAGACGCCTTCACGCCAGATCACGCCCGGGGCGATCTTTTCGATGGCGTCGGTGAGCTTGGCGTTGACCGGGCCCTTGCCGTCGATCGGGTTGCCGAGCGGATCGACCACGCGGCCGATCAGTTCCGGACCCACCGGCACTTCAAGAATGCGGCCCGTCGTCTTGACGATGTCGCCTTCCGAGATGTGCTCGTACTCGCCCAGAATCACGGCGCCGACCGAGTCGCGCTCGAGGTTCAGCGCGAGGCCGAAGGTGTTGCCCGGGAATTCGAGCATTTCGCCCTGCATCACGTCCGACAGGCCGTGGATACGCACGATACCGTCGGTCACAGAGATCACGGTGCCCTGGTTGCGAACGTCCGTGCTCGCTTCGAGGCCCTGGATCCGGCTCTTGATCAGCTCGCTGATCTCAGAGGGATTGAGTTGCATTATTCGCTCCTGATGTTCAATTCTGTTGCGTGCCAGCCGCCGCGCCCGATCTTTATGATCGGGGCGCTCAGGCGGTCAGAGCCACCTGCATGCTGGCGAGCCGCGCGCGGACCGAGGTATCGAGCACTTCGTCGCCGACCGTGACGCGCACGCCGCCGATGAGCGACTTGTCGATTTCGACGGCCGGCTTCAGCTTGCATTTGAACTTGCGTTCGAGGCTGGCGACGAGGTCGTTCAACTGCGCGCCGTCAAGCGGGAACGCGCTGACGATCAGCGCGTCTGCGGCGCCGGCCTTGGCGTTCTTGAGCGCTTCGAACTGTGCGTGAATTTCCGGCAGCAGTTCCAGGCGGTGGTTCGCGACCAGCATCTGCACGAAGTTCTTCGCCTCGGGCGCATCCTTGAGAGGGGACTTCACCGCCGCGAGCAGGAGCTCGACGACCTGAGCATGGCTCACTTTCGGGCTCGTCGCGACCGACAGCACCTCGGGCAAGGCCGCAACCTGTGCCAGCTCCGCGACGAGCGTGGACCAGGCGGCGGTGTCACCAGCTTCGGCCACGCCAAACAGCGCTTCTGCGTACGGGCGGGCGATGGTTGCAAGTTCGGCCATGATCAGAGCTCGGCTTTCAGTTGATTCAGCAGGTCGGCATGGGCGGCCTGGTCGACTTCACGCTTCAGGATCTGCTCGGCGCCTTGCACGGCGAGCGCCGCGACCTGGCCGCGCAGCGCTTCGCGTGCCTTCACGACCTGCTGGTCGGCGTCGGCCTTCGCTTGAGCAATGATGCGTGCCGCTTCGGCATGTGCCTGAGCCTTGATTTCTTCTGCGACGGCCTGCGCGCGCTTTTCTGCGTCGGCGATACGGCTTTGGCCCTCGTTACGGGCCGTAGCGAGTTCTTCGCCTACGCGCTTGTGCGCGGCTTCGAGTTCCGCCTTGCCCTTTTCCGCAGCGGCGAGGCCGTCCGCGATCTTCTTCGAGCGCTCGTCGAGGGCGTTGACCAACGGCGGCCACACGAATTTCATCGTGAACCACGCGAGGATCAGGAACACGACCATTTGCGCAAACAGGGTTGCGTTGAGATTCACGGTGTTTCCTTTTACGTTGCTATTCCGGGGAGTTGAAACGGCAAGGCGCTCATCGGTTGTGAAACTCGATCAGCGCCTCGTCACCCGTTCCGTCCTGCGTCCGCACCCTATGCTTCCAGGTCGGGCGCAACCTTCCAGGGAACTTAGCCCGCGAGCTTCGAGAGCAGCGGGTTAGCGAACGCGAACAGCATTGCAACACCCACGCCAATCAGGAACGCCGCGTCGATCAGACCAGCCAGCAGGAACATCTTCGTCTGCAGCGGGTTCATCAGTTCAGGCTGACGTGCGCAGGCTTCGATGTACTTGCCGCCCATCAGGCCGATACCGATACAGGCGCCGATTGCACCCAGGCCGATGATGATGCCGATACCGATGGCCGTGAAACCCTGGATGTTGGCGATGAAAGCTTGCATGATCACTCCTTTGTGAGATTTTTTGGAACTGGGGATTTAAAACTGCAAATCGGGTTTGACGAGCACTTAGTGCTTGTCGTGTGCCTGGCCGATGTACACCAGCGTCAGCATCATGAAAATGAACGCCTGCAGCAGAACGATCAGGATGTGGAAGATCGCCCAGACGCTGCCCGCAATCACGTGGCCGATGAAGCCAAGCACCGTCGTGTCCGCGCCGAAGCTCCACAGACCGCCCAGCAGCGCGATCAGCAGGAACAGCAGCTCGCCTGCATACATGTTGCCGAACAACCGCAGGGCAAGCGAAACCGTCTTGGCGACGTACTCGATGATGTTCAGTGCAAGGTTCGGGATCCACAGGAGCGGGTGCGCGCCGAACGGGGCCGAGATCAGCTCGTGCATGAAGCCGCCTGCGCCCTTGATCTTGAGGCTGTAATAGATCATCAGCACGAACACGCCGAGCGCGATGCCGAACGTGCCGTTCAGGTCGGCGGTCGGGACGATGCGCTGATGCGGGAACACTTCGGACAGGCCGAGCCAGCCGATCACGCGCGTGGGCAGATCGACGGGAATGAAGTCGAGGGAGTTCATGAGCGCGACCCAGATGAAGACGGTCAGCGCGAGCGGTGCGATGAAGGCACGATTGCCGTGGACGATGGACTTCGACTGGTCCTCGACCATCTCGACCAGCATTTCGATGGCGCACTGGAAGCGGCCCGGCACGCCCGGGGTGGCCTTGCGCGCGGCGAGACGCAGGATGAGGAGGGTCACGACGCCGCACAGAATCGACCAGAACAGCGTGTCGATGTTCCAGACATGGAAGTCGACGATCGACGTCTGGTGCCCAGTGGCAAAGTTCTGCAAGTGGTGCGCAATGTACTCGGACGGACCCGGAGCGCTCGTTCCTTCGCTGGCTGCCATATCGTTAAAACCACCCAAATTGTCGAAAATCGGTTCCGGCCAAACGGCCCAGGCCGCTCCCGCGCAATGCTTTATTGCGGGAACGCACCGCCTCGGATCGTGTCCCACTCCAACATGTGCCAACCGCTTGCCGCTTCGATCGCTTCGACGCCTTTCACACGAAAGACGGCGCGATGTCAGCGCGGGTCAGCGCCACGCGAGCGCGATCCAGTATGTCTTCAATACGATCAGGTAAGTGACGAGCAACGGGATCCACTGCACGTCGCGATACCAGAACGCGATGGCAACGAACATCGCAATCGTTGCCCCCATCTTGACCGCTTCGCCGAGCATCCAGTTCAGCACGGTGCCGGCTTGGCTCAACTGCTTCAGGCGCGCCGCGAACAGCGCACCGGGTATCCAGCAGATCGCTCCTCCCAGTAGCGCCGACACCGGAACGGCGCTCGGCGCAGCACTGCCCGGCGGCTTATAGAACAGCCACCACAGCAGTGTAGCAAGCAGGGACAAAGCCACTTGCGCTGCCACGACACGAAACGGCGTGACGCGCGACGGGCGGCTCACCTGTGCGCCGAAAAGTTGCTCGGCTTCGGCCCGGGTGAGCGGAACGATGTCGTTGTTATCTTGCTGGTCGGCGTCTAGCTGATCCCACCGCGCGTTGTGATCCGTCGTGCGATCAGCGTTGAGCTCCGCATGGGGATCATGACGCGCAGCAGCCGCGTTTGCTTTTCCTCTATCCGGACCCGCACCCTGCTTCTCGCCGGATGCTTCGGCTCCGCGTTGCGGACCATCGGGCCCTCCATGCGCCTTACGCGCTTCGTCTGGCCTCTGACCCACCATTGCGTTATTCCGGATATTTGGCTTCCGCCTGATTTCTTGCAACGTGCTTACGCCGCCGCCAACCAAATAAATCCGGGCGATTGTAAGCGATAGTTGCAGCCAATTCAAGACTTTAGGCCGTTCAATAACACGCATGAAATGCTACTTCATCATGCGGAAAACTCACCATTACTCCGCAGGTAACGGAAACTGTAAGGAAGTGCGGGACCGTCAGGACAGCCAGGCAAAACGGGGCGCGATTTTACCCTGGAACGGCGAATGTATCGGTGCTCTTGTCGTTTTTCTGTCAGAAAAAATACAACAGCAAGCCGCCGCCGAGCACGGCGATAGCCCAGAACGGGATCGAGATCAAATGGAACGAGAGCCACACGCCGCGCTCGCCCGAGAGCCGCACGGCGATGAGATTCGCGAGCGAGCCGATGGCGAATCCGAAGCCGCCGACGCTCACGCCGAATGCGAGCGCGCGCCAGTCGTGCGTGAAGCCGGCCAGCACGATGGCGGCCGGCACGTTGCTGATGGCCTGCGAGAGTACCGCGCCGGCGGCGTAGGCGCGCAGCGGCGTCTGCAGCCCGAGGTTCGCGAGCGCGTGATGAATCCACGGCAGCGCGGCGGCGCTACGCAGCACGATGAACATCAGGACGAAGATCAGCAGCAGCAGCCAGTCGATCTTCAGCACGATGCGCGTGCGCCAGATGAGGAAACCCACGCCGACGCCGGCCAGCGCGATCCCCGCGCGATGCGTATCGGCGAGCAGCACGAATGCAACGAAAAGCAAGGCGGCGACGCCGGCCAATACCCGATCGACCGAATGCTGCTCCACGTCCTTCGTCAGATCGAGCGGCCGTGGACGAAAAAGCAGCGCGGCGAGCACGAGCAGCAGCACCATCAGCAGCGCGCACAACGGCGCGAGGGCGGCAACGAAGCGACCAAATGACGCACCGCTCAATTGCCAGAGAAACAGGTTTTGCGGGTTGCCGAGCGGCGTGAGCACCGAGCCCGCATTCACGGCGAGCGCAATGATGATTACAAGCCGCTTTAATGGCAGCGGCGTGAGCTTGTGAAGTGAAAGCACGAGCGGCACGACGACGAAGAGCGCAACGTCGTTCGTCACGACCGTCGATAGCGCCGCCGCGAATGCGACGAGGAGGAACGCGAGCGCGCGCTCGGAACGAATCTGGTGCACCAGCCGGTGCGCGGTCCAGGTCAGGAATCCTGAATATTCGAGCGCCTTGGTGAGAATCAGCAGCCCGGCGAGCGTCATCACCGTCTGCCAGTCGACCAGCGCGGGAAGTGTGGACCACGCTCGCGGCGCGCAAATCTGCAGCGCCGCGAGCGCCGCGACGAGTATCGTCAGAACCGGTTCGGCGCGTGCAAATGCGCCGAGCCGGCATAGCAAGCCGAGCGGGCCGCGCGCGGCGGCATCGGATTCACGCACCGGGAGCGACGCCGGACTTCAAATCAAACAGCGGTTTCGCCACGCAGGCGGAGCAGAATGCCGTCGAGTGCATCAAGATCGCCGAAATCGACGGTGAGCTGACCGCGCCCTCGCCGGCCGAGCTTGATCTTGACGGTCGCGGCCAGCAAATCGGACAACTCGTCTTCGAGCCGGCGCGTGTCGCGGCCGCCGTCGTGCGCCGCCTTGGCTTTCAGCGCAGGCGTGGCTTTGGTTGTGGCCGCAACGAGTTTTTCGGTTTCGCGCACCGACAGGCGCCGGTTGACCACCTGGTTGGCCAGCGTGATCTGCGTGGCGGCGTCGACGGCGAGCAACGCGCGCGCGTGGCCCATGTCGAGATCGCCGGCGAGCAACATGGTCTGCACCGGCGCGGCAAGATTGAGAAGACGCAACAGGTTCGACACCGCGCTGCGCGAGCGCCCCACCGACTCCGCGGCCTGCTCGTGCGTGAAACTGAATTCGTCGAGCAGACGCTGGATGCCCTGCGCTTCTTCGAGCGGGTTCAGGTCTTCGCGCTGGATGTTCTCGATCAGCGCCATCGCGGCGGCGGCCTGGTCGGGCACGTCCTTCACGAGCACCGGCACTTCGGTGAGGCCGGCAATGTGCGCCGCGCGGAAGCGCCGCTCGCCCGCAATGATCTCGTAGCGCTCGGGCCCGACCGGACGCACGAGGATCGGCTGCATCAAGCCCTGCGCACGGATGCTCGCCGCAAGCTCCTGCAGCGCGCCTTCGTCCATGCGCGTGCGCGGCTGGTACTTGCCCGCCTGCATCTGCGTGAGCGCGAGCGTGTTGGGCGCGCCATCGATCTTCACCGCTTCGGTGATGTCCGCGCTGCCTCCGAGCAATGCTTCCAGTCCTCGGCCCAGCCCCTTCTTCCGTGCTACTGCGTTCATCGTGCTCCCCATTCTTTCGTCAGAGTGCGCGCACGCGCTCGATCATTTCCGCGCCGAATTGCACATAAGCCTGCGCGCCACGCGACGCGCGGTCGAACACCACGCCCGGCAAGCCGTAGCTGGGCGCCTCCGCAAGCCGGACGTTGCGCGGAATCACCGCGTCGAACACCTTGTCGCCAAAGTGCTCCTTCAGTTGCTCCGATACCTGTTGCTGCAGCGTGATGCGCGGATCGAACATCACGCGCAACAGACCGATCACCTTCAGGTCGCGATTCATGTTCGCGTGCACCTGCTTGATCGTGTTGACGAGGTCCGAGAGTCCCTCGAGCGCGAAATACTCGCACTGCATCGGAATCACGACGCCGTGCGCCGCGCACAGTCCGTTGAGCGTGAGCAAGGACAACGCCGGCGGGCAGTCGATCAACACGAAGTCGTATTCGTCGTCGACCTCGGCGAGCGCGGCCCGCAGGCGGCGCTCGCGCTGCTCGACCGTCACGAGTTCCACTTCGGCGCCGGCGAGCTCGCGGTTAGCGGGCAGCACGTCGTAACCGACCTGCTCCGGACGCGTGCGCGCCTGCGGCACCGAAACGCCGTCCACGAGGACTTCATAAACCGTGTTCTCGCACGCCGCCTTGTCGATGCCGCTGCCCATCGTGGCATTGCCCTGCGGGTCGAGATCGATGAGAAGGACACGTTGTCCCTGCGATGCGAGGCTCGCGGCGAGATTGACCGTTGTCGTCGTCTTGCCGACGCCGCCCTTCTGGTTCGCAACGCAGAAGATTTTTGCCATCTTTTGTGTGTCCCTTTTACTGCCTTAAAAAGTTTGCTTACGTTATAGCGCAACTCCTTTCGAGTGCGCTATTCGGCCATCTGGCCTGGGCCATCCCGGCCAGTGAACCACGCTACTGTGTCAGCGATCAGACCGTGGAGACCGGCTCGACCACCACCTCGGTCAGATGCCGCTCCGCATCGAGCATCGGCACGGCGAGGCGGATCGTCTGCAGCGCTCGCGAGCCGGCTGGCAAGCGTTCAATCTCGCCTTCCGGCCGCACGCCCTTCATCGCCCAGATCGCTCCGCCGTCCGCAACGAGGTGACGGGCCAGTGTAACGAAATCGGCCAGTTCCGCGAATGCCCGCGAGACGATCAAGTCGAATTTTTTTGGTACTTCGACGCCGGGGCGCAGCGATTCGACTCGCCCCGTCACCACGGAAAGATTCGTGAGGCCCAATTCCGCCTTGGCCTGCGACTGAAACGCCGACTTCTTCTGCACGATGTCGTTCAGCGTGACCTGCCAGTCGGGGCGAACGATCGCCAGCACGATGCCAGGCAAGCCGCCGCCCGAGCCGACGTCGAGCACCGTGGCGTCGGCACGTGTGGGCAAGTGCGGCAGGATCGAAAGCGAATCGAGGATGTGCTGAATCAGCATCTGGCGCGGATCGCGGATCGCCGTCAGGTTGTAGACGGCGTTCCACTTCGCCAGCAATGCGACGTAGGCCAGCAGTTGTTCGTGCTGCCGCTCGCTCAGATCGACCGAGAGCGCTTGTGCGCCCTCCGTCAGCAGCCGGGCGAGGGCATCGCGGTCCGCGATGCCGGGTTGCCGTGCGCGGCCCGTCATTGGGCCACCGGCGCGTTGTCGGTGCCCTGGTCGGACGGATTCTGACGCCGGCGTCCAAGGCCGCGCTTCAGGTGAACCATCAGCAACGAAATGGCAGCGGGCGTGATGCCCGAGATACGCGACGCCTGGCCGATCGTTTCTGGACGGAACTGGTTCAGCTTTTGGCGTGCCTCGAACGACAATCCGCGCACTTCTGCGTAATCGATGCCCTCGGGCAGACGCGTGTTCTCGTGCGCGCCGTTGCGCTCGATCTCATCGGCCTGACGGTCGATATAGCCCTGATATTTGATGCCGATTTCGATCTGCTCCTTGATCTGGGCGAGCAGAACCTCGTCGTCGGCGAGCGGCGCCTCCGGCGCACAGGCGCCCTCGCGCAGACCGCAGACGCCGTCGTAGCTCACGCCAGGACGACGAAGCAGATCCGCGAGGTTGTATTCGCGGTCGATCGGCTTGCCGAGCAGCGCCGTCGCCTCTTCCGCGCCCAGCGTCTTCGGGTTCACCCACGTCGACTTCAGGCGCTCTGTTTCACGTGAAACAGCGTCGCGCTTACGGCTGAATGCGTCCCAACGGACGTCGTCGACGACACCGAGCTCGCGCCCCATCTCCGTCAGGCGCATATCGGCGTTGTCCTCGCGCAGGCTCAGGCGGTACTCGGCACGGCTCGTGAACATACGGTACGGCTCGGAAACGCCACGCGTTACCAGATCGTCGACCAGCACGCCAAGGTACGCCTGGTCGCGACGGGGACACCATGCGTCCTTGCCTTGCACCTGCAGACCGGCATTGATACCCGCGAGCAGGCCTTGCGCCGCAGCTTCTTCGTAGCCCGTGGTGCCGTTGATCTGGCCCGCAAAAAACAGGCCGTTGATCACCTTCGTTTCCAGCGACGCCTTCAGGCCGCGCGGGTCGAAGTAGTCGTACTCGATTGCATAGCCAGGGCGCAGGATGTGGGCGTTCTCGAGGCCGCGCATCGAATGGACGAGCTCGAGTTGAACGTCGAACGGCAGGCTCGTCGAGATCCCGTTCGGGTAGAACTCGTTCGTCGTGAGACCTTCCGGCTCGAGGAAGATCTGATGCGATTCCTTTGAGGCGAAGCGGTGAATCTTGTCCTCAATCGACGGGCAATAGCGCGGCCCCACCCCTTCGATCACGCCTGTATACATAGGCGAGCGGTCGAGGCCGCCGCGAATGATGTCGTGCGTGCGCCCGTTGGTGTGGGTCACCCAGCAAGGAATCTGCTTCGGATGCTGCTCGGCCCTGCCGAGAAACGAGAAGACCGGCACCGGATCGAGGTCGCCCGGCTGCTCTTCGAGCACGGAAAAGTCGATCGATCGACCGTCGATACGGGGTGGCGTGCCCGTCTTGAGGCGGCCCTGCGGCAGCTTCAGCTCCTTCAGGCGCGCCGAGAGCGTCACTGCGGCGGGATCGCCCGCGCGGCCGCCCGTGTAGTTGTTCAGGCCCACGTGAATCTTGCCGTCGAGGAACGTCCCCGCCGTCAGCACCACGGCGCGCGCCCGGAAGCGCAGACCCACCTGCGTCACGGCCCCGACCACGCGATCGCCTTCGACCATCAGGTCCTCTACCGCCTGCTGGAACAGCCAGAGATTCGGCTGATTCTCGAGGCGATGACGGATCGCCGCCTTGTACAGGATGCGGTCGGCCTGCGCGCGCGTCGCCCGCACGGCCGGCCCTTTGGACGAATTGAGGATGCGGAACTGGATGCCGCCCTCGTCGGTGGCCGCGGCCATCGCGCCGCCCAGCGCGTCGACTTCCTTGACCAGATGGCCCTTGCCAATGCCGCCGATCGACGGATTGCAGCTCATCTGGCCGAGTGTTTCGATATTGTGCGTGAGCAGGAGCGTCTTGACGCCCATGCGGGCCGCGGCAAGCGCAGCCTCGGTGCCGGCGTGACCGCCGCCGACGACGATTACGTCAAACTCTGTGGGAAAAAGCATGGCGGGGACCTCACGCACGGACGAATGGACCGCGTGAGCCTTCTCAGAAAAAAGTGGTATGCGCGGATTATAACGGTTTCGGGTTTGCGGCCGTTCACACCCGAATATTGCGCCAGCGCTAAACGAAAAAGCGGTGTGTTTCACGTGAAACACACCGCCCTTCCCTACGAAATTTCTACAGCGACTGACGAGATCAGACCGGCTTCTTGGCCAAGCCCAGATACGTCTCGATCACGCGTGGATTCTGCGCCAGTTCGTTGGCCGGCCCCTCCAGCGCCAGATCGCCCGTTTCCAGCACGTAGCCGTAATCGGAGATTTGTAGCGCGGCACGCGCATTCTGCTCGATCAGGAGCGTCGCCACGCCCGTCTGCCGCAGCGCACTGATGATGTGGAAGATCTCCTTCACGATCAGCGGCGCCAGCCCGAGGCTCGGCTCGTCGAGCATCAGCAGATCAGGCTTGCCCATCAGCGCGCGCCCGACCGCGAGCATCTGACGCTCCCCGCCCGAGAGCGTGCCGGCCGCTTGGGCACGCCGCTCCTTGAGCCGCGGGAACAGCTGAAACACGTGGTCGAGCTGATCGAGGAAATTGCGCTCACCCGCCCGCTTGCGTCGATACGCGCCGAGCACGAGGTTGTCTTCGACGGTCATCGACGCGAACAGCTCGCGCTTTTCCGGCACCAGGCACATGCCGCGCGCGACGCGCCGCTCGATCGGCAGCATGCCGATTTCCTCGCCCAGCCAGGCAATCCGGCCGCTCACATGCCCCGTGAGCGGCAGCGAACCCATGATGGCGTTGAGCAGCGTGGACTTGCCGGCGCCGTTCGGGCCGATCACGGAGACAATCTGCCCCGCGCCCACCTTGATCGCCGCCTTGTGCAGCGCCTCGATCTTGCCGTAGCGCACGGCGAGCCCCGAGACTTCGAGTACGGGAGCGCTCATTATTCCACCCCGCCCAGATAAGCCTCGAGCACCGCCGGGTCTTGCTGCACCTCTTCGGGCAATCCCTCGGCGATCCGCGTACCGAATTCCATCACGACCAGGCGGTCGGTGAGATTCATCACGAAATCCATGTCGTGTTCGACCAGCAGCACGCTCATCCCCTCATCTTTCAGCCTGCGCAGCAGGCCGGCCAATTGTTGTTTCTCCTGATAACGGAGGCCGGCGGCGGGCTCGTCGAGCAGCATCAGGGTCGGATCGCAGCAAAGCGCCCGCGCAATTTCGAGGATGCGCTGCTGTCCGAGCGCGAGACTGCCGGCCTCATCGTACATATGCTGCTCCAAGCCCACGCGGCGAATCTGCTTTGCCGCCTCGCTCATCAGACGGCCCTCCTCCGCGGCATTGAGCTTCACGACGCTGCGCAGTACGCCCGAATGGCCGCGCAGATGCGCGCCGATCGCGACGTTCTCCAGCACGCTCATCGTCGGCAGCAGCTTGACGTGCTGGAACGTCCGCCCGATGCCGCGCGCAACGATTTCACGTGAAGCGAGCCGGTCGATGCGCTCGCCGTGGAACGTGATCGCGCCGCTGGTCGGCTGGAGCACGCCCGTCACGAGATTGAACGTCGTGGACTTGCCCGCGCCGTTCGGGCCGATCAGGCCGATGATCTGCCCCGCCCTCACCTCGAAGCTCACGTCGTTGACGGCCACGAGGCCGCCGAACTGCTTGCGCGCCTTATCGACGGTCAGTAGCAGTTCGCCCGCCTGCGGCTTGCTGCGCTGCGGCAAGGACTCGGCGTGCTCGGGCACGTGCGCCTGCGGGCCACGCGGAAAGAAGCGCGCCACGAACGGCCATACACCGCGCCGGGCGTACTGGAGCAGCAGCACCATCAAAATGCCGAACACGATGATCTCGAAGTTGCCGTTCTCGCCCAGCAGCTTCGGCAGCAGCGTTTGCAGCCAATCCTGCAGGAGCGTGAGGATCGCCGCGCCCAGCACCGCGCCCCAGACGTGCGCCACGCCGCCCACCACGGCCATGAACAGGTATTCGATGCCGTGATTCAGGCCGAACGGCGTCGGGTTCACCGCGCGCTGCAGATGGGCGTAGAGGAACCCCGAGACCGCCGCGAGCACCGCCGCATAGACGAAGATCACGACGCGCATCCATGCCGTGTTCACGCCCATCGCCTCGGCCATCAGCCCACCGCCGCGCAGCGCGCGGATGGCGCGGCCCGTGCGGCTATTAAGCAGGTTCTGAACGGAGATGACCGACGCCAGCACGACCACCCAGATCAGGTAATAGATATGACGTCCCGATTCGAGGTCGATGCCGAGCACGTTGAGCACGGGAATGCCGTTGATCCCGTCGTACTTGCCGAGCATGTCGAGGTTGCCGAACAGGAAGAACAGCGCGAGGCCCCAGGCGATGGTGCCGAGCGGCAGGAAGTGCCCCGAGAGCCGCATGGTCACGAGCCCCAGCACGAGCGCGACGAGCGCCGTAATCACCACGCCGACGATCAGCGCGAGCCACGGCGAGACGCCGTACTGCGTCGTCAGATACGCGGTCGCATAGGCGCCGAGCCCGACAAACGCGGCCTGCCCGAAGCTCGTCATCCCGCCGATGCCGGTGAGCAGCACGAGCCCGATCGCGACGATCGAATAAAGGCCGATGTAATTGAGCAGCGTGATCCAGTATTCGGGCACGTGCACGGGGCGCGGCAGCACCGGCAGCGCGAACATGACCACGAGGAACAGCCAGAAGAAGCGGTTATGCAGCACAAGTCGTTTCATCGCGTCACTCCTCTTCCTCTTCGGCATGCGGCGTGGAAAGGCTGCGCCACAGCAGCACGGGAATGATCAGCGTGAACACGATCACTTCCTTGTACGAGCTCGCCCAGAACGACGAGTACGACTCCAGCAGGCCCACGAGCACGGAGCCCGCGGCGGCCAGCGGATAGCTCACGAGACCGCCGATGATGGCGCCCACGAAGCCCTTCAGGCCGATCAGGAAGCCCGAGTCGTAGTAGATGGTGGTGAGCGGCGCCACGAGGATGCCGCACAGCGCGCCCAGGCCCGCCGCGAGCGTGAACGCGAGCCGCCCGGCCTGCGTGGTGCCGATGCCCACGAGACGCGCGCCCAGCCGGTTCACCGAGGTCGCGCGCAGCGCCTTGCCCGAGATCGTGCGGTCGAAATAGACGTACAGCGCGACGATCAGCACCGCCGCTGTGCCGATGACCCAGAGGCTCTGCCCCGAGACCGAGAGGCTGCCGACGTTGAACGTCGCATCGGTGAACGCATTCGTGCGCGAACCCTCCGCGCCGAACATCACGAGCCCGAGGCCCACCATCGCGAAATGCACGGCCACCGCCACGATCAGCAGCAGCAGCGTGGTCGCCTCGGCGATGGGCTCATAGGCGAGCCGGTAGACGAACGGCCCCATCGGCACGACGATCGCGAGCGTGAGCGCGATCTGCGCGAGCATGGGCAATTGCAGGCCGGCCACGCCACGCGTGAGCGCGTAGAGCGCGATGGGAAAGAGCAGATACTTGCCCGCGAGCGTCACGAGCGTGCGCGGCGCATGCTTGCGCCGCTCGGCATGCCGCACGAGCCCCGCCGTCTCCACGATGAAGCACGCGGCGCCCAGCGCGACGAGCAGCCAGCAGGTGGCGGGAAACTTCTGCGATTGCAGCGCGGCGAGCGTGAGCGCACCATACGAGACGAACTCGCCCTGCGGAATGAAGATCACCCGCGTCACGGAGAACACCAGCACCAGGGCGAGCGCGAGCAGCGCGTAGATCGCTCCGGTGGTGATGCCGTCCTGCGCGAGGATCGCGGCGATCGATAAATCCATAACCCCTCTTTCTGTAGCGCGTGAAACCAGGAACAATGAGCAGGAACAACGAGGAACAACCGCCGATACGTCGGCAAAGATGGCGATGCGGGAAAAACGCGCGGCGCAGCCGCCCAGGCTGCGCCGCGTTTGAACGATGCACTACGAAGTGCGCACCGCGAGGCCGTGGGGCCGCGGTGCACGGCCATTGTCGGTGGCCGAAATGAAGCGTGGAACGGTTTCACGTGACATTGCGCGCGTACGCAACATCGCGCGCTACGCCACGCTCATTCGCTTTGCAGCTTCCACTTGCCGTTGACGATCTCCACGATCACGCGCGCGCGGTCGTCGAGGCCGTTGTGATCGGTGGGCGTGGTGTTCATGATGCCGTGTGAGAGCGGCAGTTCCTTGACGTTCTCGAGCGCGTCGCGCAGCGCCACGCGGAACGCTTCCGTGCCGGGCTGAGCCGACTTGAGCGCAACCGGAATCGCGCGCTGGAGCATCTGGCCCGCGTCCCACGCGTGGCCGCCGAAGGTCGCCACCGAGCCTGCGCCATAGGCCTTTTCGTAGGCCGCCTTATAGGCAAGCGCCGACTGCTTCACGGGGTTCGAATCGGGCAGCTGATCGGCGACGAGAATCGGGCCTGCGGGCAGGATCTCGCCTTCGCAGTCCTTGCCGCACACGCGCAGGAAGTCGTTGTTGGCCACGCCGTGCGTCTGATAGATCTTGCCCTTGTAGCCGCGATCCTTGAGCGTCGTCGCGGGCAGTGCCGCAGGCGTGCCCGAGCCTGCGATCAGCACGGCGTCGGGATTCGCCGACATCAGCTTGAGCGCCTGGCCCGTGACCGACGAATCGGTGCGGTTATAGCGTTCGTTCGCGACGATCTTGAGGTTGTGCTTCGCGGCCGCCGCGCTGAACTCCTTGTACCAGCTGTCACCATAGGCGTCCGTGAAGCCGATGAAGCCCACCGTCTTCACGCCGTGCTTCTCCATATAGCCCGCAATCGCGTTGGCCATCAGGTCGTCGTTCTGCGGCGTCTTGAAGGCCCATTTGCGCTTGTCGTCCATCGGATGCACGATGGCCGCCGACGCCGCGAGCGAGATCATCGGCGTCTTGCCCTGCGCGACGACGTCGAGCATCGCCAGCGAATTGGGCGTCACCGACGAGCCGATGATCGCGTCCACGTGGTCCTCGTCGATCAGCTTGTGCGTGTTCTGCACGGCCTTGCTCGTGTCGGAGGCGTCGTCGAGCACGATGTACTGCACGCTCTTGCCCGCGATCTCCTTGGGCAGTAGCGCGATCGTGTTCTTCTCGGGAATGCCGAGCGACGCCGCCGGCCCCGTCGCCGAAAGCGTCACGCCGATCTTCACCTGCGCGGCGGCCATGCCGGCCACGCCCATCAGCGCCGCTGCGAGTCCGGCGCTAATCGACCTCAAAACCCACTTCTTCGTTTTCATTGCGCGTCTCCAAACGCTTGGTCTGCGTGTTGTCGTGTCATCCCGCACCGATTGCTACGATCTTCGTGAAACCGGCGCTGGCCTCTGAGTGTAGTAATCGGGATCGCGCGTGTGATGCATGGTTTTCCCTGCCCGCGGCGCGGCGCGGCGCGGCGCTTGCCGCCGCACGCACGGTGCGCGTTCCGCTTTGTCGACTGCTCCCCTCTCCCGCTTCGCGCCAGCCCCGCGTCGTTGCATCGGCAACAAAAAAGGCACCTCAAAAATCTGAGTGTGCCTTTTAGGTGCTTGCTTGATGGGCTTGCGCGTTCCTTGTGAAACTCAGTCGCCGGCCAGCTTCCACTTGCCGCCGGTGATCTCCACCATCACGCGCGCGCGCTGATCGAGGCCTGAATGATCGGTCGCGCTCATGTCGAAGATGCCATGCGCGCCCGCGACGTCGTGCGAGTCTTCAAGCGCCTTGCGCAACGCTTCGCGAAACGCCTTCGTACCGGGCTGGCCCGCCTTCAGCGCGACCGGAATCGCGTGCTGCAGCAGCAGACCCGCGTCCCACGCGTGGCCGCCGAACGTCGAGATCGAGCCTGCGCCCCAGGCCTTTTCGTAGGCCGCCTTGTACGCGAGCGCCGATTGCTTGACGGGGTTCGTGGCCGGCAACTGGTCGGCCACCAGCAGCGGACCGGCGGGCAGATAGGTGCCCTCGCAATCCTTGCCGCAAACGCGCAGGAAGTCGTTGTTGGCCACGCCATGCGTCTGATAGATCTTGCCCGCGTAGCCGCGCTCCTTGAGCGTCTTCTGCGGCAGCGCGGCCGGCGTGCCCGCCCCCGCGATCAGCACGGCGTCGGGATGCTGCGAGAGCACCTTGAGCACCTGGCCCGTGACGGACGTGTCGTTGCGCGCGAAGCGCTCGCTCGCCACGACTTTAATGTTCTGCTTCGCGGCGGCCGCGCTGAATTCCTTGTACCAGCTCTCGCCATAGGCGTCCGAGAAGCCGATGAAGGCCACCGTCTTCACGCCGTGCGCGGCCATGTGCTGGGCGATGGCGCCGGCCATCAGCTGATCGTTCTGCGGCGTCTTGAAGACCCATGCGCGCTTCGCATCCATGGGCTCGACGATCGAGGCCGCGGCGGCCATCGAGATCATCGGCGTGGCCGTTTCGGCGGCGACGTCGATCATCGCGAGCGAATTCGGCACCACGGTCGAGCCGATCAACGCATCCACGTGATCTTCGCTCGTGAGCTTGCGCGCGTTCTTCACGGCCTGGGTGGAATCGGTGGCGTCGTCGAGCACGATGTAATCGATCTTCTGCCCCGCAATTTCCTTCGGCAGCAGCCCGATGGTGTTCCTTTCGGGAATCCCCAGCGAGGCCGCGGGCCCGGTGGCCGACAGCGTCACGCCGATCTTCACGTCCGCCTGCGCCACACCCGCTGTCGCCGCGAGCACCCCGGTCGCGACACAAGCCGCGTTCATCCAACGCCAAACCAACCGCATCTCCACTCCTTCGATCATCGTTTTCTTATTGCCCCGGATTAATCCCTGCGAGCCGATAATGCTGACCGCATGGTCGGCGAATGGCGAGTGTAACGGAGTGATGTTTGGCGCGGCAAGCGCTTTCCAATGGCTTACATTGCGAGCGCAACGCGCATCCAAAGCCGCGTGCAATGCGTAACGCGCCAAGCCCTATGTGCTGGGCGTCGTGCGCTTTATCGCGAAATTTGCGTAATTCGTGGAATGGAAAAACGCGCGCGCAAATGCCGATTATCGGCGAACGCCGTGGGGAAATAACGCGAAGGAGAAAAAAGGAGAAACGGAGCGAGAAAAGATAATCGGAGGAATGAGACAGGCGTGAAGAAAAACCGCCGCACAAATAAAAAGCGCTGTTGGATTCCCATCCAACAGCGCTTCCTTGTCCGGGCACTTTGTGCCTCAGTTGTCTCCTCGTTCTCCACCTGCAAATTCGGTGCATCAGAACTAGGTGAGACTTTAAACTTCACCCCCCTTTCGGGCAACTAGCATTTACCCTAGTGGTGCAGTGTGGCACCTAAATGGGGCGTTTCGACACATCATTGTCTCACTGGCCGCAACAAAAGACCACTTCCCCCGAATCAGGCCCGCAGCGGCCGCACGCGCGAGACAATCTCACCGACGATCCCGCGCCGGAACGCCAGCACGCAGGCAATGAAGATGAGGCCGGTGACGATCGTCGCCGACTCGCCGAGCGAGCGGAACCAGTCCACGCCCGTCAGATGCGCGAGCAGCGTGCCGATATCGCCGAGCCGGTCTTCGAGCGCCACGATCAGCGCCGCGCCCACGAGCGGCCCGAACAGCGTGCCCATGCCACCCACGAGCGTCATCAGGATCACGAGGCCGGACATGGTCCAGTAGGCGTCGCCGAGCGTCTCGAAGCCGAGCACGAGCACCTTGAGCGAGCCCGCGAGGCCCGCGAGCCCAGCCGAAAGCACGAACGCGAGCAGCTTGAAGCGGTCGGTGTCGTAGCCGAGCGAAATGGCGCGCGGCTCGTTCTCCTTGATCGCGCCCAGCA
Organism: Paraburkholderia sp. J63; assembly: GCF_905220245.1. NCBI lineage: Bacteria > Pseudomonadati > Pseudomonadota > Betaproteobacteria > Burkholderiales > Burkholderiaceae > Paraburkholderia > Paraburkholderia sp. J63. The sequence continues at coordinate 103,144 of NZ_CAJMZF010000011.1, read as the reverse complement.
CCTGGCCGAACGGCGAATGCACGATCCGCACGATCAACAGGAACGCGAGCACCATCACCACAAGCACGGCGTAATAGAGCGCGAGATCGGAGTCGAGCGAGATGAGCCCGAACAGCTTGCCGCGCGGCACACCCTGCAAACCGTCCTCGCCGTGCGTGAACGGCGCCTGCAGGAACACGAAGTAGACCATCTGCGCGAGCGCGAGCGTGACCATCGCGAAGTAGATGCCCTGGCGGCGGATCGCGAACAGGCCCACGATCAGCCCGAGCACCGTGGCGGCGGCCGTGCCGGCCAGCACGCCCAGCTCGGGCGTGAAGCCGAGCGACTGGATCGCATAGCCGGTGGTATAGCCCGCCGTCGCGAGGAACATCGCATGCCCGAACGAGAGCAGACCGGTATAGCCGATCAGCAGATTGAACGCGGCGGCGAACAGCGCGAAGCACAGCACCTTCATCACGAAGAGCGGATACGCGCCAATGAAAGGCGCCGCGATCAGCCCGATCAGCAGCACGCCATAGAGCACTTTTCTTTGCATCACCGTTCCTTGCCGAAGAGGCCAGCGGGGCGAATCAGCAGCACGATCGCCATGATCACGAACACCACGGTCGCGGACGCCTCGGGCCAGAACACGCGCGTGAAGCCTTCGATCACGCCGAGCAGCAGGCCCGTGATGATCGAGCCCATGATCGAGCCCATCCCGCCGATCACGACCACGGCGAACACGGTGATGATCATCGGCTGGCCCATCAGCGGCGAGACCTGGATGACCGGCGCGGCCAGCACGCCCGCGAACGCGGCGAGCGCGACGCCAAAGCCGTAGGTGAGCGTGATCATGAGCGGCACGTTGATACCGAACGCCTCGACGAGCTTGGGGTTCTCCGTGCCCGCGCGCAGATAGGCGCCCAGACGCGTCTTCTCGATCACGAACCACGTGGCGAAGCACACGGCCAGCGACGCGACCACGACCCACGCGCGATAGTTGGGCAGATACATGAAGCCGAGATTGGTCGCGCCCGAGAGCGCGTCGGGCACGTCGTAGGGCTGACCCGACGAACCGTAGATGGAGCGGAACACGCCTTCCACCACGAGCGTGAGCCCGAAAGTCAGCAGGAGTCCGTACAAATGATCGAGCCGATAGATCCAGCGCAGCATCGAGCGCTCGATCACCATGCCGATGAGACCCACCACGATGGGCGCGACGAAAATCATCACCCAGTACGGCAGGTTGAAGTAAGCGAGGCCCATCCACGTGAGCATCGCGCCGAGCATGAACAACGCGCCGTGCGCGAAGTTGATCACGTTGAGCATGCCGAAAATCACCGCGAGGCCGAGGCTCAGGATCGCGTAGAACGAGCCGTTCACGAGCCCGAGCAGCAACTGGCTCAGCATTGCCGGAAGCGGAATGCCAAAGATCGTCATGAAAGCCGCCATGAATGCCAACAACGGTTACACACGCAGGCGGCACGCGGCGCGGGCGCTTTTCCTGCTGCGCCGCGCCGCGTGCCGCCTGCCTGACACACGTCCCACCAACCGTCCATCGCCCCTTTTTCAGGGCCGACCGGGCTCCTGCGCGCTTACTTCCACAGCGCGCATTTGCTCTCCTGCTTCGTCGTATAGGCCTGCTCGCCCGGAATCGTCTGCAGCACCTTGTAGTAGTCCCACGGCTTCTTCGACTCGGACGGCTTCTTGACCTCGACCAGATACATATCGTGGATCAGCACACCGTCCTGGCGGATATAGCCGTTGTTCGTGTACATGTCGTCGATCTTCGTCTTCTTGAGCTGCGCCATCACCTTGTCCGGATCGGTGGTGCCGGCCGCCTGCACGGCCTTCAGATACGTCGTCGCCGCTGAATAGTCGGCTGCCTGGAGCTCGGACGGCATTTTCTTCGTCTGGTCGTAGTAGCGCTGCGCCCACTTGCGCGTGGCATCGTTCTGATCCCAGTACCAGCCGGTCGTGAGCACGAGGCCCTGCGTGGTCTCGAGCCCGAGGCTGTGCACGTCGGGCAGGAACATCAGCAGCGCCGCGGTCTTCATCGTCTTGTTGATGCCGAATTCCTTCGCGGCCTTGATCGCGTTGACGGTGTCGCCGCCCGCATTCGCGAGGCCGAGGATCTGCGCCTTCGACGCCTGCGCCTGCAGCAGGAACGACGAGAAGTCCGACGCCGAGAGCGGATGCCGCACTTCGCCGAGCACCTGGCCGCCGTTCGCCTTCACGACGTCGGCCGTGTTCTGCTCGAGCGACTTGCCGAACGCGTAGTCGGCGGTCAGGAAGAACCAGGTCTTGCCGCCCTGCTTGAGCACCGCGAGGCCCGTGCCCTTCGCGAGCGCGACCGTGTCATAGCCGTAGTGAACCGTGTACGGCGTGCACTGCGCGTTCGTCAGCGCATCCGTTCCCGCGCCGGTGTTGATGTACACCAGCTTCTTTTCCTGCGCGACCTGATTCATCGCGAGCGCGGTAGCGGAATTCGTGCCGCCGAGCAGCAGATTGAGCCCGTCGCGGTCCGCCCATTCACGCGCCTTCGACGCCGCGATGTCCGCCTTGTTCTGGTGGTCCGCGTACATCACCTGGATCGGCTTGCCCAGCACCTTGCCGCCGAAGTCCGCCACCGCCATCTTGATGGCGGTGAGGCCGCCCTGGCCGTCGTCGTCCGCATAAAGGCCCGACATATCGGTGATGAAGCCGATCTTCACCGCGTCGTTGGCGGCCTGCGCACTCCCCGCGCTGAACGCCATCACGGCTGCCGTGGCGGCAGCGAGGCCCGCAAGCCGCGCGAACGTGGTTTTCTTCATTGCAGTCTCCTTCATTGGTTACGTTGTTATTCAGGAACACTCCATGAACAAGCGGAGGCAAAACAGGTCGCGCGGCGCGGTCCGTCGCCGCGCGCGATGCACAAACGGAAACTAGACGCCCAGCAGATCGTGCAGCACTGGCATCTTGCCTTCGAGCTCGGCAATGCCGAAGCGCTCGACGATGCGCCCGTGCTCCATCACGTAGAAACGGTCGGCGAGCGGCGCCGCGAAGCGGAAGTTCTGCTCGACCATCACGATGGTGTAGCCGCGCGACTTCAGCGTGACGATCATGCGGGCGAGCGTCTGCACGATCACGGGCGCGAGGCCTTCGGAGATTTCGTCGAGCAGGAGCAGGTTCGCCCCCGTGCGCAGGATGCGCGCCACGGCGAGCATTTGCTGCTCGCCGCCCGAGAGCCGCGTGCCCTGGCTGTGGCGGCGCTCCGCGAGATTGGGGAACATCGAGTAAATCTCGTCGAGCGACATCCCCTTCGCGCCCGCACCCTTCACGCCGATCGCCGGCGGCAGCAGCAGGTTTTCCTCGCACGAGAGGCTCGCGAAGATGCCGCGCTCCTCGGGGCAATAGCCCACGCCGCAATGCGCGATGCGATAGGTGGGCATATGGATGGTCTCGCGCCCGCCGATGCGGATCGACCCGGTGCGCCGGCCCGTGAGGCCCATGATCGCGCGCAGCGTGGTGGTGCGCCCCGCGCCGTTGCGCCCGAGCAGCGTGACGACTTCGCCGCGTTTCACGCAGAGGTCGACGCCGTGCAGAATATGCGACTCGCCGTACCACGTCTGCAGACCCGCGATCTCGAGCGCGCTTTCGCCGGGCGCGGCATCCACGGCCGCCATGTGTCCTTGCTCGGTCACCGTGCTCATGCGTGCGCCCCCGCGAGCGCCGCATCGGCACTGCCCATATAGGCTTCGGCCACGAGCGGATTCTTCGAGACTTCCGCGTAGCTGCCCTCGGCCAGCACCTCGCCGCGCTGCAGGACCGTGATGGTGTCGGAGATGCCGGCAATCACGTTCATGTTGTGCTCGACCATCAGGATCGTGCGGCCGCTCGACACTTTCTTGATGAGCGCCGTCACGCGGTCCACGTCTTCGTGGCCCATGCCCTGCGTGGGCTCGTCGAGCAGCATGAGCTCGGGCTCCATCGCGAGCGTCGTCGCGATCTCGAGCGCGCGCTTGCGCCCGTAGGCGAGCTCGACGGTGGGCACGTCGGCGAAATCGGTCAGGCCCACCTGGGTCAGCAGGTCCATCGCGCGGTCGTTGAGCTCGGCGAGCGAGCGCTCGGACTTCCAGAAGTAATACGCGGTGCCAAGCTGGCGTTGCAGGCCGATGCGCACGTTCTGCAGCGCCGTTAAATGCGGAAACACCGCCGAAATCTGGAACGAGCGGATGATGCCGCGCCGCGCGATCTGCGCGGGCCGCTCATGCGTGATGTCGATGCCGTTGAAGACGATGCGCCCCGCGCTCGGGACGAGAAATTTGGTCAGGAGATTGAAGCAAGTGGTCTTGCCCGCGCCATTCGGTCCAATGAGCGCGTGAATCGACCCGCGGCACACGCGCAGGTTCACCCCGTTCACGGCCGTGAAACCCTTGAACTGTTTCGTGAGGCCGCGTGTTTCCAGAATCGTGTCGCCGAGAATCATGTCCCCTTCCACGCGAAGTAAGGCGTAACGCTCAAGAATCGTTCGTGCGTGGCTACGCACGACTGTGTATCGCGCGCCATGTTTCGGCTCGCGCTTGCCCGCTTTTGCCATTCCGCGCCATTGTCTCGCCAATGATGCAGCGCAATCATTGGGATTTGCACTTACGGGTGCGAGGCATTGTTCATGCGCACGCGACGCGAAATTTGGCAGCAAATAGCGGCACGATGACGTCGCGATGGCAGCAATTTCGACGTAGCGCAGTTGCACCGAAAACGTGCGAAAGCGCATGCGCCGCTTGCGCGGCGCATGTCCTGGATAGTGGTTCGAAACGCGCGTCGTCTTCGGCCTTCTCAAGGCCGTCGACTTCGGAAGTTAAGCGCGCGTTTCACGCCGGCGTTGCGGATACGGCGGCCTCGCTGCGCACGTTCGTGGACGCGCCCGCACGACGGTCTTCGCGCAACATCTGCGCTGCGCGCTCGGCAATCATCAGCGTGGGCGAATTCGTGTTGCCCGAGGTGATGAACGGCATCACCGATGCGTCCACCACGCGCAAGCCCTGCACGCCGCGCACGCGCAAGCGCGCGTCGACCACGGCGTCGGCATCGTCGGCGCGGCCCATGCGGCAGGTGCCCACCGGATGGAAGATCGTCGTGCCCACGTTGCCGGCCGCCTCGTGCAACTGCGCCTCGCTCTGGAACGCGGGCCCCGGCAGAATTTCCTCCGGCCGATAGCCCGCGAGCGCGGGCGAAGCCGCAATGCGCCGCGTGAGCCGCATGGCATTGGCGGCCACGCGCAAGTCCTCCTCGGTCGACAAATAATTTGGTGCGATCGCGGGCGCGTCCTCGGGGTTGGCCGACACGGCATGAATGCTGCCGCGCGACGTGGGCCGCAGATTGCAGACCGATGCCGTGAACGCATTGAAGCGATGCAGCGGCTCGCCGAAGCGGTCGAGCGAGAGCGGCTGCACGTGATACTGGAGATCGGGGCGCGCCATCTGCGCCTCCGACTTCGCGAACGCGCCGAGCTGCGAGGGCGCCATCGACATCGGGCCGCTCTGGAACAGCGCGTACTGCATGCCGATCATCAGCTTGCCCCACCAGTGCGCGGAGGCCGTGTTGAGCGTGCGCACGCCGTTCACACGAAACGCCATGCGCAGTTGCAGATGGTCCTGGAGGTTCTCGCCCACGCCGCGCAAATCCTGCACGACGTTCACGCCGATTCGCGCGAGCCGCGCCGCATCGCCGACGCCCGAGCGTTCGAGCAGTTGCGGCGAGTTCACCGCGCCCGCGCTCAGGATCACTTCGCCGCGCGCACGCGCGACATAGGGAACGTCGCCGCGATATTCGACGCCCACGCAGCGCGCGCCTTCGAAGATCACGCGCTCGGTGAGCGCGCCCGTGACCACGGTGAGATTGGGCCGCTTCATGGCCGCGCGCAGGAAGGCCTTCGAGGTGTTCCAGCGCACGCCGTGCTTCTGGTTCACGTCGAAATAGCCCACGCCGCCGTTCGGGCCGCCGCTGTCGCCGCGATTGAAATCGTCGGTGGCGGGAATGCCCTGCTCCTGCGCGGCCCGCGCGAACGATTCGAGAATCTTCCATTTCAGGCGCTGCTTCTCGACGCGCCATTCGCCGCCCGCGCCGTGATAGGCGTTCGCGCCGCCGTGATAGTCCTCGCTCGCACGGAACACGGGCAGCACCGAATCCCACGACCAGCCCGCGTCGCCGGTCGCGTGCGCCCACGCGTCATAGTCTTCGCGCTGGCCGCGCATATAGATCATGCCGTTGATCGACGACGATCCGCCCAGCACGCGCCCGCGCGGATACGAAAGCGCGCGGCCATTGAGCCCCTGCTCCGCCGCGGTCTTGTAGAGCCAGTCCGTGCGCGGGTTGCCGATGCAGTACAAATAGCCGACCGGAATGTGAATCCAGTGATAGTCGTCCTTGCCGCCCGCTTCGATCAGCAGCACGGAGACGTCGGGGTCCTGCGTGAGGCGGTTGGCGAGCACGCAGCCCGCCGTGCCGGCGCCGACGATCACGTAATCGAATTCGCCTTCCAGGCGGCGCGGGGGCGCGTCGCGTCCTCGCGTGGATTCGCGCGTCGTTGTAGCCATGGTGGTGTCTCCTGTCGACGGGACCTCGCGCTCGCGCGCCGGGTCCCATCCCATGCAAAAGCTCTTATCTGTTTACGGCCCCTCGCACGGGACCGCGAGCGCCTTACTTCGCCACCGGCATCGTGAACTCGGCGCCCTTCGCGATGCTGTCCGGCCAACGCTGCATGATGCTCTTGTAGCGCGTATAGAAGCGCACGCCCTCTTCGCCATAGGCATGGTGGTCGCCGAACAGCGAGCGCTTCCAGCCGCCGAACGAGTGCCACGCCATCGGCACCGGAATCGGCACGTTGATGCCGACCATGCCCACCTTGATCTGCCGCGAGAACGCGCGCGCGACGCCACCGTCGCTCGTGAAGCACGACACGCCGTTGGCGAATTCGTGCGCATTGATGAGCGCGACCGCGCTCGCGAAGTCGGGCACGCGCACGACCGAGAGCACGGGCCCGAAGATTTCTTCGCGGTAGATGCTCATATCGGTCTGCACGTGATCGAACAACGTGCCGCCGAGGAAGAAGCCGTTTTCGGCGCCTTCGACCCGATGGCCGCGCCCGTCCACCACGAGCTGCGCGCCCGCGGCCACGCCCGCCTCGATATAGCCCTGAACCTTGGCGCGATGCGCCGCCGTCACGAGCGGTCCCATTTCCGAGGCGTCGTTCATGCCGTCGCCGATCTTCAGCGCCTTCACGCGCGGCGTGAGACGCTCGATGAGCTCGTCGGCGATATGGCCCACCGCGACCGCCACCGAGATCGCCATGCAGCGCTCGCCCGCCGAGCCGTAAGCCGCGCCGATCAGCGCATCGACGGCCTGGTCCATGTCGGCGTCGGGCATCACCACGAGGTGATTCTTCGCGCCGCCGAGTGCCTGCACGCGCTTGCCGTGCTTCGTGCCTTCGGTATAGATGTATTCGGCGATCGGCGTGGAGCCGACGAACGAGAGCGCGCTCACGTCGGGATGCGCGATGAGCGCGTCCACCGCCACCTTGTCGCCGTGCACGACGTTGAACACGCCATCGGGCAGGCCCGCTTCCTTGAGCAGCTCGGCGAGGCGCAGCGTGACGGACGGATCGCGCTCCGAGGGCTTCAGCACGAAGGTATTGCCGCAGGCGAGCGCGACGGGGAACATCCAGCACGGCACCATCATCGGGAAATTGAAGGGCGTGACGCCAGCCACCACGCCCAGCGGCTGGCGCAGGTTCCAGTTGTCGATGCCGCCGCCGATCTGGTCCGTGAAATCGGTCTTGAGCAGATTGGGAATCCCGCACGCGAATTCGACCACTTCGATGCCGCGCATCACCTCGCCTTTGGCGTCGGAGAACACCTTGCCGTGCTCGCGCGTCACGAGCGCGGCGAGTTCGTCGTGATGCTGGTCGAGCAGATCCTTGAACTTGAAGAGGATGCGCGCGCGCTTGATGGGCGCCATCTCGCTCCACGCGGGAAACGCGGCGTTGGCGGCGGCGACCGCGGCATCGACTTCGGCCACGCTCGCGAGCGGCACGCGCGCGCTCACCTGGCCGCTCGACGGATTGAAGACATCGGCAAAACGCCCGCTCGTGGCCTCCAGCGGCTTGCCGTTGACGTAGTGCGTGAGAGTGCGCACGCCCGCTTCGCTGCGATGTGTCTCGCCCATGTTGTGCCTCTTCAGTGGAGGTTTATGCAGGCGCACCGTGCACAACGAGAGGAAACGCACGCGCACGGTACCGCCTGATCGGTGCCAGTTAGCGTAATCGCGCGGGGCATCGGCGATCCAATGATTAATCCTCAACTGCGATATAAGGCGAGTTAATATCAGCGCATGGATCTGACCTTGTTGCGCGCGTTCGTGACGGTCGCGCGCGAGGGCAATCTCACGCGCGCGGCCACGCATCTGCATCTGACGCAGCCCGCCGTGAGCCTGCAGATCAAGCATCTGCAGGAGACGCTGGGCGTCACGCTCTTCACCCGCACCTCGCATGGCCTCGTGCTCACGCGCGACGGCCAGGCGCTGCTACCGCACGCCGAGCGCGCGCTCGCCGCGGCCGGCGACGTGCAGCGCGCCGCCGCCGCGCTGCGCCATGAGGTGCGCGGACGGCTGCGCATCGGCACCATCCTCGACCCCGCGTTCCTGCGTCTGGGCGGCTTTCTGCGCCAGCTCGTGGAAACCTGGCCGCAGATCGAGACGGCGCTGCGCCACGGCATGTCGGGCTGGGTGCTCGACCAGGTGCGCGCGCGCGAGCTGGACGTGGGCTATTACATCGGCCAGCCCGGCCCCGATCCCGACACCTTCCACACCCTCACGCTCACGCGCTTTCAGTACCGCGTGCTCGCGCCCGCCGGCTGGAAGGAACGCGTCAAGGACGCGCGCGACTGGCGCGCGCTCGCGGCGCTGCCGTGGATCTGGACGCCGCCCGCGTCGGCGCACAACCGGCTGCTTTCGGGGCTCTTCGAAGCCGCGCACGCGAAGCCCGTGAAGGTGGCTGAAGTCGACCAGGAGCCCTCGATGCTCGACCTCGTAAAGTCGGGCGTGGGCCTCTCGCTCGCGCGCGACGCCACGGCGATTGCCGAAGCGCACGCCCATGCGCTCACCATCGTCGAAGGCGTGACGGTACCCACCGAGCTCACCTTCATCACGCTCGCCGCGCGCCGCGACGAGCCCGCCATCGCGGCGGCGCTCAAGGCCATCGAGACCCAATGGGCGATATGAGCCGCGCTCATGAACGCGCGGCGCATCGCGGCGGGGCGCCGCGTTCAGGTCCGATATTTCTCGACGCGCGCAGTTCGCCTGTAACAGCGCGGTCACACAAGTTTTGCTAGATTCGCAGTTCGCTCCGCGTTTTGCGCGTGCCTGACACGCGTGCACCGGCTCGGCGCGTTCCGAGCCTCCCCCATCGTTCCCCCGTTCCGTTCCACAGGAGCTTTGCATGGCCCGCAACATCGAAATCAAAGCCCGCGCCCGTCATTTCGACACCCTGCGCGAGCGTGCCGCCCAGCTCGCCCCCGATGCGCCGCTGATCTTTCGCCAGCAGGACTTCTTCTACGACGTGCCGCGCGGACGTCTGAAGCTGCGCCAGTTCGACGACGGCACGCCGCCCGAGCTGATCTTCTACCAGCGCGACGACCGCGACGGCCCGAAGGCCTCGTACTACACGCGCAGCCCCGTCACCAATGCCGAGGCCATGCACTCGCTGCTCGCCACGGCGCTCACCACGCGCGGCATCGTCTCGAAGGAGCGCCACGTGTATCTGGCGGGCCGCACGCGCATCCATCTGGATCGCGTGGATGGTCTGGGCGACTTCGTCGAGCTCGAAGTGGTGCTCGGCCCCGAGGACGACGAGCAAGGCGGCGAAGCCGAAGCGCACGCGCTGTTCAAGCAGCTCGGCGTGGAGGAAAGCGATCTGGTGGCCGTGGCCTACGTCGATCTGCTCAACGCGCCGGCCGTGGCGGCTTGAAGATCATCCGCACGCCCTTGAGCGTGACTTTGGCTCGCGCACGGCGCCGACATCAAGGCGCCGCCGCGCCGGGCTCCAGATGCCCGAGCGGCAACGGGCCATTGCGCTTGAACGTCGTGAGCACGATGTTCGAGCGCACGCTGTCCACGCCCGGCACCCGCATGAGCTTCTTCATCACGAACGACGACAGCGCGTTCAGATCCGGTGCCACGATGCGCAGCAGGTAATCGGCGTCGCCCACCACGGCATGGCATTCGAGCACTTCGGGCAGCACGTCGATCTGCTGCTGGAACTGCTCGATGATCGAATCCCCGTGGTGCTTCAATTTCAGGCTCGTGAACGCCGTGACACCGAGACCGAGCTTTTCGGGCCGCAGCACGACGCGATAGCCGTCGATCACCCCTGAGGCCTCCAGCCGCTGCAACCGCCTGCCGATCTGCGAGGGCGAGAGCGGCACCTGCTCGCCGAGTTGCTGATGCGTGGCGCGGCCAAAGCGCTGCAAAACGTCGAGCAGCGCGAGATCGAAGTGATCGAGTTCGAGCATGAAAAATTTCCGCATAGATTAGTTTATTGACGCTCGATTATTGCATATCGATCGCCACCTTCGCCTGAAATGCGCGCATGCCGCGCCCGCTCCGCTCTACACTTGCCTATCCCCAAGTGCTTTTATTGGAACGTTACGAACATGGCCGTCGCCGCCACCGCGAAGCTGCAGGAGCAGTTCGACGCGGGCCTCGAAACCCGTCCCGACTTCACCATCGACCAGCCGCTCGAACGCTATGGCGCCGTCGATCACGCCGTCTGGGACCAGCTCTACCGGCGGCAGATGGCGCTGCTCGAAGGACGCGCCTGCAAGGCGTTTCTCGACGGCGCCCAGCGCATCGGCCTGAACGTCGCGCACGTGCCCTCCTTCGAAGCCGTGAGCGAGCGGCTGATGGGCGCCACGGGCTGGCGCATCGTCGCAGTGCCGGGGCTCGTGCCCGACCGCATCTTCTTCGAGCACCTGGCCCATCGCCGCTTTCCGGTGACGTGGTGGATGCGCCGCCCCGATCAGCTCGACTACCTCCAGGAACCGGACTGCTTTCACGACCTGTTCGGCCATGTGCCGCTCCTGACCGACCCCGTTTTCGCCGATGCGATCCACGCCTATGGCCGCGCCGCGCTCAACGTGGACGAACGCGCGCTGCCGCTGCTCGCGCGCCTCTACTGGTACACGGTGGAATTCGGCCTGATACGCGATGCGAGCGGCGACACCAGCGGCGATACAGGCGCGCCGCAAGCCGTGAAGATCTACGGCGCGGGCATCGTGTCGAGCAAGGGCGAATCGCTCTACAGTGTGGAAAGCGCCGCGCCCAACCGGCTCGCCTTCGGCCTCGAGCGCGTGCTGCGCACGCGTTATCGCATCGACACGTTCCAGAAGACCTATTTCGTGATCGACTCGTTTGCGCAGTTGTTCGAGGCGCTCGGCGCCGGCATTGCCGCGCATCTCGCCGATCCTGCGCCGCTCATCGCCACGGCGCCCTACGCCGCTGGCGATGTGCTGCATAGCGACACGGTGTACACGCGCGGCACGCGCGAAGGCTGGCTCGAAGACGGCGACGTCTGAGCAGGCGGCGCGGCGAGTCACAACACGGCCATCGGCATGAACGATGCGCTTATCCGGCTAGCACCCGGATCACAACCTGGCCGCCCCCGCGCGAATTGCCGCACCGTCGCCCGGTCGGCTCGCACAGGTCGCGCATCCGTGAAAAAATGACTCATCGACCCAGCGCCTTCGCCGGGCCCCCCAAGTACACATAGCGCATACAGGTGCCACGATGATCAACCGACTCACATCCGAAGAGCGCGCTACCGAGCTCGCCCATCTGCGCGGCTGGCACGCCGTCGCGGGCCGCGACGCCATCCAGCGCCATTTCCGTTTCGCCGACTTCAATGAAGCGTTCGGCTTCATGACGCGCGTGGCGATCAAGGCGCAGGAAATGAACCATCACCCCGAATGGTTCAACGTCTATAACCGCGTGGAAATCACGCTCTCGACTCACGAGGCCGAAGGCCTCACCTCGCGCGACGTCGAACTCGCGTCCTTCATCGATTCGATCGCGCCCGGCCCGCTCGCGGCCTCAGCATGAAGAACGCGTAAGCGCTTTGCGTGCGTCGTGCGTTAAACAGAAGCCCGCACGACGCACAACACGCAGAAGCGCTGCAATGAAAGCATAATGCAGGGTGTCAGGCGTCCAAACCTTCAGCTTTGAAGGCCATTTTTGAGGGATACGTAAGACTCCCAGGCAGCCCTTGCTGCGGGGTCCAAACGTTCCGGTGAGAAGACGTTCCGACGCTGTACAATCAGCAGCGCATACGGCTTGGAAAGCGCGCTTGCTTCCTTGCACAACGCGAGTTCGTCGCCGCTCGAAGGTGAGCGGTTGCGCCAGAAGTTGATTGCGGCTTCGAGTTCGGTGATCGAAATATCGGACATGATGGTCGTGATCGTGCAACCGCGGCACGCGGCGCCGCTCAGTCGCTGTGCCTTGATGCCGCGAGCGCCGCTTCGCGAACTGCGTGCCTGAAACGCTAAACCCATTGTACTTGAGCGAATCCCATGCGACTCCTTCTGATCGAAGACGACCGCCCCATCGCACGCGGTATCCAGTCCAGCCTCGAACAAGCCGGCTTCACGGTCGACATGGTCCACGACGGCATCTTCGCCGAGCAGGCACTCACGCAGAACCGCCATGAGCTCGTGATACTCGACCTCGGCCTGCCCGGCATCGACGGCATGACGCTGCTCTCGCGCTTTCGCCAGAGCAACCGGCACACGCCCGTCATCGTGCTCACCGCGCGCGACGAGCTGAACGACCGCGTGCAAGGCCTCAATTCGGGCGCCGACGACTACATGCTCAAGCCGTTCGAACCCGCGGAACTCGAAGCGCGCATTCGCGCCGTGATGCGCCGCAGCGGCCCGCACGGCGACGTGCCGCGTCCTGAAGTCTCGCTCGGCGGCGTGCGCCTCTCGGGCGTCGACCGCCGCATCTTCAACGACGACAAGCCGCTCGAGCTTTCGCCGCGCGAGTTCGCGGTGCTCGAAATGCTGCTGCTGCGTCATGGCCGCGTCGTGAGCAAGGCGCAGCTCCAGGACCACCTCACGCACTTCGGCGGCGACCTCGGCGATACCGCGATCGAAGTCTACGTGCACCGCGTGCGCAAAAAGCTCGAGAACTGCCGTGTCGAGATCGTCACGGTGCGTGGCTTCGGCTACCTGCTGCAGGAAATCCGCCAGGCCGCCTGAGGCCGTCTGAGGCCTTTTGCGCGCCATCAGGCGCCAGCCCGGCGGCGCATTCGCATGCGAACATGCGCCGCCGCACTCCTCGCACGAGCAGAGCATCCTCGGCCCGGCCACACGCCGGGCTGAAGCGCGTGGTGCGCACCGCCGCTATTCCACAGGTCTCCTGAGCATCGCGCGGCTATGTAAATACCCACGCGAACAGCCGGCCACCCGGAAAGCCCCTTAAATCGCCATGGCGACGGCAAGGGCTGCCCCGGTCTGCCGCAGGGCCGCCCACCCGCGTAAAATGGGTCCGTCCGTGCGGCGCTCATGCCCTTCCAGGCTGCGCCGCGCCTGTGTGACCCTTCACCGCCCGAACCGACCATGTCCCTACCGGCCGCAAGAAGTCTGCGGCGCACGCTATTGCGGCGCCTCGCCGCTCCACTTTCGCTGCTCGCGCTGATGAGCGGCCTGATTGCCTATTGGCTCGCGTGGCAGTACACGCAGCACGTGGTCGACCGCTCGCTCGCCGACCTCGCCACCGCCATTTCCAGGCAGATCCAGATCGCCGGACCCGAGGCGCCCGTCACCGTGCCGCCGCTCGCCCAGGCGATGTTCTCCGACCCCGTCGAGCACCTCGTCTACCGCATCAGCAATGGCGAAACCGAAATTGCCGGCGACCACGAGCTGCCGCTGCGCGGCACCAACGTGCGCCGCATGCATTATGCGTACGTGTTCGAAACCGTCTATAAGGGCGTGAGCGTGCGGGTCGCCCAGGTGCGCGTGCCGCAGCCCTTGGGCAACCCCATCGTCGTGGAAGTGGGCCAGCCCGTGCATCACCGCTTCCGGATCGCCGCCGAATTCCTCGTGGCGATCATGATGCCACTGCTGCTACTGCTGCTCGCGGGCTGGGCGATCGTGTGGCGCGTGGTGAACCAGCAGCTCAACCCGCTCACCGACCTCGCCGACTCGCTCAACCGGCAGACGCACACCTCGCTCGAACCCGTCGACGAAACCTTCGTGCCCGTCGAGATCCGCCCGCTCACGGGCGCGCTTAACGCGCTGCTCGGGCGCCTGAAGACCGCGCTCGACGCCCAGCGCAAGTTCATCGCCGATGCTGCGCATCAGCTACGCACGCCGCTCACGGCCGTGAAGCTGCATGCCGAGCAGGCCGTGAACGCGCGCGAGCCGCAGAAGGTCAGCGACGCCGTGCGCGAGCTGCGCGCCGCCGCCGACCGCGCCGTGCGTCTCTCGAATCAGTTGCTCTCACTCGCGCGCGCGGAGCCTGGCGAGCAGGCTGCGCGCTTCGTCGATATCGACATGGCCGCGCTGGCGTTCGAGACCGGTGCCGAGTGGGTGCCGCGCGCGCTTGCGAGCCACGTCGACCTGGGCTTCCAGCGCCTCGACGACCCCGAGAACGACACGCCGCTGATGGTGCGCGGCAACCCCGTGCTGCTGCACGAAGTGATCGCCAATCTGCTCGACAACGCGCTCAAGTATTTGCCGCCTGCGCGCGTCGATGGTGGGCGCATCACCGTCACCGTGACCGAGGCGCTCGTCGATGGCACGCCGATGGCCGAGATCGTCGTCGAGGACAATGGCCGCGGCGTACCGCACGCGCAGCAGGCCGACCTCTTCAAGCGCTTCTTCCGCGGCGACGGGCAAACCGAGAGCGGCGTGGATAGCGGCGCGGGCTTGGGCCTCGCAATCGTGCACGACATCATGACGCTCCATCGTGGCAGCGTGCACTACGAAGACGCGCCGGAAGGCGGTGCGCGTTTCATCGTGCGCGTGCCGCTCACAAACCGTCGCGCGCCCGATACGAAGGATGGCAAACAAACGAAACGCGCGAAAGACACGAGCGTGGGCGATCATGCGCTGGGCATGAGCGCGGCGCATGCCAACGATCAGGAAGCCGGTTCCGAGGCAACGTCCGCACAATCGTCCGCGAAAAAGCCCACGCATCAGGCGCCTGTCGATAACTGACGGTAATGATGCGCGGCGCGATCCGCCGCGCCTCCAGCATCGATAAACGAATATGGGCCGCATTAGCGGCCCATATCTTTTCAGCACTACGTGGTAGCGATTCGCATCGGCGTGCCCGTCACGCTCACTTCTTTTTCTTGCTCTTCTTCGACTTGCCGCCCTTGCCCTCGCCCTTCTCTTCGGGCGGCGCGAGCATCGTGCCACGGCACTTGCGTGCGCCGCAGCGGCACTCGTATTCGCGCTTGAGCTTCTTGGTCTGCTTCGCGTCGATCACGAGACCGTAGTCGTAGAAAAGCTCCTCACCCTCGGCGATATCGCGCAGCGCATGAATGTAGACGTGACCGTCGATCTCTTCGGCTTCGCAGTTCGGCGCGCACGAGTGATTGATCCAGCGCGCGCTGTTGCCGTTCACCTTGCCGTCGATCACGTCGCCGTCGTCGAGCGCGAAATAGAAGGTGTGATTCGGTTCGTCGGGATTATGCGGATGACGCCGCAATGCTTCCTTCCACGAGATGCGTTCGCCCTTGTATTCGATCAGACGTTCGCCGGCCTCGATAGACCCGGCCGCAAATACGCCCTTGCCGTGTACGCCCGACTGGCGCACGACGATCCTGCGTACACTCATTGAATGAATCCTTGTTTAGTCATTCGACGCAAACGCGGCGCCTCATCGGCGCCGCGCTCATGAGCACGCATCCAGTCAGGACGCGCGCCGCAACCGGCATCGTACACGTTCGCGCCTCTTTCGTTCAACTCGCGCGACGCGCGCCGGCGCCAGGTTGCGCTCCGTACTCAGCGTTGGCCCAGCGTGGTCTCGCCGAAAAGCGCCTTGTGCTCGCGAGGCTGCGAGCGCCAGTATTGCGGCGGCGCGCTCACGCTCGCCCCCAGTTGCGCAGCGGCGTGCCACGGCCAGCGCGGATCGTAGAGCATCGCGCGCGCCATCGCGATCATGTCGGCTTCACCGTCTTCGAGAATCTGGTTGGCCTGCAGCGCGTCGGTGATGAGCCCCACCGCGATCGTGTTCACGCCGGTCTCCTGCTTGACCTTGCGCGCGAACGGCACCTGATAGCCGGGCTCGAGCGCAATCTTCTGCAACGGCGAGACGCCGCCCGACGATACGTCGACCCAGTCCGCGCCGCGCGCCTTGAGCGCCTGCGCGAACACGACCGTGTCCTCGGGCGTCCAGCCACCTTCGACCCAATCGGTTGCCGAGACGCGCACGCCCACGGGACGATCGTCCGGGAATTCCGCACGCACCGCATCGAACACTTCGAGCGGGAAACGCATGCGGTTTTCGCGCGATCCGCCATATTCGTCGCTGCGCTGGTTGGCGATCGGCGAGAGAAATTGATGCAGCAAATAGCCGTGCGCCGCGTGAACTTCGAGCGCGTCGATGCCAAGCCGCGCAGCACGCCGCGCCGTTGCCGCAAACGCGTTGCGCACGCGATTCAGGCCCGCGGTATCGAGCGCGAGCGGCGGCGTCTCATCATCCTTGTGCGGCAAGTCGGAGGGCGCGTGCGGCAACCATCCGCCATCGGTCACGGAAATCAGCTGGCCGCCTTCCCAGGGCACGCGGCTCGACGCCTTGCGCCCCGCGTGCGAAATCTGCATGGCGATGCGGATCGGCGAATAGCGGCGAATGGCGGCGACCACGGGTTCGAGCGCGGCCTCGGTCACGTCGTCCCAGAGTCCGAGATCGCCCGGCGTGATGCGGCCATCGGGCTCGACGGCGGTCGCCTCGATACACAGCATCGCCGCACCCGAGAGCGCGAGATGGCCGAGGTGGATCATGTGCCAGTCGGTGGCCTCGCCTCGCACGGCCGAGTATTGGCACATCGGCGACACGACAATGCGATTGGCGAGCGTCACGCCACGCAGCTCGAGCGGAGTGAAGAGCTTGCTCATGGGAGGAGTGCGAACGGTGGTGGGAGCGTTCGAGAATAGCACGCGCTTTTGACAGGCGCAGGCAGCGCCTACGGGCGCTCTCGGGCGTAAAGCGGGTGCGGAATGGGGGCAAAGCGGAAATACAAAGCGGTGCTAATTAAGCAGACCGCAAAACCGGCGCGCTGCAGCCCGCAGGCGCATGCAAAAAACGCGAGACGAGGCCGAAGCCTCAGGGCTGCTTCGTGGGTACGCTGGCCGCCAGGCTGTCGACGGCGTCGAGCCACTCGCCGAACATGCGGCTCGCCTGCGCTTCGAGACGTGGACCGTGCTGCGCCGTCTGCGCGCGCAAGGTATTGACGTCGATGCCCGCCGCCGCGATCTCGGCCGCATGGCCGATCAGCCAGGGCTCGAAGCGGTCGGCGCGTACCTCGGGATGACACTGCAGCCCGAGCACGTGCGAGCCCCACGAGAACGCCTGGTTTTCGCATAGCGGCGTGGACGCGAGCCGCGTCGCGCCTTGCGGCAGATCGAACGTGTCGCCATGCCAGTGCAGCATCGAAGTGGCCGCGCCATCCACGTGCCGTAGCGGCGACGCGTGGCCCGCATCGGTGAGCGTGAGCGGCGTCCAGCCGATTTCCTGATGCCCGGCGGCATAGACGCGCGCACCGAGCACGCGCGCGATGAGCTGGGCGCCGAGGCAAATGCCGAGCGTGGGCAGACCGGCGGCGATACGCTTTTCGATCAGCGCGGCGATGGGGGCAAGCGTGGGATAGCGTGCGTCGTCGCAGGCATTGATGGGGCCGCCGAGGATCACCATCAGCGAGGCCGAAACGGGATTGAGCGCCCCGACGCGCGCAAAGCCGACATCGACATAGCGCACCGGACGCCCGCGATCGCCGAGCACTCGCTCGAAGCTGCCGAGGTCCTCGAAATATACGTGGCGAATAGCCAATACTTCGCGATTCATCGGCAAATCCTTGGGGTCTGCTAGACAATATGCAACGCGTCGCGCGAACGGCATGCGAGGTGCATGCCGGAATCACACGATAAACACATGCTGGGGCACGCACATGCGTGCAACGATAAGCGCGCCGGCGCAAATGCGTCGCGCGCACGACCGAACCGGACACTTCAGGCGAGCAAACCGGCTGCGGACGACCGCCGGACTCGCCAGGCGCCACGTGAAATCACATGGCGCCGCGACGATTACGCCGCGAAGATCTTCCAGTTTTTCTTCTGCGTGATCGCGTCGGCCTGTGCGTACACCGAGCAATCGAGACGCAGATCGGTGTCCGACATGTCGATCTTGAGCAGCGCGCAGTGATGCGGCGTCTTCTTCGCGTTCTTGCTCGGCTCGAAGTGCGAGCAGGTGAGGCACATGCGGTGCTGCGGCATGGCGTCCTGCGACTCCAGCACGTAGACCGTCTTGAGCAGCGTGCGGTAGACCGCCGACTGCTCGTCGGCGCGCAGCGTGCCGACGGCCTTCGAGAGGAAGTCAGGCCATTGCGCGGCCTTCTTCGCGGCCGTACGGCCACGCGCGGTCAAACGCACCGCGAGCGCGCGGCCGTCGTCGAGCGCACGGCGCTTTTCGACGAGACCCTTGGTTTCGAGCGTGCTTACCGCATCGCTGGTCGTTGCGGCAGTCAGTGCCGTCTCGCGGGCGATCTCGCCGAGGCGCATCGGCCCCTTGCGCTGCATCAGCAGCACGAGAATTTCGCCCTGGGTCGGCGTGAGTCCTGCCCCTTCGGCCCAGTCCCACGCCTGGCTCCGCATTGCCGTGCTAAGTCGCAGCAGGCTATGGGTCACCCGCCCGGCTGCCTGCTCTCCGTATACGCCTTCGCTCATAGTCTTTCGCTGGTTATTTGGCAGCTTGCGCTGCATCGTCAGCCGCCGCACCTGCCGGCGGCCTTGTGGGAAAGTTCGCGCCCGATTCCAGGAAATCGGCCACACCATCTCAAAAAATTCCTGCTTCGCCGGCGCAAGAAACGCACGCTGCGCACAGTCATTCCTTCTCGCCTTGCAGGCCCAAAGCGTCCTTCGCGACCTCGTGCCTGCGCAGCAAACCGACATTCTATGCGAGAGTAGCAAATCGCACAGCTAACTTATCCAACCGGAATTGTGGATAACCAGTTGGTAAGTACACCATTGGTATGTGGACTGATTCTTGATGCCGCACAATCTCAGCCCCAACCGATACCTGGTTATCCCTGATTTTTTCCCCTCGCGCAACTGCAGTCTACTCGCGCGATGCGTGCGCAGGCCATTGAGTTTTCAGGCATTTCGAGGGTTACCCACAGGACGCCGCCCGTCTCGTCAGCAACGATTGACTCTCTTTAGGCGAACATCAAAAAAATAAGAACCCCCTGGTAACTTGCCTGGGACAAAAAAATCTTTTTTCCTCCAGCGCAAGATTGCGCGGAGCGCCCTGAAAACGCAAGGGCAGCCCGCAGGCTGCCCTCTTTCATGGTGTTTTTTAGCACTCCGGCGTTGTCCGGATGGCACACACGGGCCGCTCAGGCGCGCCAGCGCAAACATTGTTGCCGCACCGCTTCATGCAGGGACTTTTCCTCGGCCACCACGCCGCGCAGCCAGGTCGCGTCGTTGCTCTGGGCGCGCGCGATCGTGCCGATTTCGGCGAGCGCGCGCGTCGAGCCGAGCGCTTCGCCATGCGGCGCAATCTTGTCGAGCGTGGCCAGAATGTCTTCGGAGATGGTGCGGCGCTCGCCCGTCTGCGGATCGACGCAGGTGCCAGCCATGCCGAAACGGCAGGCCTGGAAGCGGTTGAACGTGTAGACGAGGTAGTCGTCTTCGCGCGGGTGGATCGGCCGGTCGGTCAGCAGATGCCGCGCGAGCGTCTGGATATAGCAGGCGATTGCCGCCGCGCGCTCGACCGAGAGCGGCGTATCCATGACGCGCACCTCGATCGTGCCGAAGCCGGGTTTCGGGCGAATATCCCAGTAAAAGTCTTTCATGCTGTTGACGACGCCCGTATGCACCATCTTCGAGAAGTACTCCTTGAACTCCTCCCAGCTCAGCATGAACGGCGCGCGGCCCGAGAGCGGGAACGCGAACACGGAATTTAGCCGTGCCGAATGAAATCCGGTGTCCACGCCCTGCACGTACGGCGACGATGCCGACAGCGCGATGAAATGCGGAATGAAGCGCGAGAGCGAATGCAGCAGGAACAGCGCGCTGTCGGCGTCGGGGCAGCCGATGTGCACGTGCTGGCCGAACACCGTGAACTGCTTCGCGAGGTAGCCGTACAGCTCCGAAAGGTACTGAAAGCGCGGGGTATCGACGATCCGCCGGTCGCTCCACTGCTGGAACGCATGCGTTCCGCCGCCGCACAGGCCGACGTTCAGGCGGTCGGCGGCGGCGACCAGCACGTCGCGGATCTTGCGCAGATCGGCCACGGCCTGCTCATGGTGCGTGCAGATGCCCGTGGAGAGCTCGATCATGCTTTCGGTGATTTCGGGCGTGATGTTGCCCGGAATCTCCTGATCCTTGATGAGGCGCATGAGGTCGCTGCCCGCCTTGGTCAGATCGTAATCGTGCGTGTTGACGACCTGCATTTCGAGTTCGACGCCGAACGTGAACGGCTTCGAATCGACAAAAGTTTCCAGTGACATGACATCCCCTCTTTCGGCCGCGCCGCGCGGGTGGCCGATCATGGTGTCGGCGCGTGGCGCGGCGGGCGGTGTTTCCCTGGCGGCCGGAGCCGCCGCATTCATTTTTCGCCGCGTTCGCCGACGAGCGCAAGCGCACGGTAGACGAGCCACGGCCCGAGCAACTGCAGCACGACGATCGCGCACATCATGATCGCGCGCAGGCGCGGATCGAATGACGGATAAAGATCGTAGGTGTCCTCCACAAGCAGCAGCGCGAGCGCGGACATGGGTGTCAGCGCCAGACCGAGCGCGATGCCCTGCTTCCATTCGAGCCCGCTCGGCTTAGCGAAGATCAGGACCCCGACGAGTTTCGCCACGAGCCGTGCGACGATGAGTCCCGCCGCGGCCACGCCGCCGACCAGAATGTCGTGCCATTCGAAGGTGGTCATCGTGAGCACGAACAGGATCACGGTGAGCAGCCATCCGGCCGTGCCGAAATGCTGCGGCCACAGTTGCGGCCGCGCCTCGAGGTTCTTCACGATGATGCCGGCAGCCAGCAGGCTCAGGATGGTCGAGAGCTTGAGCAGATGCGCCACGGCAATCGCGAGCAGCACGAGGCCGAACAGCGCGACGAACGAATGCTCGTCCTGCGGGCTCAGGCGCCGGTAGAACAAGGTGCAGGCGCGCGCGAGCACATACGCGACGACGATCGAGCCCACCAGCAGATAGAGCGGCTGCAGGATGGTGGCAAAAACGTTGCCGTAGATCTCCTGGTGCAGCCAGCCCGACGCGAGCTTTTCGATCACGACCGCGTACATGCTGTTGAGCGCCGTGAGCGTGAGCAGGCGCTGCGTGACCTGGCCTTCGGCGCGCAACTCGGTCTTGAGCTGGATCACCATCGCCGGGGACGTCGCCATGGCGATCGAGGCCACGACGATGGCCACCATTGCCGGCACCGAGAGAAACAGCAGCACGACGAGCACAAGCACGAAGGTCAGCGTGGCCTCGGCGAGGCTCGAAAGAATGAGCCATGGATTGCGGCGGATCCAGCGCAGATCGAGCCGGCTGCCGAGTTCGAACAGCAGCAGGCCGAGCGCGACGTCGAGCAATGGCCGCGCGGCATCGGCGGTATCGATACCGATCACGCCGAAGCCCGCCGAGCCGGCAATCAGCCCGATGATCGCGTAACCCGAAATGCGCGGCAGCCGCCAGGCGCGATAGCACAGCTCGCCGACGAGACCGGCCGCGAGCAGCGCGAGCCCCGCCCAGAATATGCCGTCTGGCTGCAACGGCCACGCAGGAAAGAACGAAAACGCCGACTTCATCGTAGTGGCTTCTCCTTGGCAGAACATCTTGCATGGGATCGGACCTGGCGCCCCGCCTGGGCGCGCAGCGAGTGCCTAGGCACGACTGCGGGCGATGGCTCGAGTACCGGGTCCGATCGACCCAGAAGACAGTCCGGCTGTCCGACGCGACGTCAAAACCTCTCGCGCCTGGCACATGGGCAAGCCGCGTGCCGGGCGGGCGCAGCGCGAGCAACGCAACCGTGGTGCGAGACGCCTCGCACCACGGTTGCGCCCGCGTCGTCGCACCGGGCCCCGGGCGCCATGCGGCGCTTTTGACGCTACAAGCGCTGACAGACGGGGCGCGCAGGCTCGCAACCTGATGAGGTGGCGGCCAGACACGACGGACGACAACGGGAAACCTCTGCACCGGCGCCGCTCGCGCGGCGAACAGCCGGTACGGGCGCGTTCTTGTGGATTGTCAGCGCCCGTGTTGGGTGAACGAACGCTGCCGACTCTCCTGAGCACTCAGATTCAGGATAAGCGGCATCCGTTCCGTGGACGCGCTGGCCGTCTGTTGCGGCGCATGACGCGGAAAAAGAACGGCGATTGTGCCATAGCTTTTTTGCAGTTGTGCCGACCTGACGGCAAAGGTTGGCAAAGCCGGTAAATCCGTCCGTTTTCACCGACTTTTCACGACGATAAGGAAAAAATGACCGTCGCGGCCGTTCGGTGGCGCACTGTCTGTGGTGGGCGCTCCCGCGCCTTGGGCGTTTTTCAGGCCGATAGCGATGGCGCCAGCTTCGGGTTTACGGTTTACCGTATGTATACGTAGTAGAAGTTAACAAAGGCGGGGCTTTTCTGTGGATAACCCCTGTATACCTATGTGAATCATCGGCTTGGCGCTCGCACAACCCACTGCGAAGCGTGTGAGGTGCGCGATGGCATCGAAGAATAACTTTTGGGCCGCGCGAATGGGCCGCCGAGTTACCCCGTTTACGTCCACATCGCGTCCACACTCGATTTACCCACAATTCGCGCGGTTATCCACAGGCTCGCGTGGACAACCGTATTGGTCGGGGGAATGGCTCGCCCGCGTCTCATGCGCGGGCGCAGGCGTGTGGCTAGAGACTGCGCTGGCGCAAGGCGCGCTGAAGGAAACGCGCTGGATCGACCTGTTCGGCGAGCTCGCGCTCGATCGGCCAGGGCTCGCCTTCTAGCTGAGAGGCGATGAGCTCGGCGCCGAGCGCGGCCCATATGAGCCCGCGCGAGCCGAACGCGAACGCGCCGTAGAGCCCGGGGGCGCGAGGCAGATCGAGCGGCCAGGCGCCGGAAAGCCGTTGCGCGTCGCGGCGTGCGGCCGCTTCGTCGCCGAGCTGGCCCAGCATGGGCAAGCGGTCGCTCGTGACGCAGCGCAAGGCCACACGGCCTCGCCAGGCGTCCTGGGAGGCGCCGGCTGCGGCATCCGCGGCGGCTTGCAGGCCCGGCAGCATGCGCGCGACGCGCTCGAGGTTTTCCACGTGGCCAGCTTCGCGCAGGTCGGTGTCGGTGTCGTCGACTTCGTAGGTGGCGCCCGTGAGCGTCACGCCGTGCGGCAAGGGCACGGCGTAGCCATCGCCGATCACGGGCACGCGCAGCGACGCGAGCGGGCTTGCGTCGAGCAGCGTGAGCTGGCCGCGCACGCTGCGCGTGGGGGCGAAGTCGAGCGCCGCGGCGCGCGCGGCGTCGTGCGCGTTGGCGAAGATCACCGCGCCGGCTTGGGCGATGAGCGCGCCGTTTTCATCGAACACTTGCCAGGCGTCGCCGGCGCGCGCGATGCGTGCGACCTGCACGCCGTAGCGCAGGTCGATCTGCGCGCCCGCAAGGCTCCTTGCCGCGGCAATCTGCGCGCGGCACAGCGACGCCGGATCGATCGCGCCGCCGCGCGGATAGAACCAGCCGCCCTGCGCGAGCGCGACGCCGGCAATCGACTCGGCCTCGGCGCGGTCGACGCCGCGCACGAATTCTTCGGGATAACCAAATGATGCGAGCGCGGCGGCGACGGCTTGAGATTCGTCGTCCGTAGCAAGATGCAGGAGTCCTGAGTGCGAGCGCACCGGCGCCTCGATGGCTCCTGGCGCACCCGCCTGAGCCGCGACATCGAGCGCGGCCCAGCGCCGCAGCGCGTAGAGAAACCCGGCGCGCGTGATGCGCGAGGCGCTGCTGTCGTCGCGCGAGACGAGCGGATGGAACACGCCCGCGGGATTGCCCGACGCTTCGCGCGCGGGCGCCGCGTGCCGTTCGACGAGCGTGACGTGCCAGCCCCGCGCCGCGAGCCGCTCGACCAGCGCGCTACCCGCGAGCCCCGCGCCGATCACCACCGCGTGCCGATGCCCGAGCACGAGCGGCAGCGGCGGCTCGTAGCGCCGCACGCGCCAGCGCGGCGCGAAGCGGCCCACCAGCATGGTCCATTTCGTCCCGAAGCCGGCCGTCTTGCGGTATTCGAAGCCGTTCTGCTCGAGCGCGCGCTTCACGTCGCCTGCGCTGCTCCACGTCGCGAACGTGGCCTCCTCGCCCGCGACGCGCGCGAGCGCCTTGAAGATCGCCGGCGACCAGAGCTCGGGATTCTTCGAGGGGGCGAAGCCGTCGAGATAGATGGCGTCGGCGCGTAACCACATTTTGGGAAGCGTTTCGAGCGCATCGCCGAACGCGAGCGTGAGCGTCACGCGCCCGCCTTCGAATTCGAGCCGGTGCATGCCGGGCACGAGCATCGGCCAGGCCTCGACGAGCTCGTGCGCAAGACGCGCGATCGAAGTCCCCGACATTCCCGAGGTTCCTGACGTTTGCGGTGCGTGCGCAACCACCGCATCGAGCGCCGCGCGCAGATCGTCGCGCGAAAACGGATGCTTTTCCACCGAGACGAAATGCAGGCGCTCGCAGCGCGCGCGTGCGTTGCGCCACGCGGCCCACGTCGCGAGGAAGTTCACGCCCATGCCAAAACCGGTTTCGAGCACAGTGAAAATGCGCTTGTTCTGCCAGCGTTCGGGCAGGCCGTTGC
Organism: Paraburkholderia sp. J63; assembly: GCF_905220245.1. NCBI lineage: Bacteria > Pseudomonadati > Pseudomonadota > Betaproteobacteria > Burkholderiales > Burkholderiaceae > Paraburkholderia > Paraburkholderia sp. J63. The sequence goes on along the minus strand of NZ_CAJMZF010000011.1, from coordinate 78,105 downwards.
CGCGCAAAAACACGTATTCGGCCTGCTCGAAGGCGCCGAAAGTGCTGTGATAGACGTCGTCGAAACGGGGCGAATACGGCGTGCCGTCTTCGCGAAAGGCGAGCGTGGCGGGGATCAGTGTGGCGGTCATGACTCACGCGGTGGCTGGAAACGGCGGGCTTCGAAGTGGGAGGGCCGGCGGCAAACGCCCATGGGCATTGGGTTTGCGGGCGCAAAGCGTTGGCGCGGCGCAACGCCGCGAAGGTTAAATCGGCGGACGCGGCGCGCTTTTGCCGGGCGGCGCGCGTCAAAAACACGAGCCAGCGCGTAAAACCCGCGCGAACCCCTCGAAATCTTCGAAACCCTTGTCGTTATTGGGTTTGCGCTGCGCTATCATAGCAAGCGCCGCCCAGGGAAGCGGCAGCACGGACGTCGCGGCGAAGCGTACACGCTGGCCGCCGCAACGAAAACACGCCGGAGTGCTCCGGATCCGATGCTGCTCGACGGCGCGGCACGCGACCGTATAATCGGCGCGTTCGCGCTGTTCGTGTCAACCTAAACACAGAAAGGAACTTCTCAATGAATAAACAGGAACTGATCGACGCCGTCGCAGCACAGACGGGCGCTAGCAAGGCACAAACCGGCGAAACGCTGGACACGCTCCTCGAAGTGGTCAAGAAGGCTGTGTCGAAGGGCGACGCGGTCCAGCTGATCGGCTTCGGCAGCTTCGGCTCGGGCAAGCGCGCAGCGCGTACGGGCCGCAACCCGAAGACGGGCGAAACCATCAAGATTCCCGCAGCCAAGACCGTCAAGTTCACGGCTGGCAAGGCGTTCAAGGACGCCGTCAACAAGCGCTAAAGCATTGCCGCTTTAAGTTGACACCCGCCCCTGGCGGGTTTTTTTTCGCCCGCCGGTTTCTGACAGACAATGTCTGACAGCCGGCGGGCGTCGCTTCGCGCATGGCGCGCTCAGTCGTGACGGTGGACGATTTCGCCGCCGTGGTCGTGGTCGCCGTCGTGATCATGGTCATGATCATGATCGTCGTCGTCGAAATCCCAGGACGGGAACGGATCGGCATAAGCCTGCCAGGCGTCGGGGCCCGCGGTAAATTCGGCGTCGCTCACGAGACACGCATCGAGCCTGGCCTGCCACGCGTCGGGATCGATATCGACGCCGATCATCACCAGTTCCTGGCGCCGGTCGCCGATGCGCGTATCGTTCGCGTCGCCGAACCAGTCGGCCGCGATCTCCTGTTCCAGCTCGGCATCCTGCGGCCAGTCCTCGCGCGGCTGCGCGGCCCACCAGGTGCCCGCCGGGCCGTGGCGGCACACGCCGCCCGCCTGCGAGAGCGAGCCAGCCACGTCGTTGCGCGTGGCGAGCCAGAAGAAGCCCTTCGAGCGCAGCACGCCCTTCCACTCCTCGTGGAGCAGCGCCCATAGACGCTCGGGATGGAACGGCTTGCGCGCGCGATAGATGAAATTGCCGATGCCGTACTCGTCGGCCTCGCTGTGATGCGCGTGCGGCGCGTCGCCGCCTTCGTGGTCATGGTCGTGCTCGTGCAGCGACGAGAGCCAGCCCGGCGCGCTCGCGGCGGCGTCGAAGTCGAAGCGGCCCGTGTTGAGCACCTCGGCAAGCGGCACCTGGCCATGGCGGCTCACCACCTGCACCGCGCGCGGATTGATGCGCGCGAGAATGCGCTGCAGGCGCGCGAGTTCGTCGGCGCTCACGAGATCGGCCTTGTTGATCACGAGCACGTCGCAGAATTCCACCTGTTCGATCAGCAATTCGACGATCGTGCGGTCGTCGGTGTCGCTGGCCGCCACGCCGTGCTCGGCGAGCGGGTCGGCGCTCGCGTAGTCGCGCAGGAAGTTGAACGCGTCCACGACGGTCACCATCGTGTCGAGGCGCGCGACGTCGGAGAGCGTGACGCCGTCGTCATCGGTGAAGGTGAAGGTTTCGGCGATGGGCATGGGCTCGGCGATGCCGGTCGACTCGATCAGGATGGCGTCGAAGCGCTGGCCGGCCTGAGCGGGATCGGCGAGGCGCCGGATCTCGGCGAGCAGGTCGTCGCGCAGCGTGCAGCAGATGCAGCCGTTGGACAGCTCGACGAGCTTTTCCTCGACATGCGAGAGCGTGGCGGCGTCGCGCACGAGCGCGGCGTCGATATTGACGGCGGCCAGGTCGTTGACAATCACGGCCACGCGCAGGCCGGCGCGGTTCGCGAGGACGTGGTTGAGCAACGTGGTCTTGCCCGCGCCCAGAAACCCGGAGAGCACCGTGACGGGCAGTGGCGGCTGATTCATTGCAATGTGCGATAAAGAAAGGCGGGGAGTCGGGCCGCGCGGGCCGGCGGGCGTGAGGCGGATGCCGGACGCGGCCAGAGCGGCGCAAGCCTGCATTTTGCACCATGCGCGCGCGGCGCGCTGACGGACGAGCCTGACCCAAGCCTCAGGCGACGCCTCAGATCCATGCCCGGCGACGCGGCCTCGCCGCGCTTACCCTGCCCCGCAATGGCGGCGCGGTGCCGCGCCGCCCAGCGCGTTTCAGCGCATCGACCTCAGGGCATCAGCTTCCATTTGCGCAGGATCGCGGCGATCTGCTGCGCATATTGATCGCGCAATGCGGGCGTTTCGGAGTGGTACGCGCCCACGGCCGCCCAGGTATTGCCGTATTTGTTCATCTTCTGGCGCAAATGCCAGGCGGCGATGTAGACGTTCTTGCACGGCTCCATCAGCGTGCTCGACGAAATGCCGTATTGCGCAAGCGTGGGAAGATGAACCGAGTTGATTTGCATCACCCCGTAGTCGACCGAACCATTCGCATTCCTGTGCGTTGCGTCGGGCGTGTTGTGCGATTCCTGCCAGGCGATGGCGCGCAGAATGAGCGGATTGACCTTCTGGTAGCGGGCCGCCTCGTCGAAGCAATCGGCGCGCGCCGGCGCGCTCGCGCAGACGGCGGCGAGCGTGAGGACAGCGGTGATCGTGGCGGATGCAACCTTTTTCATGGGAACGTCGAGGGAAGTCGCGATGCGCCGGGACGGCGGCTCGTTCTTCCCGCAAGGGGGAAAACCGCGCCTGCCTGGCGGATCCGGGCATTCTGCGCAATGGACCGCCCGTATCATACCGGCAGACGAAGTCGCGTCAAGCCGGCCAAACGGCATGCGAGCCGCCTCGCATGCGGGCAGTGCGAATCGCCGGGAATCTCGCGGAATTGCCGCTAGTTGCGGGGGAATTGTTGGATATAAGCGGCGTGACTTGAAGGTCGATACTGTTTCCAACCCTTACAGAAGGCTTCTGGGTCTTGCCGCAAGTTAGAGGAAATCCCCAGACGTGATTTCTTTGTGACAAATTCGACACGAAAAGCTGCTACTGTTGCACTTTTTGCTGGTCGGTCAGCCGGGAGGAGCGGCGCCGGCGGGCCGCAGCCAATGGGCCGTTGAGTCGACGGTCTGTGCGGGCAGGTCCCGCAGGCTGCCTGGCCTCGCGAGGCGCGACGACCATATCAAGCACGTTGAGCACGATAAGTACGACTGGCCGGTGGCGTCCGTCCCCGGCTTCGATATGACATCCATGAGAATAAATCGTATGGCTTTGCGTCGCGTCGCCACGGCGCTGCTCGTGAGCGGACTGATGGCGGCGCAGTTCGCGCATGCCCAGGTCACGCTCAACTTCGTCAACGCCGACATCGATCAGGTGGCGAAGGCAATCGGCGCGGCCACCGGCAAAACGATCATTGTCGATCCGCGCGTGAAGGGGCAGCTCAATCTCGTCTCCGAGAACCCCGTGCCCGAGGACCAGGCGCTCAAGACGCTGCAATCGGCGCTGCGCATGCAGGGCTTCGCGCTCGTGCAGGATCATGGCGTGCTCAAGGTCGTGCCCGAGGCCGATGCCAAGCTCCAGGGCGTGCCGACCTACGTGGGCAATGCGCCCTCGGCGCGCGGCGACCAGGTGGTCACGCAGGTGTTCACGCTCAGGAACGAATCGGCGAACAACCTGCTGCCCGTGCTGCGGCCGCTCATTTCGCCGAACAACACCATCGCGGCCTATCCGGCCAACAACACGCTCGTCGTGACCGACTATGCGGACAACGTGCGCCGCATCGCCGCGATCATCGCCGGCGTGGATACGGCCGCGGGCCAGCAGGTCCAGGTGGTGCCGCTCAAGAACGCCAATGCGCTCGACATCGCGCCGCAGATTGCGAAGATGCTCGATCCGGGCGCGATCGGCGCCTCGGACCCGTCGCTCAAGGTGTCGGTCGTCGCCGACCCGCGCACCAACTCGCTGATGCTGCGCGCATCGAATGCGCAGCGCCTCGCCGCCGCGATCCAGCTCGCGAAGCAGCTCGACGCGCCCACGAGCATGCCGGGCAACATGCACGTCGTCACGCTGCGCAACGCCGATGCGGTGCAGCTCGCCAAAACGCTGCGCGGGATGCTGGGCAAGGGCGGGAACGACTCGTCGTCGGGCAACAGTGCGAACTCGTTCAACCAGAATTCGGGTGGCGGCGGTGGTGGTGGCAGCGGCAATAACTCGACCGGTCTTTCGGGCACGCCGCCGCTGCCCAGCTCGCTCGGCGGCGGCATGTCCTCGGGCAATTCGTTGACGGGCGGCGGCTCCGGCTCCGGCGGCAGCAACGATGCGCCGTTCCTCGGCGCCGACAAGGACAAGGGCGACGACAACCAGCCCGGCGGCATGATCCAGGCCGACGCGGCAACCAACTCGCTGATCATCACGGCGCCGGACCCGGTCTACCGCAACCTGCGCTCCGTGATCGATCAGCTCGATGCGCGGCGCGCCCAGGTCTACATCGAAGCGTTGATCGTCGAGCTGAACTCGAACACGAACGCCAATCTCGGCATCCAGTGGCAGATCGCGAACGGCAACGTGCTGGCCGGGACCAATCTCGCCACGGGCAATGGCAACAGCATCATCGACCTGACCGCGAACGCGGTGGCCAACGTCGCCACCGGCGGCCTCGTCAACTCGCTCGGCGGCCTCCAGCAAGGCCTGAACGTGGGCTGGATCCACAATCTGTTCGGTGTGCAGGGGCTCGGCGCGTTGCTGCAGGCGCTCTCGCAGACCAACGACGCCAACGTGCTGTCCACGCCTAACCTCATCACGCTCGACAACCAGGAAGCGAAGATCGTCGTCGGGACGAACGTGCCGATCCAGACGGGCTCGTATTCGAATCTCACGAGCGGCTCGACGAGCTCGGCGTTCAACACCTACGATCGCGTCGACGTCGGCCTCACGCTGCACATCAAGCCGCAGATCACCGAAGGCGGCATCCTGAAGCTCCAGCTCTACACGGAAGATTCGGCGATCGTCACCGGCACGACCAACGTGTCGACGAACCCGGCCGGCCCCGAGTTCACCAAGCGTTCGATCCAGTCCACCGTGCTGGCCGACAACGGCGAGATCATCGTGCTCGGCGGCCTCATGCAGGACAACTACCAGGTCAGCAACAGCAAGGTGCCGCTGCTCGGCGACATTCCGTGGATCGGCCAGTTGTTCCGCTCGGAAAACAAGACGCGCCAGAAGACCAATCTGATGGTGTTCCTGCGCCCCGTGATCATCAACGACCGCAACACGGCGCAAGCGGTGACGTCGAACCGCTACGACTATATCCAGGGCGTGACGGGCGCTTACCGGTCCGATAACAACCTGATCAAGGACAAGGACGATCCGGTGGTGCCGCCGATGCCGCTCGGTCCGGCCGAAGGTGGATCGGCGCTGAACCTGTTCGATCTCGACAAGATGCGTCGCGAGCAGGCGGTGCGGACACTGCCTGCGGCCCCGGCAACCGCTCCCGCAAATGGCGCGGATGCCACGACGCCCGGCGTGAATAGTTATCCCGTGCCGAATGGCGCGGCGCCCGCCAACGCCACGCAGATGCAATCCGCCTATCCCGGGACCGCGCCCGCGCAATATCCACCCGCGCAGATGGCGCCCACGCAACAGCCGCTCACCCAGCCGAGGGTGCAGCCTTGAGCATGGCCGACACGCCCCGCCCGTCCTCCGCGGCCGCGCACGACAGTGCGGTGCCGCGCGAGGCGCCCTCGCCCGTCGCCGCGCGGCTCGTGCCGTACGGCTTCGCGAGGAGCGGCCAGATCCTCGTCGCGCAGCAGCACGCCGACGGGCTCGAGGTGTGGATCAGCGAGCGCACGACGGGCGCGGCGATCGCCGAAGTCGCGCGCAATTTCGGGGCGTTCACGCTCGTGCGCATTCCCGCCGACGAGCTCGCGCAGGCGATCAACCAGGCGTACGCGCGCCAGGACGGCAGCGCGGCGCAGGTGGTGGGCGAGGTGGAAGGCGAAGTCGATCTTTCGCGCCTGATGCAGGACATTCCCGAGGTGGAAGACCTGCTCGAATCCGAAGACGACGCGCCCATCATCCGCATGATCAACGCGCTGCTCACGCAGGCCGCGCGCGAGCAGGCCTCGGACATCCACATCGAGCCGTTCGAGAATGCCTCGGTGGTGCGCTTTCGCGTCGACGGCACGCTGCGCGACGTGGTGCGCCCGAAAAAAGCGCTGCACGGCGCGCTGATCTCGCGCATCAAGATCATGGCGCAGCTCGACATTGCCGAAAAACGGCTGCCGCAGGACGGCCGCATCACGCTGCGCGTGGGTGGCCGGCCCGTGGACGTGCGCGTTTCCACGCTGCCCACGGGCCACGGCGAGCGCGCGGTGCTGCGTTTGCTGGAAAAGGACGCGCAGCGCCTGAACCTCGAAGCGCTCGGCATGGCCGCCGACACGCTCAAGCAGTTCGATCAGCTGATCGCCAAGCCGCACGGCATCGTGCTCGTGACGGGGCCGACCGGCTCGGGCAAGACCACCACGCTCTATGCGTCGATGTCGCGGCTCGAGACCACCACGACCAACATCATGACCGTCGAGGACCCGATCGAGTACGACCTCGCGGGCATCGGCCAGACCCAGGTGAACGAGCGCATCGGCATGACGTTCGCGCGCGCGCTGCGCTCGATCCTGCGCCAGGACCCGGACATCATCATGATCGGCGAAATCCGCGACCTCGAAACCGCGCAGATCGCCGTGCAGGCCTCGCTCACGGGCCACCTCGTGCTCGCGACGCTCCATACCAACGACGCCGCTTCGGCGGTCACGCGTCTGACCGACATGGGCGTGGAGCCGTATCTGCTCGCATCGTCGCTGCTCGGCGTGCTCGCGCAGCGTCTCGTGCGGCAGTTGTGCCCGCACTGCAAGGAAGCGCGCGTGGAGGACGACGGCCGCACGCGCTGGCATCCGGTCGGCTGCGAGCGCTGCGGGCATTCGGGCTATTCGGGGCGGCGCGGCGTGTACGAACTGCTCACCATCGACGAGCCGATTCGCAACCTCATTCACCGCAATGCCGCCGACGCCGAGATTTTCGCCGCAGGACGGGCGCAGGGCATGCGCACGCTGCGCGACGACGGCGAGCGCTGGCTCGACGCGGGCACGACCTCGCTCGAGGAAGTGCTGCGCGTGACGGGCGGCGTGTAAAGCGGCCGAACGGAGCCAGATAGGGAGGCGAAGAGGATCATGCCGGCATTCCGTTTCGAAGCGATCGACGCCGCGGGCAAGGCGCAAAAAGGCGTGCTCGACGCGGACAGCGCGCGCGGCGCGCGTGCGCAGCTACGCGGCCAGGGTCTCACGCCGCTCGTGGTCGAGCCGGCGGCGAGCCGCACGCGCGGCGCGCGGCAGCAGCGCCTCGCGCTCGGGCGGCGCCTTTCGCAGCGCGAGCAGGCGATTCTCACGCGCCAGCTCGCGAGCCTGCTGGTCGCGGGGCTGCCGCTTGGCGAAGCGCTCGCGGTGCTCACCGAGCAGGCCGAGCGCGACTACATCCGCGAGCTGATGGCCGCGATCCGCGCAGAGGTGCTGGGCGGCCATTCGCTCGCCAACGCGCTCGCGCAGCATCCGCGCGACTTCCCCGATATCTACCGCGCGCTCGTCGCGGCGGGCGAGCATACGGGCAAGCTCGGCATCGTGCTTTCGCGCCTCGCCGACTACATCGAGCAGCGCAACGCGCTCAAGCAGAAGATCGTGCTGGCCTTCACCTACCCGACGATCGTCACGATCATCGCGTTCGGCATCGTCACGTTCTTGCTGAGCTATGTGGTGCCGCAGGTCGTGAACGTATTTGCGAGTACGAAGCAACAGTTGCCGTTTCTGACCATCATGATGATGGCGCTCTCGGGCTTCGTGCGGCAATGGTGGTGGGCCGTGCTGATCGTGGTGGCCATCGTCGCGTGGATCGTGCGCGCGACCTTGCGTCGGCCAGGACCGCGGCTCGTGTTCGACCGGTGGCTCCTCACGGCGCCGCTCGCGGGCAAGCTCGTGCGCGGCTACAACACCGTGCGCTTCGCGAGCACGCTCGGCATTCTGAGCGCGGCGGGCGTGCCGATCCTGCGCGCGCTGCAGGCGGCGGGCGAGACGCTCTCGAACCGCGCGATGCGCATGAACGTGGACGACGCCATCGTGCGCGTGCGCGAAGGCACGTCGCTCTCGCGCGCGCTGGGCAATACGAAGACGTTTCCGCCCGTGCTGGTGCATTTGATCCGCTCGGGCGAGGCGACCGGCGACGTGACCACCATGCTCGACCGCGCCGCCGAAGGCGAGGCGCGCGAGCTCGAGCGGCGCACGATGTTTCTCACGAGCCTGCTAGAGCCGCTTTTGATTCTGGCGATGGGTGGTGTGGTGCTCGTGATCGTGCTCGCGGTGATGATGCCGATTATCGAGCTGAACAATCTCGTGCAATGAGTGGTACAGCAAGCGCAGCAGTCAGTCGCGCGCGCGTTTGTGCAAGCGTGGCCGCGTGGCGCCGATCAGCGCACGTAGATGGTGGGGCCGGCGGCGTTGGCCGGCAGGAAGATTTCCGAATGCACGCCGTGGCGGTCGATGACGATCGAGCGGGCGCGCACTTCGGCGAGCGTCGCGTCCTGGCCGATGGGGCCGCCGAGCGAGATGGCTCTGGCCGGCTCGCCGCCGATGCTCACGATGGCCGCCGCGCCCTGCTGGAGCGCGAGGATGCCGAACAGGTGGATGTCCTGCGCGACGTTGTGCTCGAGCTTGCCGCCGAACAGCGTGCCGGCCTCGGCGACCGAGACGCTCGCCTGGGCGGCGGCGGCCTGCACGGGAGCGGCGCGCGAAGCGGCGATTTCGAGCGTCCACCACGCAGCCGTGGCGCAGAACGCCGCGAACGCGGCGAGTGACAGAAGGCGGATTTGCAGTGGGTTCATGCGCTCCATTGTACGGAGTATTGTGGACCTTTTGATGGCGTACGCGAGGGCTGCACGAACGGGTCTCAATGACGTCATCGTGTGACATTACAATGACCCGTCACGCGCGCGAACGCTGTTTCGCGCACGCAACGAAACAGGGCGCGCACCGTGCGCCGCAACGATTATCCGCCAGGAGGGAAAGAACTCATGTCCATATGGGCCAACAGTCGGGCGCAGCGCAGCCGTACCGAAATCGAGCGTCTGCGCGCACGTCGCCAGCGCGGTTTCACGCTGATCGAAATCATGGTCGTGATCGCGATCCTCGGCATTCTCGCGGCGCTCATCGTGCCGAAGATCATGAGCCGTCCCGATGAAGCGCGCCGCGTTGCCGCGCGCCAGGACATCGGCACGATCATGCAGGCGATGAAGCTCTACCGGCTCGACAATGGCCGCTATCCGACCCAGGACCAGGGCCTGCAGGCACTCGTGCAAAAGCCCACCACCGACCCCATCCCGAACAACTGGAAGGACGGCGGCTATCTGGAGCGCCTGCCCAATGACCCGTGGGGCAATCCGTATCAGTATCTGAATCCCGGCGTGCATGGAGAAATCGACGTCTTCAGCTATGGCGCCGACGGCAAGCCCGGCGGCGAAGGCAACGATTCCGACGTCGGCTCCTGGCAATAGCGAACCGGACCGGGCGAGGCCGGCCGCCGCGTGAAACGGCGGCCCGCTGCGCGGTTGTTCGTGCGCTTGAGTCCGGACCTGAATCCGCGTGAATCTGCCTGAATCCGCATCAATCCGTTCGAATCCGATAGAGCCGTCCGCGTTTCGTTTCCCGTCCATCGCCTCCAGCTTCGCGTTCCTCAGCCCCATGCACGCCCGCCCCCTCCGCCGTCGCGACCGCATGCCGATGCGTACCCCGCAAGCGGCGCGCGTGCGTTCGGCGGGCTTCACGCTGCTGGAAATGCTGGTTGTCCTAATGATAGCGGGGCTGCTGGTGTCGCTCGCCTCGCTCTCGCTGACGCGCAATCCGCGCACCGATCTGAACGAGGAGGCGCAGCGTCTCGCGCTGCTGTTCGAATCGGCTGGCGATGAGGCACAGGTGCGCGCGCGCGCCATCGCGTGGCAGCCGATCGAAGGCGGCTTTCGCTTCGACGTTCATACCGAGGACGGCTGGCGCCCGCTACGCGACGACCTGCTCGGCCCGCGCAAGTGGGAAGGCGGCGTGACGGGCGTGTCGATCACCTACCCCGGCGGCGACGACGACCTTCATGCGAATCGTCTCGTGTTCGGCACCGAGGCCGTCGAGCAGCCGGTCGAGATCACGCTTTTCTCGGCGGCGGGCCGCGCCACGATCATCGGTACCGGCACGGGCCGGTATGAGGTCCGCTGAGATGCGCGTCGCCTCGCGTCGTGCCGCCCGCTCCCCTGCGCTTCTCCGTGCGCGCCGGCCGTTGCCGCGGCGCGCCGCGATGCGCGGCTTCACGATGATCGAGGTACTGGTTGCGCTCGCAATCGTCGCGATCGCGCTTGCGGCTTCTTTGCGCGCCGTGGGCAGTCTCGCGGCAAGCGAAGCCGAGCTGCACGAGCGCCTGCTCGCGGGCTGGAGCGCCGACAACGCGCTCGCGCAGCTGCGTCTCGCGCATGCGTGGCCCGAGCTCGGCGAGCAAAGCTTCGACTGCTCGCAGGGCAATCTGCAGCTCATCTGCACGCAGCACGTCACGGCCACGCCCAATCCCGTCTTCCGCCGCGTGGAGGTGTCGGTGTCGATGCCGGGCCGCATCGGCAATCTCGCGCAACTCGTCACGGTGCTCGGCAATGAGACGAACCGGTCACTGTGATCCTTCGATGAGCCGAAATCGTCTCCCGCGCGTTCCGCCGGCGTGGCGGCGCGGGCGGAACGCCGTGCAGGGCGCGTCGCGCACGCGCCGCGCCGCCGGCTTCACGCTGATCGAGCTGCTCGTCGCGATTGCGATTCTCGCCGTGGTCGCGATCCTGTCGTGGCGCGGCCTCGATGAGATCGTGCGCGGCCGCGACGTCGTCACGCACTCGATGGCCGAGGAGCGCGTGTTCGCGCAGATGTTCGACCAGATGCGCATCGACGCGCGCCTGGCCGTGAGCGACGATGAAGCGGGCGCGCCCGCGGTCTCCGTCGACGGCGGCGCATTGCAGATCGTGCGCGCGTTCGCCGTGCCGCCCGGCGCGCCGCCGCGCCTCCAGGTGGTGCGCTACCGCGTGAGCAACGGCGTGGTCGTGCGCTACGCCTCGCCGCCGCTCGCCAACCTCGGGGAGCTGCGGCGCGCGCTGCGTGGCGGCGAGAGCGGCACCTGGAGCGCCTTGCCGATGATGCAGGGCGTGGGCGCGATCGACGCGCGGCTTTACGTGCCGAACGAGGGCTGGACCTCGAACATGGACGAGGTGCGCCGGCAGATCGCGGCGGGCCTGAACAACGTGAAGGTCCCGCAACTCGGCAACGCGCCCGTGCCGCGCGCGGTGACGGGACTCGAGGTGAGCGTCGCGGCCCACTCGCTCGCGCGGCCGGTCACGCGCGTCTTTCTCGTGGGGGAATGAGCGTGCGCCAGCCTCCCTGTTCCCACTCTTCGCGCCGCCCGGCCGTTTGCGATGCCGCGCGCCGCCGTCCGCAGCGCGGCGCGGCGATCATCAGCGCGCTGCTGGTGGCCGCGCTTGCCGCGATCCTCGTCTCGGGCATGCTGTGGCGCCAGCAGGTTCAGGTGCGCCGCATCGAGAATCAGCGGTTGCTCGCGCAGGCGCAATGGATCGCGCGCGCCGCGCTTGACTGGACGCGCCTCGTGCTGCGCTCCGAAGCCGATACCGCGCCCGGCATCACTTATCTGGGCGGCGCGTGGGGCATGCCGGTCGCGAAGACGCGCCTGTCGGACTTCCTCGGCCAGATCGGTGAGACACGCGCGCAACAGGGCGCCGATACCTGGCTCTCGGGCTCGATCGAAGACGCCCAGGCGCGCTTCAATCTGCGCAATCTCGTGTCGGCGTCGGCGCCCGGCGCGCTCCAGCTCAATCTCACGCAGATCCAGGCGTTCGCGCGTCTGTTGCAACTACTCGGCCTCGATGGCCAGCTCGCGAAGAACACCGCCGTCTATCTGCGCTCGGGCCTCGCTCACTCGATCACGCGCTTTCAGACCGGCACGACGGCCGCGGCCGGCACCGGCACGGCCTCGAGCCCGGTGAGCACGCAGCAGCTCGTGGGCGGCGCGGGCGGTGGTGCGAACTTCAGCGACAACCCGGGCCTTTCCGACGACGATACCAACAGCGCCGTCGCGCCGCTCATGATGACGAGCGTCGATGCGCTGCTCGACGTGCCGGGCTTCACCGCCGAGGCCGTCGCACGCCTGCGCCCGTTCGTGACGATCCTGCCCACCACGACGCCCGTGAACATGAACACGGCGAGCGCCGAGGTGATTGCGGCGATCGTGCCGGGCATGAGTCTGTCGAGTGCGCAGGCCTTCGTGGCGCGACGCCAGACGGTGTTTTTCCATAACCTCGCCGACGTGCAGCTTGCGCTGCAAGGCGCCGGGGCTCCGGAGTCGAGCGTCGATTCGACGCTCTGCGACGTCAATACGAGCTATTTTCTGGTGCATGGGCGCGTGCAGCACGAGCGCGCCGTCGTGGACCGTGTCACGCTCGTGTGGCGCGATCCGCTCACCCATACGACGCGCATCGTGCGCGTGCGCGACGAACCATGAAACCGTACCCGTCCAACATCGAAAAGAGGTGCGTTTGAGCACGCTGATCGTCCTGATGCCGCCGCGCGATCCGGCGGTCCACTCGCAGGAATGGCAATTGCCGGAGCTGCCGTTCGTGCTGCTCGACAAGGCGGGCCAGACGCAGCGCGCGGGCCGTGCGGCGCTCGGCCTGCTGCCGAAGGCATCCGCCACCGTGCTGCTGATCGCCGCGCGCGACCTGCTCATCGTGGCTGCCACGGTGCCGCCGCTCAAGGGGCCGCGGCTGCGCCAGGCGCTGCCGAACGTCGTCGAGGATCATCTGATCCAGGATCCGCAGACCTGTCATCTCGCGCTCGATCCCGCGCGGCTGCCCGACGGGAAGCAGACTGTCGCGGCCATCGACCGCGGGTGGTTCCGTTTTCTCGTGGAAGGCTTCACGGGCAGCGGGCACCGCAACCTGCGCGCCGTGCCGGTGGCGCGCTGCTTGCCCGTTGTGCAAGGCGAAGGCGGGGCTGGGGCGGCACAAACCGCGCAAGCCGGGACCGCTGCCGCCGACACACAGGCGGCCGAATCCGCCGCGCCCGCGGAAGCAGCCGATAGCGCCAGCGTCCCGGTAACGGCCTGCGTATTCGGCCCGGTCATGTCGACGGCGCCGGCGCTGCTCCCCGACGTTGCCGCCTCGATGGCAAGCACCGCCGCATCCGCGCCCGGCGCGCTGCTCGAGCTCACGATTGCGCGCGGTCCAACGGCTGAAGGCTTCGCGGTGCCGGCGGCGAGTCTCGCCGCAACGGTCGAGGCGCTGGCCGGCGACGCGAGCGTCGCGCGCTACGTGCTGACCGGCGTGCCGGGCGAGCCCGCGAGCGCTGCCGAGAAAGCCGCGCTTGCCGCCACGCTGCCCGGCGCCCGGCCGCTCGGCTTCGAGACGCTCGCGAAGCGCGCGCTCGCGTGCAAATTCGACCTTTGCCAGTTCGAGTTCGCGGTGCAGCCGTGGCGTCTGGACCGCGCGACGCTGCGCCGGCTGCGCGTGCCGATCGCGCTGGTGGCGGCCTCGCTCGTGGTGGCGATCGTCGGCGCGAACGTGCAGTGGCTGATGCTCGCGCGCCAGCGCGACGCCATCAACACGCAGATGACCGAGCTGCTGCTCAACGCCTTCCCGAAGACCACGGTCGTGCTCGATCCCGCCGGGCAGATGTCGCGCCAGCTTTCGCAGTTGCGCGTGGCCGCGGGCGAGCCCTCGCCCGATGATTTCCTCGTGCTCGCCGACGGCCTCGCGCGCTCGCTCGGACCCGTGCCTGCCAACGGGATTGCGGCGCTCGACTATCACGACCGGCGCCTCGACGTGACCTTCAAGCCCGGCGTCAATATCGACGCCGACCTCACCCAGCGCCTCGCGCGCAATGGCCTTGCGGGCACGCAGGACAGCAGCAGCGGCAAATGGACGATCAGGAGCGCATCGTGAAGACATCGGCTTCCAGCGCATGGGCCCAGGCTTTGAGTGACCAGTGGAGCGAGTTCTGGGAAGCGCGCACGGCGCGCGAAAAAGTGCTGCTGACGTGGGGCGGCGCGGTGCTGGCCGTGGCGATCGGCTATTCGGTGCTGTGGCAGCCCGCAGCGGACGGCCGCGCGCGTCTGCGCGAGAGCCTGCCCGCGATGCAGCGCCAGCTCGCGCAAATGACGGCGCAGGCCGACGAGGCGCGCGCACTGGCGGGCGCGGCGGCGAGTGTCGCGCCGGGCGGCCAGGCGCTCAAGGATGCGCTCACCGCTTCGCTTTCCGACCACGGCATGCCGGGCGCGCAGGTGCAACTGATCGGCACGGCGGCGCAGGTGCAGATGAAGAATGCCTCGTTTCCGGCGTGGTCAGCGTGGCTCGACGACGTGCGCAAGCAGTACAAGGTGCAGGTGGTCGAGGCGCACATCACGGCGCTCAAGGCCGATGGCCAGGTCGATTTGACCGCGTCGCTGCAGCCGGCGAACGCGCGCTGAACGCGGGCGGCCTTTGCATCGGAGCCGACAGGAGATCCTTAGCATGTCTTACTGGATGCGGCGCGCACGCGCCGCGTTGCCCTGGCTATTTGTGGCCGTGTTGTCGGTGGGCGCGGTGCTGCTCGTGCGGCTGCCTGCTGCGTGGATCACGCCGCAATTCGCGCGCGCGACCCAAGGCCACATCAATCTCGTCGATCCGCAAGGCTCGCTCTGGCACGGCTCGGCCACGCTCATGCTCGCCGCCGGCCACGACGTCGAAGGCGCGACGCTGCTGCCGGGACGCATCGAATGGCGCACGTCGTTCTGGGCGCTCCTCACGGGCCGCGTGCGCATGCAGATGCGTCAGACCGAGGCCATGCCCGACCCCGTCGACGTCGAAGCCACGCTGCGCGGCGCCACTGTCGCGCCGGGTGCGATCGCGGTGCCCGCGTCGTTGCTCGCGGGGCTCGGCGCGCCGTTCAACACGCTCGATCTCGATGGCAACGTACGGCTCGCGTGGAGTCCCTGGCGCGTATTCGGCACCGATGCGTTCGGGCGCCTAACCGTCACGCTCGCCGACATGAGCTCGCGCGTCTCGCTGGTAAAGCCGCTGGGCTCGTATGAGGCGGTGCTCCAGGCGCAGGGGGCGTCGTCCACGCTCGATCTGAGCACGCAAAAGGGACCGTTGCTGCTCGATGGGCATGGCACGTTCTCGCGCACGTCGGTGGCGTTCAACGGCACCGCGAGCGCGACGCCCGATCAGCGCGAGAATCTGGCGGGGCTGCTGAACCTGCTGGGACGGCCCACGGGGCCTGGGACCGTGGCGCTGACGTTCATGCGTTGAAGTCCTTGGTTCGCAAGCTCGGGCACGCGCGGCGTCAGGCGGCCCGAAGCAGCCCACGGCGCCCCCCGCGCCGCCCGATTTACTGCGATCGAGCGCCTTGTGCCGCCGCGTCTTGCGTTGCGCCGCGCGTCGAGGACACTGAACCTTGCACGCCCGACGCCACCACCGGCGCGGGCGCCGTCACGCTGCCCGTTTCGCGATCCATCTGCGAGACGTCCCAGCCGCCGCCGAGCGCCTTCACGAGCCCCACCGACGACACCATGCGCTGCCCCGCGATGCTCGCGAGCTTCTGCTGCGCCGTGAATGCCGTGGTCTGGGACGACAGCACGTTCTGGTAATCGGTCGTCCCCGCCTTGTATTCGTTCGTGACGATTGAGAGCGCGTGCTGGGCCGATTCCACGGCCTGCTGCTGCACGACGATTTCCTGCGCGAGGATGCGTTGCGACGCCAGGTTGTCCTCGACGTCCTGGAATGCGGCCAGCACGGTCTGCCGGTAGACCGCGACCTGCTGGTCGTAGGCCGCGCGCGCCGCTTCGGTCTGCGCGCTGCGCAAGCCCGCGTCGAACACGGTGGCCGCAAGCGACGGCCCGAGCGTCCAGAAGCGCGACGGCATGGAGAGCAGCTGCGAGAGCACCGAGCTTTCGAAGCCGCCGCTGGCCGAGAGCGTGAGCGTGGGAAAGAACGCCGAGATCGCGACGCCGATCTGCTCGTTCGCCGCCGCCGCCTTGCGCTCCGCCGAGGCGATGTCGGGGCGCCGTTCGAGCAGCGCCGAAGGCATCGTGACCGGCACGACGGGCGGCGTGGCCGTGAGCGGCGACGGCGGAATCGAAAACGCCGAAGCCGGCTGGCCGACCAGCACGGCGATCGCGTGCTCGTCCTGCGCGCGCGCCACGCCATTGTCGATGGCGGCGGCCTGCGCCGACTGGAGCTGCGTTTGCGCCTGGATGACGTCGGCGCGACCCGCCACGCCTTGGGCGTACTGGTTCTGCGTGAGCTGCAGCGACTTCTGGTACGCCACGACGGTGTCGTCGAGCAGCTTTTGCTGGGCGTCGAGCGAGCGCAGCGTGAAGTACGTCTGCGCGAGCGTGGCCTGCGCCGAGAGCCGCGCGTTGGCCAGATCGGCGGCGGCGCCCTGCTGGCCTGCCTCCTGCGCGCTGACCGTGCGGCTCACCTTGCCCCAGAGGTCGGGTTCCCAGGTGGCGTCGAGGCCCAGATTGACGTTGTTGGTGATCGAGCCGCTCGGGAAGCTGCCGTTGGTGTTCGAGACGCGCGTGGGCGTGCGCGAGCGCGAGCCCGAGAACGAGGCGCTCACCACCGGGAAATACGCGGCGCGCGCCTCGCCCACCAGCGCGCGCGCCTGACGGTAGGCGGCGGCGTATTGGGCGACGGTCTGGTTGTTGGCGTTGAGCTGATCCATCAGCCCGGTGAGCTGCGCGTCGTCGTAGACGAGCCACCAGGGGCCGCGATCGGCGGTATCGGCGGGCTGCGCGACCTTCCAGCCCTCGGGGGCTTCCTTATAGGACGCGGGCACGGCGGCGGCCGGCTTGTGATAGTCGGGACCCACGGCGCAACCGCTCAACTGGAACGCGAGCGCGGCCGCCGCGCCCAGCAGGGCAAGCCTGGGCGTGCGGCGTGCGGTGCGGGCGACTCGAGCGGCACCGGTGGCATCGTCGGCGAGCGCGCCCTCGCGCAGGCGGCTCGGCGTTTGAAGGGGGCGGCCGGGATGGACGAAACGGCAAGACATGCAAGGAATTCCTGTCGAGGCGGCTGGCGAATGAAGTAGGTGAAAGTCGCGAGTGGCCAGGGCGCACATACGTCGCGCCTACGCGCGGCGTCGCGCGCCATTGTCATTGCGTGCAGCAGTACGCCGAGGTCCGGCACGGATCGCGAGGCCAGCGGGTTGCGGCAATGGTAGCGCACGCGCCGCGCGCGGTGCGGAACCTGCAAGGGTAAGCGGGGAATCAGTGAGGATGTGTTACGGCGCGCCGGCCGCAAATTACGCTTCGTTACCGCGCCAGCGGCGCAGCGCATGAACGGCGTGAAGCGCGGCCGTGCCTGCGCGCGTACGCGCGCGCCGCGCAGTGCCGGCCCGGCGGCATGCGGCCTGGACGCCGGTGCAGGCGGCCTTGGCTGCCGCCGCGCTCATCGCCGTTGCGACCACGTCGAGACCGGACGCGCCGGGCGTGGCGGCGCTGGCCGCGCTAGACGTCGTCACGGCGGTGCCCGCCCCGCTCCGTTGGGCCCGGCGGCGGTCGGCCCACATCATCAGCACGACGGCAATCGAGCCGCCGGGCAGCACGAACATCGCCGCGTAGACCGCGAGCTTGCGCCAACGCGCCGCCCCACCGGCTTGTGCGAAGGCAAGCCGGGCAGTGCAGGAGACCGAGCGGCCGATGCCGCCGAGCGCGTTCTTGAGGTACAGCATGGCGCAATCAACAGGAAAATTAGGGAAAGTCGGGAGTCTAAGTGCTTGCCTGTAATAATATTGACTATGCAAGCAAATAACAACATACTTTGCGCTGCATCAATTGCGCTGTTGTTTTTACGCCGCGATAGCGACGAATCGATGACCGATGCATCCCCCATCTACCTGCCCAGGCAGACATACAACCGGCTAGAATTCGCTTGTCTTCGAGATGCGTGAGAACGATTTCCCCATGAGCGAGGGCTCGTATGTGCCAGGCAAGGTCGGTGTCGTGCCGAGCCTCGGCTATTTCCTGTCGACGGCCCGCAACGTGCTGGCCGCGCGGATGGACCGCGCTGTCGCGCCGCTCGGGCTGACGTCGTCGCAGATCGGCGTGATTCTGCTGCTGTGGTTCGAGCACGCGCGCACGCCCAATGAGATGTCGCGCGTACTCTCGTACGACACCGGCTCGATGACGCGCATGCTCGACCGGCTGGAAAAGAAAGGCTTTCTCGTGCGCCAGCGCAGCCATGCGGACCGCCGCGTGGTCGAACTGGCGCTCACGCCGCTCGGGCGCGACGCGGCGCAGCAATTGCCGGAGCGGATCGCCTCGGTGATGAACGACCAGCTGCGCGGCTTTTCCGCCGATGAAGTAACGACGCTTGTGAACCTGCTCCAACGTTTCATCGCCAACGACGCCGATACGACCATGGTCTGCGGCCACGCGGAAAGCCGCGTGGATGGACCCTTCGGGGAGCCCGGCGAAAACCGCGACAAAACATAGAGGGCCGGGTTCGGGGCGCTTTTGCGCCCGCCCAAGCCCTGTCTCCGCCGCGCCGTATTGCGGATGGATTGCTGTCTGGGCAGACAATGCCTCGACATGAAATTGCGGAACGCCACCGCTACGCAGCTCGTTGCAGCAGCAACGGTCTGCCCCGAACCACAAATCGAACCAGAAACTTCAGTCACGAAGCTGAGCAAGGATCCTGAAGATGGACGCTTCCACCGCCGCGCCGTCCCCCGCTCCCGCGAGTGCGGAGCCCGCGCCGCTCTCCGGCGGCACGCTCGCGCTGCTGACCGTGGGCCTCGCCCTCGGCACCTTCATGGAGGTGCTGGACACCTCGATCGCCAACGTCGCCGTGCCCACCATTTCCGGCAATCTCGGCGTCGCCAATAGCGAAGGCACGTGGGTGATCTCCTCGTACTCGGTCGCCTCGGCGATCGCCGTGCCGCTCACGGGCTGGCTCGCGCGGCGCGTGGGCGAAGTGCGGCTCTTCACGCTCTCGGTGATCCTGTTCACGTTCGCCTCGGCGGCGTGCGGCTTCGCCTCCAATTTCGAGACGCTGATCGCCTTCCGCCTCGTGCAGGGCCTCGTCTCCGGCCCGATGGTGCCGCTCTCGCAAACGATCCTCATGCGCTCCTATCCGCCCGAGAAGCGCGGGCTCGCGCTGGGACTCTGGGCGATGACGGTGATCGTCGCGCCCATCTTCGGCCCGGTCATGGGCGGCTGGATCACGGACAACTACACGTGGCCGTGGATCTTCTACATCAACGTGCCGATCGGCCTCTTTTCGGGCATCTGTGCCTACCTGCTGTTGCGCGGACGCGAAACGAAAACCACGAAACAGCGCATCGACGCCGTGGGCCTCGCGCTGCTCGTGATCGGCGTGTCGTGCCTGCAGATGATGCTCGACCTCGGCAAGGACCGCGACTGGTTCAACTCGAAGTTCATCGTGGCGCTGGCGATCATCGCGGCCGTGTCGCTGGCGTTCATGCTCGCGTGGGAAGCCACGGAGAAGGAGCCGGTCGTCGATCTCTCGCTTTTTCGCGACCGCAACTTTGCACTCGGCGCGCTGATCATCTCGTTCGGCTTCATGGCGTTCTTCGGCTCGGTGGTGATTTTTCCGCTCTGGCTGCAAACGGTGATGGGCTACACCGCCGGCATCGCCGGCCTCGCGACGGCGCCCGTGGGACTGCTCGCGCTCGTGCTCTCGCCGCTGATCGGACGCAACATGCACAAGCTCGATCTACGCATGGTGGCGAGCCTCGCGTTCATCGTGTTCGCGTTCGTCTCGCTGTGGAACTCCACATTCACACTGGACGTGCCGTTCAGCAAGGTGATCTTGCCGCGCCTGGTGCAGGGCATCGGCGTGGCGTGCTTCTTCGTGCCGATGACGACAATCACGCTGTCGAGCATCTCCGACGAGCGCCTCGCGAGCGCCGCGGGTCTCTCGAACTTCCTGCGCACGCTTTCTGGTGCGATCGGCACGGCGGTGAGCACGACGTTCTGGGAGGACGCCGCGATTTATCACCACGCGGTGCTCTCGGAGTCGGTGAGCGTGTATTCGCAGAACACCAATGCGTACAGCGATGCGCTGACTGGCCTCGGCGTCACAGGGTCGAGCTTGACTGCCCAGCTCAATCAAGTGGTGACGGCGCAGGGCTACATGATGGCGACCAACGACTTCTTCCGCATTTCGTGCGTGGTGTTCATCGTGCTTGCGGTGCTGGTCTGGATTACGAAGCCCAAAAAAGGAGCGGGACCGTCGATGGGCCATTGATGGCCTGCTGACGGTCCCGCGGTGATCGGCCCGCGATGGACGCGGGCGGCATGTGCTGTTGCAGCCGTGATGAAGCGCAGGTTAGCGCGCGGTCACGCCCTGGGTCTGGATTTCGACGCGGCGGTTTTGCGCGCGGCCTTCCACGGTGGCGTTCGACGCGATCGGCTTCGTCTTGCCGTAGCCGTGCACTTGGTACTGGCCGGCATGCAGGCCGTGCGACTGCAGGTAGTTGCGCACGGTTTGCGCGCGGCGCAGCGAGAGGCGGTCGTTCAGTGCGTTCGAGCCCGTGGAATCCGTATGGCCATCGATCACGACCGTGCCGATATTCACGCCGTCGCTATCCGCGACGAACTTGTCGAGCGCCTGCTTGCCGGCCGGCAGCAGGTCGTACTTGTTGACGGCGAAGTTGGCGTCCGCGTTCAGCGTGATGGTACGCGGCTGCGTGTCGACTTGCGGGGGCGGTGGGGGCGGCGCCTGGACCACAGGAGGAGGCGGCGTCTGGCAAACGAACATGATCTCGCGCGGATCGTTCTCGGGCTTGAAGCCGGACACGGCGCGATCGGTCGACGAGACGCGCAACGGCTCCTTGTCGCCGCAGATCTCGGTGACCTTCGCCATACAGGCCTTCGAGCTTTCGAACAAGCCGAGACACTGTACGCGATAGGCCTGCGTGCCGTTGGCGAGCGTCACGATGTCGAGGTTGTAGGTAGGGCCCGACGCGGTGCTGCAGCCAGCCGCGACGACGGTGAGGGCAGCCAGTGCGCTGGCGGGCAGAAGTCGCATTTTCATTTTCGATTTGAATGATGGAAGAGGAAAGTACTGTCGTCCGGCGCACGCCGAAGCAGAGCCACAATACGATTCCTCGACACGTCACCCAATCAGATAATGCTTAAATGCGCAATCGAAGTGATTCGATTCAGAGTGCACGAGATCAAAATGAGCGAGCCCACGATGGGCCAGCCAGCCACTTTGTCTCATGCGTTGCGCGCCCTGACAGACGCGCTACGTTAGTCAGGGCGCCGAAGTATCACGCGGCTTCAGGGAGAGGATGCAGTGGGCGCGGCGCCCGGCACTGCCGATGCGGGCGCGGAGTCTGCACCGGTCTCGGCGGAGTCGTTGCCCATGCCCTGGACCGGCTGTTCGATGCCGGTGCGCACGTATTGCTTGAACGCCGCGCCTGCGGCCCAGGGATCGGGCTTGCAGCCGAGCGAGCTGTCGCAATGCGCCGCAAAGCCGATGGTGGTCGTGCCGTCGTTATTGTGGGTCCGCGTGATTTCGTAGGCCAGTGCGCGCTTGCCGCCGCCGGGGCCGGCGGTCTGGATCAGCGTGTCGGTCACGGTTTGCACTTCATACTTCGAATGACCTCGCACCCAGTCCTGGGCGCGTTGCCACCAGATGTCGCACTGCGGCTTGTCGGTGCAGGTGAGCGGCGCGGTGGCGATCTGCATGACGTCGGGGTTGACCTGGCCGCGCGGCACGCAGGCCGCAAGCGCCGCGCAGAGCAGGATCGGCAGGGTTCGTTTCATCGCGTGGGTTCCTCCCTGAATGGGCACGCGTCGCGCGCGGCCCGGTTATCTTGTCGTTGGCATGAGGGGCATCGGCGCTTGCTGGCGCGCCATTCCCATAAAACGTTGGACCACGCTCGTACGCCCGTGTTTCAAGCAAATGAGATGCCCGAAACGGGCGATGCGCCGCGTTTCGCAGCGCGCGCCGCCTTCATGCGCCTTCACGCGCCGTCCCATGGCGGTTCGTGCCGCGGTTTGCGTGGCGCAAAACGCGGCACGGCAGCGCGTCAAACGCTGAAGCGGTTGAGCGTGTAGGCGCGATAGGCGTTCACGAAGGCGTCGAACGAGCCGACTTCCTCGCGCTCGAGCTTCGCCTGTCCATCGAGCGACTCGCGCGCGAGCGCTTCGAATTGTGCCATCGCTTGCGCGTCGAGGGGACGCGAGAGGAAATGCGCCGCATGACGCTCGCTTTGCGCGAGTGCAAATTGCAGGAAGGATTGCTGCTTGTCGCGCATCGTCTGGAGCACGCGCGCGGACGGCGTGAGCGATGCATCGGCGAGCTTCGCGCGCTGCACCGCGAGCGAGCGCGCATGCTCGTTGCCGCCGCGCAGCGCATCGAGCACGGCCGCACTGCGCTCGATCTTCGCAAGCAGTTCGGCGGCCCAGTCCTGCAGCGAGATCGTCTCATTGCCGCGCTTGAGCTCGAGCCCCGGGCGGCGTCCTTCCTTCGTGACCAGCGCGAAGTTCTCGTTCGCCTGCTCGTAATCGGGGCATGGCAGAAGCGGGCTGTCGTCGAGCGCGCAAGCGAGCAGATAGGCATCGAGAAAACGCGCCGTTTCGAGCGAAATGCCGGTGGGCTCGAACGGATCGATGTCCATGCAGCGCACCTCGACGTATTGCACGCCGCGCGCGGCGAGCGCATGCAGCGGCCGCTCGCCCGGATACGTGACGCGCTTGGGGCGGATCGTCGAATAGAACTCGTTTTCGATCTGCAGCACGTTAGTGTTGATCTGCACCCACTCGCCGTCGCGGTGCGTGCCGATCGCCTCGTACGGCGGATACGGCTGGCTCACCGCCTGCGCGAGCGCGTCGAGGTAGCCCGGCAGCGTGTCGTAATCGGCGCGCAGCGCGGACTGGCCCGTGGTGTTCGAGTAGCCAAGGTCGCTCATGCGCAGGCTCGTCGCGTACGGCAGATAGAGCGTGTGCGCGTCGAAGCGCTCGAGCGCGTTCGCGCGGCCGCGCAAAAAGCGCCCGTCGAGCGCCGGCGAAGCGCCGAACAGATACATCAGCAGCCAGTTCGTGCGACGGAAGTTGCGGATCAGCGCGAGGTAGCGCTCCGACTGATAGTCGGTCTGCGTGGCGGTGGACTGCTCGTGCGCGTGCAGCGCCTGCCACACGTCTTCGTCAAGCGAATAGTTGTAGTGGATGCCCGCGATGCACTGCATGGTGCGGCCGTAACGCAGCGCGAGGCCCATGCGGTAGACGTACTTGAGGCGGCCGATGTTCGAGTTGCCGTAGCGGGCAATGGGAATGCCGTCGTCGGTGTCGGGTAACAGGCCCGGCATCGATTCGTTCCACAGCATTTCGCCGTCGCGCGCGAGCACGGCATAGACGTAGCGATGCAGCTCGTCGAGCTTGTCGAGCGTGATGGACGCGTCGTGCTCGGCGGGCGTGATGATCTCGATCAGCGCTTCCGAATAGTCGGTCGTGAGCGACGGATGCGTGAGCGCCGAGCCCAGCGCCGCCGCATGCGGCGTCATGGCGAGCTGGCCGTCGTGCGTCACCCGCAGGCTTTCCTTTTCGATGCCGCGCAGACCGCGCGTGAGCGCGTCGCGATGCGGCCCGGCGCTCAGCACGGAAAGGCGCTGCGTGAGAACGTCGTTCGTGCGTGTAGAGGTCGTGTCTGGCATTGAAGGCAGGTCGGGCTCTGGCCGGCGGCACCGTGCTGCACGCGCCGCCGACAAGGGATTTTCGGTAGCGGGCACTTTAACATCTCGCTGAAAGACCTGCTTGAGGCCCCCTCGGGCGGGGTTTTGCGGCGGGTACGACGCTGCGCGCGGGCGCTCCGCGTGCGGCTCGGCGAGGTGTTTGGCGTGCTGGCTGCGGCGCTCGCGCGGGCGCCGCTATCCGCGCCTGGCGGCTAGCGGATCGATGTCGCGGCGGCTAGCCGCCGCGCGCCGCGCCCGCACGATCGGCGATCTCGTTCCACAGATGCATCGCGGCATAGGCGCGCCAGGGCCGCCATGCTTCGGTGCGCGCGCGCTGCTGCGTCGCGCGCACGAGCGCGGGGTCGCGTGCGGCGATGGCCTGCATCAGCACGAGGTCGGTGGCGGGCCACGCATCGCCATCGCGCCACGCACGCATCGCCACATACTCGACCGTCCAGGGGCCGATGCCTGGCAGTGCGAGCAGTCCGGCGCGCATGGCGTCGAGGGTGGCGCGCTCGGCCGCCGTATCGGCGCTGGGCTCGCCGGCGTGTGGGCTGTGCTTGCGGGCTGAGCGCGGCGCGGCGTCTTGCACCGGCGCGCGCTCGATGACGACCTCGCCGCTCGCCACGGCCGCAGCGAACCCCTGCAGTGCGGCCACGCGCTTGCCCGGCATGCCGATGCCGGCGAGGTCGGCGGCGGCCAGCGCGGCCGGCGTGGGAAAGCGCCACGCGGTGCGCGCGTGCGCGTGGCCGTCGATGCGCTTGCCCACGCGCTCGACGAGGCGGCCCACGATGGTCGTCGCGGCCTTCACGCTCACCTGCTGGCCGACGATCGCGCGCACCACGAGCTCGAAGCCCGACCACGCGCCCGGCACACGCAGCCCCGGCGCCGCCGCGACGAGCGGCGCGAGCCACGGATCGGCGACCAGGCCCGCACCGATCGCGGCGGGATCCGCCTGCACGTCGAACATGCGTGCGAGCGGCGCGGCCAGCGCAGCCGCGTGAACGCTCACCGGCCCGTCGATCTCGACGACGAGGCAGCGCTTGCGCGCATGGCGGCGCACGGCGAGCGTGCCGCTCGCGCCATTGAAGTCGATCGCGCGCAGCCACGCGCCGTCCTCCACGGCCTCGACGCCGGGCGTGGCGCGCCCCGTCAGAAAGCGCAGCATGCGCGGCCAGTCGTAGGGTGCGCGAAACGGCAGTTCGAGGGTGGCGTCGGGCTCCGGGCCAGCGTTGCGCGATTGCGGCGACTCTTTCGGCAGGACGGCGCTCAAGCGGTGGTCTCCGGCGTGGCGGTGGCCCGGCCGCGTTTTGTCGCCTGGTTCGAAGCTTGTTTCGAACCCTGCTTCGAGTCGTGCTTTGACTCGCGCTTCGACGGATCGTCGGCAAGCGCCGTGGCCGTCACGCGCACTTCGCCCGCCCGCGCCTCGGCGTCGATGAGCGCCGCCTTGCGCGCGAGTCCCCAACGGTAGCCCGCCAGCGCGCCGCCCTTTTGCACGACGCGATGGCACGGAATCGCCAGCGCCACCGGGTTCGACGCGCACGCGCTTGCGACGGCCCTTACCGCGCGCGGCGCGCCGAGCGTCTCGGCAATCTGCGTGTAGCTGCGCGTCTCGCCGTACGGAATGCGCTGGAGCGCGTCCCAGACGCGCTGCTGGAACGCCGTCGCGGCAATGTCAAGCGGCAGCTCGATGCGCTCGCGGCGGCCATGCAGATAGGCGTCGATCTGCGCGACGAACGGTGCGAGCGCCGTCTCGTCCTCGATGCAGCGCGCGTTCGCGAAGTCGGCGGCGAGGCTCGCGCTCAGTTCAGCGGGATCGTCGCCGAATGCGATCCGGCAGATGCCCTTGTCGGTCGCCGCGACGAGCACGCGCCCGAGCGGTGTGACCGCGTTCGCATAGCGGATCGTGAGCCCGGCGCCCTTGCGGCGGAACGCCGACGGCGCCATGCCCAACTCGCCCGCCACGCTCTCGTAGAGCCGCGACGACGAGTTGAAGCCGGCGTCGGCGCTCGCGCGCGTGACATCGGCGCCTTGCGCGAGCGCGTCGCGCAGCACGGCGCCGCGGCGCGCCGCCTGGTATTGGCGCGGCGAGACGCCCAGCACGCGCTTGAAGAGCCGCTGCAGATGGAACGGGCTCAGGTGCACGGCCTCGCCGAGTTGCGCGAGCGTGAGGCGCGCCTGGGGATCGGCGTCGAGGGCGGCGCAGGCACGGCGCACGATCTCGAGCTCGCGCGGCAGGCCGCCGGGGCGGCAACGCTTGCATTCGCGGAAGCCGGCCGCGCGCGCGGCGTCGGCATCGGCGAAAAACTCTACGTTCTCGCGGCGCGGCAGACGCGAGGCGC
This sequence comes from Paraburkholderia sp. J63, assembly GCF_905220245.1. Taxonomy (NCBI): domain Bacteria; kingdom Pseudomonadati; phylum Pseudomonadota; class Betaproteobacteria; order Burkholderiales; family Burkholderiaceae; genus Paraburkholderia; species Paraburkholderia sp. J63. The sequence continues at coordinate 51,657 of NZ_CAJMZF010000011.1, read as the reverse complement.
AGGACGGGCGGCAGAACACGCCGGTCGTGCGCACGCCGTAGAAGAACTGGCCGTCGGCACGCGCGTCGCGCGCCGCGATGGCGGTCCAGCGTGCGCTTTCGGTGGCAAACCCGGTGGCAAATGCGGTGTCGAGGTCGGCGGCGAGCTTGCTGCGAGCGGCGGTCGGGGTGGCGTTCATGTCGTGACTCCCTGAAAGGGCGGATTCGATGGTCCCACTGTAGCGGCTGGTACGCGTACAAGCCTGCCGGATCTTGCGCTGTCGTTCGGACGAACGCGCAGCATCGGGGCTTTTGCCGCGAGCTGTCATCCGCCTGCCATAAAAACGCCGCGGCAAGTGCGACAATTTGGCGCTATTGCGGGTTTTCCCCTAAAAACTTGTTGCGTCGCGTCAGGCCGCTGTGTATAGTGGTTCCTGTCTCCTCCATGTCTCCTCCTGATATGGATTAAGCCCGCTCACCGCAGCGGGCTTTTTTTCGTCCAGCGATTCCGTCGCACTGGCGGCCGTGCCGCCACGCTCCCCACTTCCGCCATTTTCCCTCTCCTACACTGTGTAGACCGTATCGCTTCGGGAAGAGCCATGCTGATCCAGATTCGCGAAATCGACCATGTCGTGATCCGCGCGGCGGATCTCGCCGCCATGACGCGCTTCTACTGCGATGTGCTGGGCTGTTGCGTCGAACGTGAGGAGCAAAAATTGGGGCTCGTGCAATTGCGCGCGGGCCGCTCGCTTGTTGATCTCGCCGCCATCGGTGGAGCGCTCGATCGTGACGGCGGCGCGGCGCCGTCGGGCGCGGCCGGCAACATGGACCACCTGTGCCTGCGTGTGGAGCCGTTCGATGGTGAGGCGCTCAAGGCCTGGCTCACGCAGAGGGGCGCGCGCCCCGGCGACGTGGTTGAGCGCTATGGCGCGGAAGGTCTCGGGCCGTCGCTGTATCTGTTCGATCCGGAAGGCAACATGGTCGAACTGAAAGGACCGCCTGCGCGTTGATTTCGCGTTTGACGGATGACGGCTCTCAGGCCCTCGCCGGTGGTACGAACCGGATACCCGCCCGCCGCGGGCTCAAACGTTCTCAGGCGCCTTGAAAACGGTCCATTCGACCGCCACCGGTTCGCTCTCCGTATTGCCGATCCAGGCCGCGCCGTCCTGCACGGTGCATTGCAGGCGCATCGTGCGTTCGGCCAGGGCGCCGAGCGCCGCTGCCACGCCCTCGGCCAGCGACCAGACCATCACGTTGCGCAGCCGTTCCACCTTGCTGCGCACGCCCTGCCACCAGATCTCCGAGGTGCGTCCGCCGTAGGCGATCACGATCACTTCCTCGGCGCGCGAACTCGCTTTGGCGATGCGGCGCTCGTCGGGCTGTCCCACTTCGATCCAGGTCTGCACCGCGCCGGTGTAGTCCTTACTCCAGAGGTCGGGTTCGTCGACATCCGAGAGACCCTTGCAGAACTCGAGGCGCTCGCCGGCGAAAAGCGCGAAGGCGGCGATGCGGACCATCATCCGCTCGTCGGTTTCGGATGGATGGCAGGCAATGGTGAGCGCATGGTCGGCGTAGTAATGCCGGTCCATGTCGGCGATTTGCAGTTCTGTCTTGTAGATGGTCGATTTGAGTGCCATACCGAATCCCCCGAGTCCCGCTCCGCGCAAAAGCCGCACATGATAGCGAGTTTCCAGCACGCCCTGTGCCGCATTCATCGGACGGTGGCGCGCAGGACCCTCAGGATGGTCGGTCGTGAAAATGACGGCGCAATGACGGGAGCGAGGCGGGCAGGCCTATTGAAGGCCCGATCAGGGCCGCAAGCCGGTCGCGGCGGCTGGCGGCGCGCGCTCAACGACCCGACGCGCGTGCGGCGGTCTGTTGAAGCACGGGGATGAAGGGGACCGGGGCGAAAGGCGTCGCGCGAGCGGCAGGGCTGGCGCGGCGCAGTGCGCTGAGACCGGCGCGCCGGTCTCTGGTGTGCGAGCGTTACTGCTTGATGAAGCGATCCGCGGTCCAGAGGCCCTGGTCGTCCGCGTTCGCGGCGTTGACGAACTCGATATCGTGACCCACCACGCGCACGACGCGGAACGATTGGTTCTCAGGCGTCGAAAGGCAGCGGTAATCGGCAAAATATTCCTGCATCTGCTGATGCTCGCCCGCTTGCTCGTGCAGGGAGACTGCGTCGAGCTTGTCCTTGGAGAGGCAGCCATACGAGCCCGGCTTCAGTTGCACGGTTTGTTGTGGCTTCACGACCAAATCCTGCGCCTGAGCGGAAACGGCGCAAAAGAGACCGGCGGTGAATGCGGTCATCGCGAATAGCATTTTCATGATTGCCTCCTGTCTTATCGGAGCTGGCACTTTACGGCTTACTCCGATCGCGTATAGAGCTGCGGGCTTATACTCAGGTTAGCTATGTATTTAACTTCCACTCACGACACACGCCTTTCAATCTAGAAGACCCCAAGAGAACTGCAAGAAGCACTTGTGTGCGGATGCAGCAGTTACGGGTTGCGGCGTTGGGCTTGCGGTGTCCAAACCGGTAATGATTTCGCTATGGGGCAACTGATTCCCATGAAAAGCGTGCGAATGAAGCGCTTTAATACGATTTTCATGGCTATGACGCGGCGCACATAAAGTCGAAGCACGACGGCTTGAATATCCGGCTAGTTAGTCATCGAATGCAGAACAATAACGATGCCAGCCGCGAGCCGAGCGCCTGGGCGCGCCGCTCTCTCTGCCCTTGCGCGGCCGCAAACTTCGTGGATAAATCGGGCTTCCTCACTGGAGAACCCTATGACTCTCGCCCACTGGTTGCCGTTCGCAATCGCGTCGGCCATTCTCGTTGCCATTCCCGGACCCACGGTCCTGCTCGTCGTCTCCTACGCGCTTGGCCACGGGCGCCGCTACGCGCTGGCGACGACCGCAGGCGTCGCGCTCGGCGACTTCACCGCGATGACGGCCTCCATGCTCGGCCTCGGCGTGATCCTTGCCGCTTCGGCCGCACTTTTTTCGATGCTCAAGTGGGTCGGCGCCGCGTATCTGATCTATCTGGGTATCAAGCTCTGGCGCGCGCCCGTGAACACCGCGGATGCGCCCGATACCTCCGAAACCCGCACGGTCCGCATCTTCGGGCACGCCTACGCTGTTACCGCGCTCAATCCGAAGAGCATCATTTTCTTCGTCGCGTTCGTGCCGCAGTTCATCGACCCGCACGCGGCCGCACTGCCGCAAATCGTCGTATTCGAGGCGACGTTCCTCACCCTCGCCACGCTCAATGCCTTCGGCTATGCGATGCTCGCGGCGGCCGCGCGCAAGGCGGTGCGCAGCCCGCGCGTGCAGCGTCTCGTCAATCGCACCGGCGGCTCGCTGCTGATCGGGGCGGGGCTTTTCGCCGCCGCATGGAAGAAGTCGGCGGCCTAAGCGCATTTGCCGCCGTTTGCTATCCCTGCTTGCACCTGGTCGGTTTGGTTTGGCCAGGTTCGCCCCCGCGGTGCGGCGCCAGCTTGCATGGCGCCGCGGCGTCCGTCCGTTCTCGCCTGCCCGCCCGCGCCCTATCCTTGCCACTCAGGCACGGGCGCTGCTCGACATCGTTCGTGCGGCGGCCCACCTTCACTCACCGGTATTGGTAATCCCCTGTCGCGCAAGCTGTAGCTTTCCGGCTACAATGGAATCGCAACCGCTTGACAACCAGGAGGTTATCGTGATCGAACACGTAATACTGGGCGCGTTTCTGGTTATACCCCTCGTCATTGTCGTCTTCCTGTTTTCGGACGAAATCCTTGAGGAGCATAGGCAGCGCGTAGAAGCGGGGGCTCCTCATATCGACTGGCGTCATCCGCTGCGCAGCATCCTGCACCACTGAGTTCGGTGGCGGGATTGCAGCCCGGGCCGGTTCCCGGGCACAGGTTCCGCGCTTCCCGCGGGGGGGACGCGCTTGATCGTAGGAGGCACTCATGGAATTCGAGTTCTCCTGGATGACGTACTTCGTCGCGCTATTCGCGCTGATGGCGTGTTCCATCGCTCTCACCTTGCTTTGCCCCGTCGCCGGCAAACGTGACGACGGCGTGGACCATGAGTCTGGTGCCGAAGCGTTCCCACCCATGGGAGACTCGGCGCACGGCACGTCGCAACAATCGCAACAAGCCGATCACCGCGCTCTGCCTGCTCATCCAGTCGATGGCGCATGACGGGCCTGCGTGTTCGCACGTAGCATCGCGTAATTCACTCCTGCGTAATTCGTCGTTACCACTTGCAGCACCTGTATCCGCGCTTCGCGCCCACAATCGCACGCATGTTTTCGAACGTTCTCGAGGAGAACAACATGCGAAAGATTGCAGCCGTCCTGCTGACGGCAGGATGCGTGATGGCGGCTGGCCCGGCTAGCGCGCACGATCGGGGTGGCGATGTCGTGGGTGCATTGGTCGGCGGCGCGCTGATCGGTGCGGTGGTGGGCGCGGCGATGAACAGCGGCCCCGTGGTTTATCAGGCGCCCCCGCCCGTCTATGCCGAACCGGCACCGGTGGCCGCTCCGGTCTACGCGGAGCCGGCCCCCGTCTATGCCGCCGCGCCCGCACCGGCGCCCGGCGGTTGCTACGACCAATACTCGGGCCGATACGTGCCGTGTGCGCCGGCGCAGCCTGCGCCGCCGCCGCCCGCACAGTATGACGACGGCTATGGACAGCCTGCCGGTTGGTAAATCAGATAATTCGGCATACCAATCAATTTCGGATTGACGATGTCGACGTGCGACCGCCGTTCGGAAACCCGAGGGCGGTCGCCGGCGCTACTGCGTCTAAAGCAAGACCGCTTGCTCGACAGGCGTGACCTGCAGATTCAGCTTTTGCGTGAGTCGGATCACGGTGAATTCCACAGCGCGCCCGATGCGCGAAGCGTCGAGTAAGCGCTGCAACGCATCGATGCCGTCGACGGCCACGCCATCGATCGCCACGACCGTATCGTCCACCCGCAGGCCGCCGAGCGCCGCGGGACTTCCCTTGACGATCTCCATCACCCGCACGCCAGTAGTCGTTGGCAGTTCGAAATAACGCTGCATCTTGCGCGCGATCGATACGGTGGTACCGGCAACGCCGACGTGCGCGCGCCGCACGCGTCCATGAGCGAACAGCTGCGTGATGACCCATTTCGCGGTGTCGATGGCGGTGGCGAAGCAGATGGCCTGCGCGCCGGGAATGATCGCCGTATTCACGCCGATCACCTGGCCCGCCGAGTTCACGAGCGGGCCACCGGAATTGCCGGGATTGAGCGCGGCATCGGTCTGGATCACGTCGTAGATCATGCGCCCCGAGTTCGAGCGCAGCGAACGGCCGAGCGCGGAGACCACGCCCGTGGTGACGGTCTGTGCGAGGCCGAGCGGACTGCCTACGGCAATCGCGATCTGCCCGACGCGCAGTTTCGCCGATTCGCCGAGCGCGGCGTGCGGCAGCACCTCGGTCGCGCCGATGCGCAGCACGGCGAGATCGGTGCTCGGGTCGTCGCCGACGAGGTCGGCGTCATAGGTCGAACCATCGGCAAGCGTCACACGCAACGCGCTTGCGCCATGTACGACGTGGCTGTTGGTGAGCAGATAGCCGTCGGGAGTGAACAAAAAACCCGAGCCGCTGCCACCGCGCGCGGCGGCGCTGCCGGGCGCCCGGCGTTCGACGGCAATATGGGCGACGGACGGCTGGACGCGTTCGAGCGCCCCGATGACGGTTCGCGAATAAGCGTCGAGGAGGGCGCCATCGTCCTCGGCGCGAGGGCGTGCGCCGTCGGGCGAAAGGTCGCGAGCGAGATCGTCGATGAAGGAGGGTCGGCTTCCCACGATCAGAATTCTCCGATGAAAGTGGGCCGTACATGCAGGGAACAAGCGGCAATTTCAAGAGGCTGACGTCTTCGCGGGTGGGCCAGCGAAGCGCGTACCGAGGGTCGGAAGACCATGCGCCCGCAATTGTTAACGATTGTCAGATCAGCGGCGCGGCCATTGATGGCGAGGAAGTGAGCCGCGACAATGACTTCGCGGCGACGTCCCCTCGCGCCGTGTAGTTAGTAGTGGCAAGCTCTTGGCCGCGGCCCCTGCCGCGGTTTTTTTTCGTCTGCGAATTTATCGGAAACGAATGCCTGCGCGATTGCGATGGCGTGCCCGAAAAGAAAAAAGCCCGCTCCTTGGCGGGCTAATCCATGCTCGGGTTACATGGCGAGGTTGATCGGTCGTAGCGCGCCGCTAACAGAACGGCGGGTGGGGCGACGCTGCGTTCAGGCTGCGGCGTGCTGTGTCTGGAGGCGCTCGAGTTGCGTCATGAGCGAGTCGAGCGTACGAAATTGGGCGTGCGAGAGCTGGGCAGTATCGAGCAGGTTCGAAAGGCGCTTGTGCCAGTAGTCGAACGAAAGAAAAGGAATCGCGCTGTCCGAAAGCAGCGACGGCATCATGACGCGCATGATGTGCGTGATTTCCTGATCGATGAATTTCACTTTGCTCCCCGAAAGAACAGTTCAGCGCTCATTGCTGGATGCGTGCCGTCACTTTAGTGCGCCGGAAAAACGTGTACAGCTATCACAATGGATAGGGGGCGTGGAGGACGGCGTGCCCCACGCGCCGAACCGTTGCCAGCAGGCGTTCGCAGCTCTCCCGACGCGCATCGGCAAAGCTTGAGTCGGGGCATATCCTGGTGTTGTGCAGATGCACTTAGCGGTGCCAGCCATGGCCGTAATAGCCGCCCACGCCGACCCCAATATCGACAGAAGGTGCCGCATAGTAGCCCGGCGCATAGCCGTAGCCATAAGCGGGTGCCGGCGCATAGGCATACGGCGGGGCCACGACGCAGCCCGTGAGACTCGCAAGCCCCGTGGCCAGCGCGATTGCGCAACAGAGTCGGATTGTCTTCATGGTTTTCTCCCAATGCACGTATTGTCGTTGGGCGCTTCATTGAAAAACGAAACCATGTGTGACGGGAGTTTACGAAGCCGCAGCACTGGTGCGGCATGAGCCATGGACAGGCGGCTCTGACGCGCAGTGCACGCCGACGCGCGTTGCTTACACTTGCTTTCGATTCCTTACTTTTGCGGCTTTTGGCGGGGAGGGACGCGCCTGGTCGGCGCTCACTCCTCGCAGCGAACATCCTGCTTGCGGACGACGATGATTACCGGATAAGTGCCGTGCTCGAGCTCCACGCGCGTGACCACCGACATCGTCGTGTCGCCGTTGTCGTCGTACACGCTCACGCGCTCATTGCGCAAACTGACGACGCCGACGCAGTTGGACGCACGCCCTTCTTCGGAAACCTGGCACTGGATGGGGTTGTCGGCCAGGTAGCGATATTTGCTGTCGCTCGACTGGTATTCGCGAAAGCTTTGCGCCGATCCGCCCACGCCGGTGACGTACCCGATGGCGCATGATGCCTTCGATGTCGTTGTCGTGGCGTCGTCGGTGGGTGTGCCGGCTATGGCGAGTGAGGTTGTGGAAACGAGAACTGCGGAAAGTAACGATACGGTGAGGGTGTTCATGGTGTTTCCCGGATTTTCGGGGATCAGCCCAGGCGCGTTTTGATCGTCCAGCGGTCGAGGCTGGGATTATTTCGGCAGCTTCTTTTGCGCTCGTTCGATCTGCTGAATACTCGTATCTGGCGTCGGCAGTTTTTCGGGCATCGCGCCGCAGCTTCTCCTCGGTCTGCGTCGCTCGGAACAGATTGGCAGCGTGTTCGGTACTGCCCATGTGGTCGAGGATCTTCTGACTCTTTTTCAGACCTTTCCTGGCGTGGATATCCTTGCTACCAAGGCCGCCGTACCCAATTCGTTGCGGACCGCAAGACGACGCTCGTCCTCGCTCAGTTGGGCAGACTTCGCATCGTCAGCCAGTTCCTGGCGGCGCGTCTGCATCGCGAAATAGCTTTGCCCGTTAGCGATTATCGGCTTCGACGGGTCGCCATTCTGTACGATCGGGTAGCACGCGTAGCGAGACAGGCACACGTCATCGATTGGGCGTTGAGCGCCGGAACCGATCCCGACCATTTTGCGCATGTCCGCAAAATGGTCTTCCACCGGTTGCCCGCTCTGACGGCAGGCTTCCCGAGCTTATCCAGCACTGGCAGGAAGTTGCGCCATTGCGGATAGTCGAGCAGCGGCGCAAGGTCACGAGCAAACCAAAACTCCGAGCCGCCGTCGTTGATCTGCTTGATGCTTTCGAAGGTCCTATGGTGGAGCGCTTCTACCGCGTTGCTACTTATCACTGACACCTCCCGTGCTGGGATGGGTTGCCGCCGTTTGGCAAAAAATTGCCAGCAATTGTAGATCGGAATACTGTTTTTTTGTACAGGTAAGGATGATCCGGCAACCCCTCACTTCCCAATACAAAACCGGCTAAAAATCACCCCAAGCAGATCATCGGACGTGAACTCGCCGGTGATCGAATTGAGCGACTCCTGTGCAAGTCTCAACTCCTCGGCAAAGAGATCGAGTGCCTGCGCGTTCTGCTCCGCGTGCGCGGCCGCCTGCGCGAGATGCTCGCGCGCGGCGCGCAGCGCGATGAGATGGCGCTCGCGCGCGAGGTAGATGCTTTGCGCGTGCGCCTGCCAGCCCGCGATACGCAGCAGTTCCGCGCGCAGGAGCGCCACGCCGTCGCCTTGCTTCGCCGATAGCCGCACCTCGCACACATCGGCGCCATCCTCCGCCGGACGCGTGGCCACCTCGGGCGCCACGCCAGTCAAATCCGTCTTGTTGAGCACGCGCACGACCGGCACGCCCGCAGGAAAGCGCGCGGCGATTGCATCGTCCTCGGCGGCCATACCCGCACGCGCGTCGAGCAGATGCAGCACCACGTCCGCGCGGCCGATCTCGCTCCAGGTGCGCTCGATGCCGATCTTCTCGACTTCGTCCTCGGTGTCGCGCAGGCCCGCCGTGTCGATCACGTGCAGCGGAATGCCTTCGATCTGGATCGTCTGCGAGATCTTGTCGCGCGTCGTGCCCGCAACGGGCGTGACGATCGCGAGCTCGGCGCCCGCGAGCGCGTTGAGCAGCGACGACTTGCCCACGTTCGGCTGCCCTGCGAGCACGACCGAGAGCCCCTCGCGCAGTAGCGCACCCTGGCGCGCTTCCGAAAGCACGTGATCGAGCTGCGCGCGAATGTTCGAGAGCTTGCCGCGTGCGTCGGCGGCTTCCAGGAAGTCGATCTCCTCTTCGGGGAAGTCGAGGGTGGCTTCCACGAGCATGCGCAGCGTCACCACGTCGTCAACGAGCGCGTGGATGTCGCGCGAGAACGCACCGTCGAGCGAGCGGCCCGCCGAGCGCGCGGCGGCCTCCGTGCTGGCCTCGATCAGATCGGCGACGGCCTCGGCCTGCGCGAGGTCGAGCTTGTCGTTGAGGAACGCGCGGCGCGTGAACTCGCCCGGCTCGGCAAGGCGCAGGCCGAACGCGCGACCCGCCTCGATGCAGCGCTGCAGGACGAGCTGCAGCACGATCGGGCCGCCGTGGCCCTGCAACTCGAGAACGTGCTCGCCGGTGTACGAGTGCGGCGCCGGGAAGTAGAGCGCGATGCCGCGGTCGAGCACCGTGCCCGCGCCGTCGAGGAAGGGCACGTAGCTCGCGTGGCGCGCGCTCAATGTCTGGGCGGTCAGCGCCTGCATGAGCGCTTCGGCGGCGGCGGCGCCCGCGCGGCCAGCCGAAACGCGCACCACGCCGATCCCGCCGCGTCCAGGCGCGGTGGCAATGGCGACAATGGGATCGGTATCGGTGGCGAGCATGGCGGACTGGATCAACGTGATGCGGCGAGGTTAGGGACGGCCGGTCAGGGACGGCCGGTCAGGGACGGCCGGCGGGATCTTGCCGACGAGGCACCGCGGGAAGCGGCACGCCGACGTCGCTTGGCTGCACCCGCGAAAGTGCGTGGATTGTAACGCGAGGCGCGTACACGTTTCCCGCGAAAATCGCCCCAAGACTCATCCTAACTTATCTCAATTTAGATAAGATTAGTCTTCGAAGAAATTAGAAAATTTGAGAACAAAGAACCTGAATTTCGATGAACTATCTGATTTAATTGGATTTATGCAACGCGCGTTAGATCTGACGCCATTTACATTTACTTACACCTTCGGGCGATATGTAGCTTTCACGAGCTATATCTCGCTCAACTGGTTGCTAACTTCGGTGAAAGCTGGCTGCACAATTTAGAAATGCCAACCATCGAAGAAAAAGCCGCGTTTTCCGAACGTCTTAAGTTCGCGATGAAGCGCGCCCCCGAAAAGCTGCGTGGCAGCACCGACCTTGCGAACAAGTTCAACTTGCGCCATCACGGCGAGCAGCCGGTCTCTCCGCAGACTGCCCACAAGTGGCTCAGTGGCCGCACCATTCCCACCAATGACAAGCTGGAAACGCTTGCGAAGTGGTTCGACGTGGACGTGCATTGGCTTCACTACGGACCGTCGCCGGGCAATGCCTCGGCCACCGTTCCCCAGCCGCGCAAACCGGACGAAAAATATCCGCTCTCCGGGGAAACGCTTGAACTGGCTTCGAAGATCGAGGCGTTGAGCGTTCACCATCGCTACCTCGTTGAAGAACTGGTTTCGCAGTTCTACGGCACCAGCAAGAAGATCTAGCAGGCAGTATCGCCTGAGCGCGCTTTGTCACGGCAAGCGGACAAAACGCCGCACGCGAAGCGAACCCGCAGGAAATAAAAAAGCCGCCCGGCTCTGGCCGGGCGGCTTCATTTTGGGTGCGCCTCGTTACGAGGCGAGGGCGGCGTTCCGTGCCGCCCTGGTGTTCAGGCAGCGTCCTTCTTCGAAGCGACGTCTTTCTTCATCTTGCCTTTGCCCATCATGCGCGTGATGTAGTACTGCTGCGCGATCGACAGCACGTTGTTCACGACGTAGTACAGCACGAGGCCGGCGGGGAAAAAGAAGAACATGACCGAGAACGCGATCGGCATGAACATCATCATCTTGGCCTGGACGGGGTCCGGCGGCGTCGGGTTCAGACGCGTTTGCAGGAACATCGAGACGGCCATCAGGACCGGCAGGATGAAGAACGGATCCTGCTGCGAGAGGTCGTGAATCCAGAGAATCCATGGCGCACCGCGCATTTCCACCGACGAGAGCAGCACCCAGTACAGCGAGATGAACACCGGGATCTGGATCACCACCGGCAGACAGCCGCCGAACGGATTCACCTTCTCGGTCTTGTAGAGCTCCATGAGCGCCGCGTTCATCTTCTGCGGGTCGCTCTTGAAGCGCTCGCGCAGCGCCTGCATGCGCGGCGTGATCTCCTTCATGCGCGCCATCGACTTGTAGCTCGCGGCGGAGAGCGGGAAGAACACGGCCTTGATGAGCAGCGTGAGCAGCACGATCGACCAGCCCCAGTTGCCCACGTAGCTGTGGATCTTTTCGAGCAGCCAGAAGAGCGGCTTGGCGATGATCGTCACCCAGCCATAGTCCTTCACGAGCTCCAGACCCGGCGCGATGCCTTCGAGCATGCGCTCTTCTTCGGGACCGGCGAACAGGCGCGCCTGCACGTCGTCGGTCGCGCCCGGCGCGATCGTGCCGAGCGGCTGCTTCACGCCCACGCGGTAGAGCGAGTTGTCGAACTTCTCGACGTAGATGTCACGCTTGGCGCCTTGCTGCGGAATCCACGCGGTCGCGAAGTAGTGCTGCACCATCGCGATCCAGCCGTTGTTGGCCTGGTTCACGTAGTCGGCCTTGTTCTTGTCGATGTCACTGAACGAGATCTTCTGGAAGTGATGCTCGTTCGAGTACACCGCCGGGCCGATGAAGGTATGCGAGAAGCGCGGCGTGTCCACCGGCTGGCTGTCGCGCACGAGCTCCATGTAGAGCGTGGGCGAAACCGGCGTGCTGCCGACGTTCTGCACCTTCGTGTCCACGCCGATCACGTAGCTGCCCTTCGTGAACGTGTAAGTCTTCGTGACCTTCACGCCGCCTTTTTCGGGCGAGTCGAGGCTGATCTGAAACGAACTGGCGTCGCCGGTCAGCTCACGCGGGCCGTTGACGGCCGTGTACACGTCGTTGTGGTTCGGGAAGTCACCGCCGAGCAAACCCGTACGCGCGAGGTACGTATGGTCCTTCGTGTGGTCGAACAGCGTCATGTACTGATCGGGGCCCTTGCCGTCGGCGCTTTCCTTCACGAGCGAGAGCTTCGCGAGCGTGCCGCCGCGCGTGTCGATCTCGCCGTCGTAGAGGTCGGTGCGGAAATGCACGAGCTGCGCGGTGGCCTCGGCCGGCTGGGCCGTGCCCGTGGGCGCCTGGCCCGCGCTGGTTGCCGGCAGGTCGGACGCGGCGTTAGCCGTGTTCGCCGCGCTCGTGGGCGTCGCGCCGCTGGCGGCGTTCTGCTGGGTTTGCGTCGCGCTCGGGAAGAACATCGACTGGCGTCCATGGTCGCGCTGCCAGTTGTCGTACAGCATGACCGCTGACATGAAGAAGATGACCCATAGGACGGTGCGTTTGATATCCATGCGTTGTCTCAGTGTCGATGGAATGGCGCGTCAGCGCTTTTTCGGGGGTGCAGGGGGGACCAGGTCGACGCCGCCCGCCGAAAACGGGTGGCAGCGGCACAGCCGCCGGGCGGCGAGGTAAGTCCCACGCGCGGCGCCATGATACTGGATTGCCTCGCGCGCGTAATCCGAACAGGAAGGATAAAAACGGCACCGGTTGCCGAGCAGAGGACTCACGGCAAGCTTGTAGAAACGCAGTAAAGCGATCAGTACCGTTTGCATGGCGTGGCGGCCGGACTGCGCCGCATGGGAATACGAGCCTCGGGCCGTGCCGTCGGGCGCGGCCCGCACCGCGCGAACGCCGGGTTCGCGCGCCGTGCTCATGAGCCGGCGGGCAGTTGCTGCCCAGACTCATGCATGCGGCGCTTTCCGGCTTCGCGAGCCGCTTTCTCGAGCAAGGTCTCGATTTCGGCGCGGCACAACGCCTTGAGCGGCGGCGACGAGGCGCCCGGCATGGCCTTGCGGTCGAATTTCGTGTGCAGGCGCAGCAGCAGGTCGAAGCCTTCGAACTGCGCGCGGCGCACGCGAAACGCCTCGCGGGCGATGCGGCGCACCAGGTTGCGCGTGACCGCACGTGGCGCGTACTTCTTGCCAATCACGAGCCCGAGCCGCGCGTCCTTGCCTGTGGGCCGCCCGTACACGACAAAGTGCTCGGTACGGCGCCAGGGGCGCAAACGAAAAACGGATGAGAACTCATCCGTTTTCAGTAGCCTTGCGGCTTTCGGGAAAGCGGCCTGCGTTCGCAACACGATGGCGCGCGCGTCGTCCGCTTGTTCCGACAGTTTCACGTCAGACCGCTTGTCGTCGATGGTGGTCGATTCTGCTGATAGCGGTGCTATCGACAAAACTGGAAAGCGGCGCGCTTAGATGGCGAGGCGCTTGCGACCCTTCGCACGGCGTGCGTTGATCACTTTGCGGCCACCGGCGGTCTTCATACGCACGCGGAAGCCATGGGTACGCTTGCGGCGGGTAACGGAAGGTTGGTAAGTACGTTTCATGTTGCTCTCACTTGTTGAGAATTGACCGCGGCGAGCATCGCGGAAAAAAGCAATGGCCGGTGGTACAGGGATTGGTTTTCGCGGAACCCGCTATTTAATCCCGTTTTTCGTTGGTCGTCAATAGGTTAGAGCATCACAATGCCTGGATTCACCGGGATGCGATCCTGCCCCCACATGAGCGGAGCAGGGTGCGCCGCGTTGATCCGTCCCTGTGGATAACTTCCTGGTAAAGGGATTTCGGCGTTAGAATCTCGGCTATCCCAAGAATCCTGCATGCCGCTCTGGCCCGCCTGCTTGCCGCAAAACCCTTGCCGCGCGGGCGTCCGGAGCATTTGCCGTCGTCCCGTCAGGGCCTCGTTGCATTTGTGCGACACGAGAGCGGAGCGACGCAACGTATGCAAACAAAACGACCACAGCAACTCGATGAACGAATTCTGGCAACACTGTTCCGCACTGCTGGAGCGCGAGCTGACGCCCCAGCAGTACGTGACGTGGATTAAACCGTTGGCCCCGGTTGCCTTCGATGCTGCGGCAAATACGCTGCAGATCGCCGCCCCTAACCGTTTCAAGCTCGACTGGGTCAAGAGCCAGTTTTCGGGCCGGATCACCGATCTGGCGCGCGATTTCTGGCAGACACCTGTCGACGTGCAATTCGTCCTCGACCCGAAGGCCGGCATGCGTGCGCCGCACGTCGCCCCGGCGGCCGCGCCGCGCGCGCCGCTGGCGGCCGCGCCGGCCGAAAACGCTCACGCCCCGGCTCAAGCGCAGCATTTCGCTTCTCAAGCCGCGATGTCCCAGGCAGGCATGTCCCACCCGGGCATGGCGCAGATGAGCCCAGCCGCCGCCGCGCTCGCGGGCATGGCGCACGCAGCGGCGCACAGCGCAGCGGCCGCGCAATCCGCCGAAGATGCCGCCGACCTCGACCTGCCGAGCCTCGACGCCACCGAAGCCGCCGCGGGCCGCCGTGGCTGGCGCCCGGGTCAGGGCGCGGCCGCCGCGGCATCGAGCGGCGAGCCCGATCCAACCTACGAGCGCTCGAAGCTCAATCCGGTGCTCACGTTCGACAACTTCGTGACCGGCAAGGCGAACCAGCTCGCGCGCGCCGCGGCCATCCAGGTGGCCGACAACCCCGGCATCTCGTACAACCCGCTGTTCCTGTACGGCGGCGTGGGCCTCGGCAAGACTCACCTGATTCACGCAATCGGCAATCAGCTCCTGATCGACAAGCCGGGCGCGCGCATCCGCTACATCCACGCGGAGCAGTACGTCTCCGACGTGGTGAAGGCCTATCAGCGCAAGGCGTTCGACGATTTCAAGCGCTACTACCACTCGCTCGATCTGCTGCTGATCGACGATATTCAGTTCTTCTCGGGCAAGTCGCGTACGCAGGAAGAGTTCTTCTACGCGTTCGAGGCGCTGGTCGCCAACAAGGCGCAGGTGATTATCACGAGCGATACCTATCCGAAGGAAATTTCGGGTATCGACGACCGCCTGATTTCGCGCTTCGACTCGGGCCTGACCGTGGCGATCGAGCCGCCCGAGCTGGAAATGCGCGTCGCGATCCTGATGCGCAAGGCGCAATCGGAAGGCGTGAGCCTGAACGAGGACGTGGCGTTCTTCGTCGCCAAGCACCTGCGCTCGAACGTGCGAGAACTCGAAGGCGCGCTGCGCAAGATCCTCGCGTACTCGAAGTTCCACGGCCGCGAGATTTCCATCGAGCTCACGAAGGAAGCGCTCAAGGATCTGCTGACGGTGCAGAACCGCCAGATTTCGGTGGAAAACATCCAGAAGACGGTGGCCGACTTCTACAGCATCAAGGTCGCCGACATGTACTCGAAGAAGCGTCCCGCGAACATCGCGCGGCCGCGTCAGATCGCGATGTACCTCGCCAAGGAGCTCACGCAGAAGAGCCTGCCCGAAATCGGCGAGCTGTTCGGCGGGCGCGACCACACGACGGTGCTGCACGCCGTGCGCAAGATCGCCGACGAGCGCACCAAGGACGCCCAGCTCAATCACGAGCTGCACGTGCTCGAGCAGACCCTCAAGGGCTGAGGCCTCGCAAGTCTGTTTATTTCGCGGATCGCCCCCAATTTAGGGGAGCGGTCCGTTTTCAGGCACAATATGGGTTTAACCGCGCGGCGGCCTGGTCGCCGCGCGGATTTCACGCCGCGGCCTGCGCTGCAGGGCGGCTCCAGGGTTTGTGGCGCTGGGTGAATGCCCAATGAATGCCGGGCGCCGGCCCTGGACGGGGTGCGCAGACCGTCACATCAACGAAGGAACTCTATGCAACTGGTCAAGACCGAACGCGATAACCTGCTGAGGCCGCTACAAACGGTGAGCGGCATTGTCGAACGCCGCCACACGTTGCCGATCCTCGCCAATCTGCTGATCACCAAAACCGGTTCCGACGTCTCGTTCCTGTCGACCGACCTCGAGTTGCAGATCACCACCACCGCCGACTTCGGCGTCGGCAACGACCAGGTGGCCACCACCGTCGCCGCGCGCAAGCTGCTCGACATCCTGCGCGCCATGCCCGACGGCCAGGTCACGCTCACGCTCGCGGACAAGCGCCTCACGGTGCAGTCGGGCAAGAGCCGCTTCGCGCTGCAGACGCTCGCCGCGGACGAGTTCCCGACGGTGGCGCAGGCCAAGGACTTCGGCGCGAATCTTTCGGTGCCGCAAAAGACCTTCCGCCAGTTGCTCGGCATGGTCTACTTCGCGATGGCCCAGCAGGACATCCGCTACTACCTGAACGGCATGCTGCTCGTCGTTGACGGCGACCAGCTCATGGCGGTCGCCACCGACGGCCACCGCCTCGCGTTCTCGTCGATGAAGATCGAAGGCTCGTTCGCGCGCCAGGAAGTCATCATCCCGCGCAAGACCATTCTCGAACTCCAGCGCCTGCTCGAAGACATCGACGACGCGCTCAAGATCGACATCGGCTCCACGCAGGTGAAGTTCACGTTCGGCCAGGTCGAGCTCGTCTCGAAGCTCGTGGAAGGCAAGTTCCCCGACTTCCAGCGCGTGATTCCGAAGGCGCACAAGAACACCTTCCAGATCGGCCGCGAAGAACTGCAGCGCTCGCTGCAACGCGCGGCCATTCTGACGTCCGACAAGTTCAAGGGCGTGCGCTGCATCATCGAGCCGGGCCAGCTCAAGATCATGTCAACCAACGCCGACCAGGAAGAGGCGCAGGAAGAGCTGGAAATCGCCTACCAGGGCGACACCATCGACATCGGGTTCAACGTCACGTATCTGCTCGACGTCCTCGCGAACCTGAAGGTCGACACGCTGGAAGTGAGCCTCGGCGACGCCAGCTCCAGCGCGCTCATCACGATTCCCGAGAACGAGGAATTCAAGTACGTGGTGATGCCAATGCGCATCTAAAAAGCGCGACAGAAGAAGAACACCAGGGGGCGCTGCGCCCCTTTGGCGTTTTTATGGCTTTTCGAAAAAGTCTCGAGCAGCAACACAGGCAGTACGCAGAACCGGAAAAAATCCATGACTGATACGAACAACTCGCAACCCGACAACAGCTACGGCGCCTCGTCGATCCAGATCCTCGAAGGACTGGAGGCGGTGCGCAAGCGGCCCGGGATGTACATCGGCGACACGTCGGACGGCACCGGTCTGCACCATCTCGTCTTCGAAGTGCTCGACAACTCCATCGACGAAGCCCTCGCCGGCTACTGCAACGACATTCACGTGGTGATCCACGCGGACAACTCGATCTCGATCACCGACAACGGCCGCGGCATCCCCACGGACGTGAAGATGGACGACAAGCACGATCCGAAGCGCAGCGCCGCCGAAATCGTGATGACCGAGCTGCACGCGGGCGGCAAGTTCGACCAGAACAGCTACAAGGTCTCGGGCGGTCTGCACGGCGTGGGCGTCTCGTGCGTGAACGCGCTGTCGAGCTTTTTGCGCCTCACCGTGCGCCGCAACGGCAAGAAGCACTTCCTGGAATTCCACCGTGGCGTGCCGCAGAACCGTATTCTCGAAGAGCGCGACGGCCACGCCGTCTCGCCCATGCAGTTGCTCGGCGACACGGAAAAACGTGGCACCGAAGTGCACTTCATGGCCGACGAGACGATCTTCGGCAGCGTCGAATACCACTACGACATTCTCGCCAAGCGCATCCGCGAACTCTCGTTCCTGAACAACGGCGTGCGCATTCGCCTGACCGACCAGCGCACCGGCAAGGAAGACGATTTCGCGTTCGCGGGCGGCGTGAAGGGCTTTGTCGAGTACATCAACAAGGCCAAGACCGTTCTGCACCCGAACATCTTCTACATCCAGGGCGAGAAGGACGGTGTGGGCGTGGAAGTCGCGATGCAGTGGAACGACAGCTACAACGAAAGCGTGCTGTGCTTCACGAACAACATCCCGCAGCGTGACGGCGGCTCGCACTTGACCGGCTTGCGCGCCGCGATGACGCGCGTGATCAACAAGTACATCGCCGATAACGAAATCGCGAAGAAGGCCAAGGTCGAGACCTCGGGCGACGACATGCGCGAGGGGTTGTCGTGCGTGCTTTCCGTGAAGGTTCCGGAGCCGAAGTTCAGCTCGCAGACGAAGGACAAGCTCGTGTCGTCCGAAGTGCGCGCGCCGGTGGAAGAAGTCGTGGCGAAGGCGCTCGAAGAGTTCCTGCTCGAAACGCCGAACGACGCCAAGACCATTTGCGGCAAGATCGTCGACGCCGCGCGTGCGCGCGACGCCGCGCGCAAGGCGCGCGAAATGACGCGCCGTAAGGGCGTGCTCGATGGCGTGGGCCTGCCGGGCAAGCTCGCGGACTGCCAGGAGAAGGATCCGGCGAAGTCGGAAATCTATATCGTCGAGGGCGACTCGGCAGGCGGCTCGGCCAAGCAGGGCCGCGACCGCAAGTTCCAGGCAATCCTGCCGCTGCGCGGCAAGGTGCTCAACGTGGAGAAGGCGCGCTACGACAAGCTGCTTTCGAGCGAGCAGATCGTCACGCTGATCACGGCGCTCGGCTGCGGCATCGGCAAGGACGACTACAACCTCGAAAAGCTGCGCTATCACCGCATCATCATCATGACCGATGCGGACGTGGACGGCGCGCACATCCGCACGCTGCTGCTCACGTTCTTCTATCGCCAGATGCCCGAGATGATCGAGCGCGGCTACGTGTACATCGCGCAGCCGCCGCTCTACAAGCTCAAGGCGGGCAAGGACGAGCGCTATCTCAAGGACGAGGCCGACCTCAACGCGCACATGCTGCGGCTTGCGCTGCAGGGCTCGGAGCTCGTGCCGACCGAAGGCGCGACGCCCATTTCCGGCGACGCGCTGGGCGAGCTCGCGCGCTCGTATCAGCTCGCGCGCGGCGTGGTGGATCGCCTCTCGCGTCTCTACGACGAGCGCGCGCTCGAAGCGATCATGGACGGCGTGTCGATCGATCTGTCGAGCGAGGAATCGACCGAGGCTTCGGCGCGTGCGCTCGAAGCGCAGTTGCGCGACGATCCGCTGAAGCCCGAAGTGACGGTCGTGCCGATGTACGACGCGGTGCGCGAGCAGCGCTCGCTGCGCGTGGAGCGCCGCCATCATGGCAACGTGAAGGTCTCGGTGATCGACGAGGAATTCCAGCTCACCGCCGATTATCAGCAGCTCGTGAACACGGCTAATACGTTCAAGGGCTTGATCGGCAAGAACGCCCTCATCAAGCGCGGCGAGCGCAGTATGGCCGTGACCAACTTCAAGAGCGCCATGAAGTGGCTGATCGCGGATGCCGAGCGCAATGTTTCGAAGCAGCGCTATAAGGGGCTGGGCGAGATGAACCCGGGGCAGCTTTGGGAAACGACGATGGATCCGTCCGTGCGGCGCTTGCTGCGCGTGCAGATCGAGGACGCGATTGCAGCAGATGGCATCTTCACGACGCTCATGGGCGACGATGTGGAGCCGCGCCGCGCGTTTATCGAGAGCAATGCGTTGAGGGCGGGGAATATTGATGTTTGATGGGTCGTGTCGGCCGCCACATAAAGCGAACTCCGACCACTCATAAAAAACCAACGCCCGGCATGACCGGGCGTTTTTTTCGAGCATCCCCAAAAAAGCCTGCTCCGTCTGTCCTCCTAAACAACCAGACAACCCTGCGTCGCGGCAACGCTTACCGTCGCCTCCATCCCGGCCGTAAACCGCAAATAGTCCTCCTCCATGCCATCGGAAAAGATCACGCCGTTCTCGGGCATATGCGAGCGCAGCCGCAGCGGTTGCCGGGCGCTCACCTGGCCGAATACCAGCCCGGCTTTCGACGCCCGGCTCGGAAACGGCTCCCGCACGGCGAAGGTGAGTTCCGGACTGTCCCAGGGCTGCGGCTGATAGCTGAAATCCCCGCTCAGTCCCTGCACGGCCTGTGTCACGCCGATCGACCCCGTCACTACGCTCTTGATCCACGCGGTCGAACCCAGCCCCGTGGACACGATAATGCCCGACGACGACTGCGATTCGCGTCGCTCACCCAATTCGATCTCGTAGAGCGCGGAGGAGTGCGTACGCGGTCCGACAAAGAGATCGTTGACCGCGCGCAGCACCTGGCCGTCCGAGAGCCGTGCTTCTGCCATCGTGACCGCCTTCGTCGGACGGCGGCCGCGAGCGACATCCGCGAGCACTGCGCCGAGCCCGGATGGCTCGAACGGCAGCAGCACGCCGTCCCATCTGCCGGGCTCCGGATTCAGCCCGATCAGCGGCTGCCCGTCGAGATATTTCATCGAGTTCGCCACCAGCCCGTCCTGCCCAAGTGCCACGACGATGTCGTCAGGCGCGAAGATGAAATTAGGCAGGTAGCTTCGATCGACAATCTGGTAGCGGCCCCAGTCCTCAAGCGCGCGCACCGTGAGCTCCAGACTGCGCGCGTAGGCGGCGTGCTCGGCGAGGTAGTCGGAGAAGTCCGCGCCAAGGTGTTCGATGTAGAACTTCGCCTGCGCGAGCGTATGGTGCCGCGCGAGCAGATCTTCATAGCGCGTGCGGCGCGTCACGAGCAGGACTTTGCGCGAATCCGTTGTCATGCTGCCTTCCTTTCTGCGCCGCCGATCAAGCCCTGGAGCAGGTCGGGCGACACGTTGAGCTGGCCGATGCGTTCCGCGCGCTCGGCAATGCCGCCGAATGCCTGGGCGATCAGTTGACCCGGCTGCATGCCGGCGGCCGCGAGCGCGCTGACGATGCGCGGATCGGCTTTCTCGAGCGCCTGCATGACAGCGGCGACGCGGTGCGCTTCGGCCTCTGCGAGGGTTCGGCTGTTCTGCGCCTGGCCGGCCACGAACGCCTTGCGCTTTTCCTCGAGCTCGATGTCCGACGCCATCTGTTCGCTGCGCAGCCCGTTTTCCTTGCGCATCAACGTGGCCTTCGCCTCCATCTGCGTTTCGCGGATTTGCCGCTTCTTTTGCTCGACGGCGATGTCGGTGTCCAGTTCGTTTTGCCGGATCGCGCGCTCGTTTTCCACCGCCGACATCCGCCGCAGATAGACGGCATCGTCGGCGGCCTTGAGGTTGGATTCGCGCGCTTCGGCTTCGAGCGCGCGCGCAATGTCCGGCGTGGGCTTCACGGCCATCACGGAGACGCCCAATATCTCCAGCCCCAGCGCCTCGATCTCGGGTTGACCCGCGAGCCCGGTCTGTACGGTCTGGGCGATGGCCGCCGAGGCGCGCAACGCCTGCTTCAGATCCAGCGCCTGCACGGTCTGTTGAACGATCACCTCGACCTGCATCGCGACGCGATCCCCGAGGCGCTTCGGATCCTCGGACACGTACGTGCGGCCGTCCTTGCCCAGCGAGAAGTCCATCATCGACGCCGTGCGGTGCGGGTCGCGAACGCGGTAGGTCACCTGTCCCTGCACCGTGACGCTCTGGAAATCCGCCGTGACCAGTTCGAGGATGAAGGGGCGATCCTGACTCGCAACCAGCACGGAAACCAGGGTCGTCGCCGGCGCGTAGTAGAAGAACGACAGGCCCGCGCCTTCACGCACCATCTGGCCGGCGCGGAACTGCATGAGGTGAACGGTCGGCTGTGACTTGATATAGCGGATGCCGAACATGGCGTACTCCTTGTTTGAGTTGTACAGTACAACTTGTATGAGTTGCACTGTACAACCTAGAATGAGGGTCGTCAAGTTTTCGAGGTTCGCCATGGCCCACACGAAATCCGCTTCCGGACGACGCGCACGACAAGCGCATGCGTTCTCCCAGCCCTATACGACCGTCGACGTCGTGATCTTCTCGGTGCTCGATAACGCATTGCAGGTTCTGCTCGTCCAGCGCCCGGCCGAAACCGGCGAATCCGGTGAACCCGACGAGCCATTTCCCGGGCGCTGGGCGCTGCCAGGCGGTTTCGTCGACGTGATGGTCGATACAACGCTCGAGGATTGCGCGCGCCGCAAACTGCTAGAGAAGACGGGCGTGAAGAGTCCGTATCTGGAGCAACTCGGCAGTTGGGGCAGCGCGACGCGCGACCCGCGCGGCTGGTCCGCCACGCACGTCTGGTTTGCGCTGATCGCCGCACAGGATGTCACGCTCGCGAAGGGCGCGAATGCCGCCGAAGTGGCGTGGTTTGCGGTCGATACGGTCATCCGCGACGACGGACTCGCATTCGATCACCACGCCATCCTTCAGGCGGCGGTCGAGCGGCTGCGCAGCAAGGTCGAATACACCTCGCTGCCGGCGTTTCTGCTGCCGGAGCCGTTCACGCTGCCGCAGCTTCAGCGGATGTACGAGATCGTGCTCGGCCGGCCGGTAGACAAAAGTGGCTTTCGCACGCGGATGCTCGCCGCGGGCTTTCTGAAGGAAGCGGGTTATGTTGCCGGAGAATCGAATCGGCCGGCCATTGGCTATCGCCTCGTGGACCGAAGTACACCCGCGGTGTTTCCGCGAACTTTCAGCCCGCGCGGCGGTGATTGACAGCGCCAGAGCGGCGCTGCGATGGTTCGGCTAAAGCTATCCACACAACCCTGCGGATAACCCTCGAAAAACCCCAGGAAATCGCTGTGCACGAATCGGGGATAACTTCGGCGCTGGAAAAACGGGGGAAAAGTTACCAGCAGCAGCCTGACGTTGTCCCGTTTTCGCCCGCAGAGTTATGAAATATCCACAGCTTTGTTTACTCAATGGTTTTTCCCGCTTATCCACAGGAAACCCAGGGGCTTGTTAACTACTACTATGTTTACGTATACATAAATTGAAAAACCCTTAGAACCCTCGCGCCGAGAGCGCTTCGAGACATCAAATCAAGCGGATATACAACTCCGTGCGCAAATCCTCGGGCGTCACTTCATCGGGCGTGTTCAGATAGATCTCGAACGAAGGCATCGAAAAGTCCGCCTGGCGTCCCGACTTCGGCAGCCACTCGTTGTAGAACCACATCCACGCGCCACCGAGACCTTCATATGGTCCTTTGTGCAGCAGCATGGCGTGGTCGCCGCCGCGCAGATGGATTTTCTCGACGGGCGAAATGATTTCGACGTCCGTTTCCTGCCCCAGATGAATCGCCGCTTTCGAGCGCAGCTTCGCGGCTTCGACCTGATTGGGATCGTCGTAGTAGATGCCGACCATGCGCGCGCCCGACGTGCGCACCTGGCGTTCGCCGAGCCACTGCGCGAGCGTATAGAACGCATCGCCGATCTTCATGTACGGTCCCACGTGGCTGACGGCAAGCAGATCCATCGGCTCCAGGGTGAGGACCTTTACGTCGCTGTGCTGCATGATGATGTCTCCAGGTTCAACGGCCGCGCGGGCCGCTCAGGTTCGGGTGCTCGAACGCGCAGGTTCATGCGCGTCAAGATAGCACCACGCTTCGGGAGACGTTGTTTGCTGGATCAAGATGTACATCGGGCGCGCTTTTAGCCCCGCTTCCAGCCCGCTTTGGGCTTGATACGCGCCGCTCAAACGCTCACAGGCTGACCCGCGTCACCGGATGCGCCGCGAGCCACGCGTTCTCTTCATCGTCGTAAAGCCGCGAGCGCGTGAGAAAGCGCAGGCCCGTGGGGCGCTCGAGCGAGAACATGCCGCCGTTGCCCGGCACCGCGTCGATGATGAGCTGCGTATGCTGCCAGTATTCAAACTGCGCCTCGGTCATATAGAACGGCATCCCGCCGATCTCGCCGAGC
Organism: Paraburkholderia sp. J63; assembly: GCF_905220245.1. Taxonomy (NCBI): domain Bacteria; kingdom Pseudomonadati; phylum Pseudomonadota; class Betaproteobacteria; order Burkholderiales; family Burkholderiaceae; genus Paraburkholderia; species Paraburkholderia sp. J63. The sequence goes on along the minus strand of NZ_CAJMZF010000011.1, from coordinate 28,083 downwards.
AGCACGTCGGCGTTGCCGACCATGAACTCGCCGGCGGGAAAGCACATGGGCGCGCTGCCGTCGCAGCAGCCGCCCGATTGGTGGAAGAGCAAGGGGCCATGCTCGCGCGCAAGCTGCTCGATCAGCGTGAGCGCGGCCGGCGTGACGGTAACGCGTGCAACCATGAGGGAGTTCTCCGTGCTTCGTGGTCGGGCAGGCGTGAGCGGTCAGGCAAAAACGCGAGCGGATATAAGCGGATACAAGCCGTCCCCAGCGCGCCGCTCGCCTACGACGCCGCCACACACCGCATTCGCGTCGGGGCGACCGGGAGACTTCCCTGGCCCGCTCGCCCCGTGCGTTCAGCAGTCGCGATCAGAAGAAACCCAGCGGCTTGTCGCTATAGCTGACGAGCAGGTTCTTCGTCTGCTGATAGTGATCGAGCATCATCTTGTGGTTCTCGCGGCCGATGCCCGACTGCTTGTAGCCGCCGAACGCCGCATGCGCCGGATAGGCGTGATAGCAGTTGGTCCATACGCGCCCGGCCTGGATTTCCCGGCCAAAGCGGTATGCACGCGTGCCGTCGCGCGTCCAGACGCCGGCGCCGAGGCCATAGAGTGTGTCGTTGGCGATTTCCAGCGCTTCCTCTTCGGTCTTGAAGGTCGTCACGGAAACGACCGGCCCGAAAATCTCTTCCTGGAAGATGCGCATCCTGTTGTGGCCGCGGAAGACCGTGGGCTTCACGTAGTAGCCGTCGCCAAGCTCGCCGGCCAGCGCGTTGCGCTCGCCGCCGATCAGGCATTGCGCGCCTTCCTGCTTGCCGAGGTCGATGTACGAGAGGATCTTCTCGAGCTGCTCCTGCGAAGCCTGCGCGCCGATCATCGTCTTCGGGTCGAGCGGGTGGCCTTGCTGGATCGCGGCCACGCGCTTGATGGCGCGTTCCATGAAGCGGTCGTAGATCTTCTCGTCGATCAGCACGCGCGACGGGCAGGTGCACACCTCGCCCTGGTTGAGCGCGAACATCGCGAAGCCTTCGAGCGCCTTGTCGAAGTAGCTGTCGTCGTGATCGAGCACATCGGCGAAAAAGATGTTCGGGCTCTTGCCGCCCAGCTCCAGCGTCACGGGGATGATGTTCTGGCTCGCGTACTGCATGATCAGGCGGCCCGTGGTGGTCTCGCCGGTGAAGGCGATCTTGGCGATGCGGCGGCTCGAGGCCAGCGGCTTGCCCGCTTCGAGACCGAAGCCGTTCACCACGTTGAGCACGCCCGGCGGCAGCAGGTCCTGGATCAGCTCGACGAGCACGAGCAGCGACGCGGGCGTCTGCTCGGCGGGCTTGAGCACCACGCAGTTGCCGGCGGCGAGCGCGGGCGCGAGCTTCCAGGCGGCCATCAGGATCGGGAAATTCCACGGGATGATCTGGCCGATCACGCCGAGCGGCTCGTGGAAGTGATAGGCGACCGTGTCGTGATCGATCTCGGAGATGCCGCCTTCCTGCGCGCGCACGCAGCTCGCGAAGTAGCGGAAGTGGTCGATGGCGAGCGGAATGTCGGCGGCGAGCGTCTCGCGCAGCGGCTTGCCGTTGTCGATGGATTCGGCCACCGCGAGCTTTTGCAGGTTCTGTTCGAGGCGGTCGGCGATGCGATTGAGGAGGTTGGCGCGATCGGTCGACGAGGTCTTGCCCCACGCGGCCTTGGCCTTGTGCGCGGCGTCGAGCGCGAGCTCGACGTCGGCTTCGCGCGAGCGCGGAATCGAGGTGAACGGATGGCCGGTGATGGGCGAGATGTCGTCGAAATACTCGCCGCCTAGCGGCGCCACCCATTCGCCGCCGATGAAATTGCCGTACTGCTTCTTGTAGGGGAACTCGGTGTTCAGAAACTGCATGTCCGCGTGATTCATCTGCGTGCTCCTCGTTGATCTCTGTCGATTTGGATGGGCGCTTGAGTCCTGATGGCGTTGACGGCCGCGCAACCGGAGCGCACTTACGCCAGAAGCGTGCCAGTGAGCGCGCGTTCACGGCGCGGCGGGCGTTTGCGGGATCGTTTGGGAGAAAGACAGGCGTGAGGCGCCGCCTGGGAGCGGAAAGCTGGCTCAGTGGGCTGTGCCGCGGCGGAGCAGCGCGGCGCGAGGCTGCTCAGAAAAGGAACATCGGATGAACAGCGCGCGCAACGTCTCGTCAAGCGAGGCGCATGACGACGACTGTGCTCAGGCTAAAGCGAGGGCAGCGGCGCGCAAAGCGCCGCGCCGGAAAAATGCGGCGCGCGAGGCGCGCATGCTGTAGGCTTTGCACCCGTAACAGCAAGGAGAGTTTGCATGTCGAGCACATTTGTCTGCCGCAATCAGTCGTGCGGCACCCCGTGGGAGCAGAGCGAGGTGGTAATCAAGAACGAGGGCCAGGGGCCGCTGTTCCGTTGCCCGCTGTGCGGCGCCCGCAATTACCTCGAGCAGTTCGAGGACGACGAGGGCAATCCCGTCTACGAACAGGTGGACGGCAAGCCGTTCCTCTAAGCCGTCTCTTCAGGCAGGGCGCGCGCCAGTGGACCTTCAGAGGATTTCGGAAGCGAGCGAGATACCGAAGATGATGCCGCCGATCAGACCGAGCGCGCGACCGACCAGCAGCAGGTTCAGGTCTTCATCGAGCAGGCTGGGGTCGCGCTTTTCGCGCAAGATCGTGCGGTAGAGCAACGGGCGCGGGAACAACAGGCATGCCGAAATCAGCGCCGGCACGGTGAGCCGGACGACCGCGCTGTAGTGGCGGTCCGATGGGAAATCGAGCCAGACCAGCAGCACGACGAGGAGCGCGGTGATAATGCCGCCGACGATTGCGCCGGCGACGAGTTTGTCGGTAGGGTGCCCGTGCATGACAACTGCCTCAGAGTGTTTTCGATAGCACCCATGATCTGATGTATGTCAGAAAAACCCCATCGGAGCAGTCCTAAAACCCAGCCGTAGCGCTTGCCGGCGCGCACGAGCATAGTGCGTGCCAGCTTTTGCATTTTGCGATGGGTGGGCACCTATCCGTTCGAGTAGGCTGGCATGGCTGCCCCGGCGTCCTACAGTACCGTCATACGATAAGAAACACTGACGGACATTACGGGGTATGCCATGACATTCGTTGAACAAGAAATCGCGCATATTGCGCGCGTGATGCCGCTCTCGCTCGCGGGCGACTTCGAGGAGCCGGTCATGGGCGTCGACTACTGGCGCAAGCGGCTGCATACCCTGCTCAAGCAGAATCACCTGACCCACGTTCAACTTGCGACTGTCGACACGCTTCTGCGTCAGCTCGACGGCTTCGAGGCGCTCGGCCGCTGGCTGCCGCAACCGAAGAAGGTGGTGGCGCGCTTTCCGGTGAGGATGAGGGAAAACCGCGCTGTGGCGGCGGTTTGAATCGGCTGGCTGTTTATCCGGCCATTTGGCTAACGTCCATCCGCCCGCGCGAAGCAGGCGCGGAAAAGCAAAAAGCCCGGTCGCGATGACCGGGCTTTTTACATGAATTCGCTGGTGGGGCGTGAGTGACTCGAACACTCGACCTACGGATTAAGAGTCCGCTGCTCTACCAACTGAGCTAACGCCCCCAACAGAAAAAAGATTATGCACGGCTTTTTGAGCGTTGGCAAGACCTTTTCGCAAAATTCTTCAAAATAGTCGTCGGCCGGCAGGTCTGCTCGCGGGCAGGACACGGGCGCCCACAGGCTATCCCTATGAAGTTGCGCCATGTTGAGCCGCAGGCGATGCCGCCCGGTATGATGTCGCCACGCCGCGCTGATCCCCAGCCGGCAAGCCGCGTCGTGCCGCCCGATCCCGCCGCCGCCATCCGTTCGATGCGCCGGCTGAGGCAGTCTTGTCGCGCGGCATGAATTCCATACAAGAAGGCATAAGACGATGAACGATAAGGCAATCGACGCGCTGCTCGAGCGCGTGCTGGCGCCGTGGGTCAAGGCGCTCGGGATGAAGCCGGTCGAAGTCACGGAGGAGAGCGCCACGATGCGTCTGCCGTTTTCCGGCGAGCTGCGTCATTCGGGCGGCGTGATCTGCGGCCAGGTGTTCATGGCGGCCGCGGACACGGCGATGATCGTCGCCATTAGCGCGGCGCTCGGCGAGTTCAAGCCCATGACCACGGTGGCGCTCAACACCAACTTCATGCGCGCCGTGCGCAAGGGCGACGTGACGATCACCGCACGCGTGCTGCGCATGGGCCGTAATCTGGTTTTCGGCGAAATAGAACTCTACGACGAAGAAGGCCGAATGGCGGTTCACGCCACCTCGACCTATGCGCTTCTCGATTAAGCTCTTGCCTTCGGGACGAATCGAGAGCTAGGGGGCGCATGTTCGATCAGGTTGTCTTTGCCGGGGGCGGCAACCGCTGCTGGTGGCAGGCGGGGTTCTGGGACGTCGTGCAGCCGCAACTGCAGATACGCCCGCGCGTGATTGCGGGCATCTCGGCCGGCGCCGCCACCGCCTGCATGCTCTATATGCGCGACTCGCAGTGGGTCATGCGCTATTACGAGGAAGCGCTCAAGCACAACAGGCGCAACGCCTATTGGGGCAATCTGCTGCGCGGCGAAGCGGTTTTTCCGCACTACCGCATCTATCGCCAGGCGCTGCTCGACATCTACGGCCCGCATTTCGGCAAGCTGCAGGACGCACCCGAGATCCGCATCGGCGTTTCGCATCTGCCGCGCTGGCTCGGCGCGCGCAGCGCCGTCGCGGCGGGGCTCATCGCGTACAACATCGAAAAGCACATCCGCAAGACGCTGCATCCCACGCTCGGGCGCAAGCTCGGTTTTCATCCGGAATTCGTGGTCGCGCAGGACTGCGAGCGCGTGGACGATCTCGCCGATCTCGTGCTGCAGTCGTCGTGCACGCCGCCTTTCACGCCGGTCCTGCGTCGCGACGGCCGGCCGGTGCTCGACGGCGGCATGGTCGACAACGTGCCCGTGGGCGCGCTCGACGACACGCCGGGCCGCGTGCTCGTGATGGTGACGCGGCTCTATCCGCGTCCGCAGATGTTCGTCGTGAAGCATCGCACGCGCGAGGCAGACGGCGTGCAGCAACGCCTCTATGTGCAGCCCTCGGCCAGGGTGCCGATTTCGAGCTGGGATTACACGAGTCCTCAGCAGATGCAGCACGCATACAACCTTGGTGTAGAGGACGGTGAGCGCTTCCTCGAGCGCCTGCCCGAGGTGCTCGAAGCCGCCGCGCACGCGTAATGCCCCTCCGTTGCAGGCGCACATGAAAAAAGCGGCCATGAGCCGCTTTTTTCGTCGTGTAAGCGTCGTGCGGCGCTTAGCGGCGGCGTCCGCCTTGCAGCGCTTCGGGATTCGCGACATGCGAGTGATCGCCCGCATCGAACGCGAGGATGTTGCGGAACGCCGCGCCGAAGTAGAGCTCGTAGCTCTCGCGCTCCACGTAGCCGATGTGCGGCGTGCAGATCACGTTCTCCATGCGCAGCAGGCTGTAGCCCTGCAGGATCGGCTCGCTCTCGAACACGTCGATGGCGACCATGCCCGGCCGGTTGTGCGAAAGCGCGCCGAGCAGCGCATTCTCTTCCAGCAGTTCCGCGCGGCTCGTGTTGACGAGCAGCGAAGTCGGTTTCATGCGCAACAGATCTTCCTGCTTGACGATGCCGCGCGTGTCGTCGTGCAGGCGCAGGTGTAGCGAGAGGATGTCGCTTTCCTCGAAGAGCGCCTCGCGGCTGGCGGCCGCTTCGTAGCCGTCGGCGCGCGCCGCTTCGAGCGAGTGCTCGCGGCCCCAGACGATCACGCGCATGCCGAACGCCTTGCCGTAGCCGGCCACGAGGCGGCCGATCTTGCCGTAGCCCCAGATGCCGAGCGTCTGGCCGCGCAGGACCTGGCCCAGGCCGAAATTGGGCGGCATCGCCGAGGTTTTCAGCCCCGACTGCTGCCACGCGCCTTGCTTGAGGTTGGCCACGTACTGCGGGATGCGCCGCTGCGCGGCCATGATCAGCGCCCAGGTGAGTTCGGCGGGTGCGACCGGCGAGCCGGTACCTTCGAGCACGGCGATGCCGCGCTCGCTGCACGCGGCCATGTCGATGTGCGGGCCGGCCTTGCCCGTCTGGCTGATCATGCGCAGATGCGGGAGTTTGTCGAGCAGTTGCGAGGAGATGCGCGTGCGTTCGCGGATCAGCACGAGCGCGTCGACTTCCGAGAGGCGGCTCGCGAGCTGGCCGAGGCCGCGCACGGTGTTGTTGAAGACCTTGACCTCGTGATCGGCAAGCAGTTGAAAGCAGTCGAGCTTGCGGACGGCGTCCTGGTAGTCGTCAAGGATGGCAATTTTCATGGCAGCTTGGGTGAAGGTGGCGCACGTCTCGGCGCGACTCGGTTTTATCTGGTGGTTATCCCACTATGCAGCGCGCGGAAGGCTGGTATGAATACAAGGGAGCCTTCCGGTGCACGGAACACGCGGGCATTGCAATTGCGCTTCCATGCGATGGCGCTCAATACAGCCAGATACGATTTGAATGAGAATTTCCCCCCTTTTATCAGCTTGGAGGGTCGCGACGCAAGCCGCTTTACAGACGGTTGCGAACCCTCGCTGTCAGAGTCTTGACGACCTGCCCGACTGCGCGAACGAAGGTGGCGGTGCGCGCAACCCGTGCCTCTCGCATGCAGCGTCGAAAGGGCCTGGAACGATTTTTATCAGCCCTCATGGAGACATATCGATGAATCATCCCGACTTCCCCGCTCAGGCAGCCACCCAGGCGCCGGCCTGGGTCCGGCATCGGAAACTGGTCGAGTGGGTCCAGAAGGTCGCCGCGCACACCCAGCCCGAGCGCATCGTCTGGTGCGATGGCTCGCAGGAGGAGTACGACCGCCTGTGCCAGCAGATGGTCGACGCGGGCACGATGCGCCGTCTCAATCCGCTCAAGCGCCCGAACTCGTATCTCGCCTGCTCCGATCCTTCGGACGTGGCGCGCGTCGAGGACCGTACCTTCATCTGCTGCGAGAAGAAGGAAGACGCCGGCCCGACCAACAACTGGATGGCGCCCGCCGAGATGCGCGCGACGCTCGACGGCCTTTTCGCGGGCTCCATGCGTGGCCGCACGATGTATGTCGTGCCGTTCTCGATGGGGCCGCTCGGCTCGCCCATCGCGCACATCGGCGTGGAGCTTTCGGATAGCCCGTACGTGGCCGCGAACATGCGCATCATGACGCGCATGGGCCGCGCCGTGTACGACGTGCTCGGCGAGGACGGCGCTTTCGTGCCGTGCGTGCACAGCGTGGGCGCGCCGCTCGCGGCGGGCGAGCAGGACGTGCCGTGGCCGTGCAACAAGACGAAATACATCGTCCATTTCCCGGAAGCGCGCGAGATCTGGAGCTACGGCTCGGGCTACGGCGGCAATGCGCTGCTCGGCAAGAAGTGCTTCGCGTTGCGCATCGCCTCGACGATGGGCCGCGACGAAGGCTGGCTCGCCGAGCACATGCTGATTCTCGGCGTGCGCTCGCCCGAGGGCCGCAAGTACCACGTCGCGGCGGCGTTCCCGTCGGCGTGCGGCAAGACCAATTTCGCCATGCTGATTCCGCCGGCCGCCATGAACGGCTGGGAAATCACCACGATCGGCGACGATATTGCGTGGCTCAAGCCGGGTCCGGATGGCCGTCTCTACGCGATCAATCCGGAGGCCGGTTATTTCGGCGTCGCGCCGGGCACGAGCGAAAAGACCAACTTCAACGCCATGGCGACGCTCAAGGAGAACGTGATCTTCACGAACGTCGCGCTCACCGACGACGGCGACGTCTGGTGGGAAGGCATGACCGACGAGCCGCCCGCGCATCTGATCGACTGGCAGGGCCACGACTGGACGCCGGCCATCGCGAAGGAAACGGGCCAGAAGGCCGCGCATCCGAACGCGCGCTTTACGGCGCCCGCTTCGCAGTGCCCGTCGATCGATCCCGCCTGGGAAGATCCGAAGGGCGTGGCCATCGACGCCTTCCTGTTTGGCGGCCGCCGCTCGACCACGGTGCCGCTCGTGACCGAGGCGCGCGACTGGACCCAGGGCGTCTACATGGCCGCGACCATGGGCTCCGAGACCACGGCGGCGGCGGCGGGGCAGCAGGGCGTGGTGCGGCGCGATCCGTTCGCGATGCTGCCGTTCTGCGGCTACAACATGGCCGATTACTTCGGCCACTGGCTCAAGGTGGGCGAGCGCCTCTCGAAGCTGGGCGCCACACTGCCGCGCATCTTCTGCGTGAACTGGTTCCGCAAGGGCGAGGACGGCAAGTTCGTCTGGCCGGGTTTCGGCGAGAACATGCGCGTGCTCGAATGGATGGTGCGCCGCATCGAGGGCAAGGCCGAGGGCGAAGGTCACGCGTTCGGCATCTCGCCGCGTTACGACGACCTGAACTGGCGCGGCATGAACTTCACGCCCGCGCAGTTCGAGCAGGTGATTTCCGTCGATGCCGATGCATGGCGCGCCGAACTCGCGCTGCATTCCGAGCTGTTCGAGAAGCTCGCTCACGGCTTGCCGAAGGCACTGAGTGATGCACGCACGGCGCTGGAGGAGAGTCTCTGAGCGTCGGCGTAAAGTGAAGGTGAGTGCTCACTAGCATCGTTGCACGGCTTTTGAGCCTGACCGGGAAACCAGGGCCGCCTTTTCGCATCTGGGGTCGCGGCCCCTAATCCTTCATCCCGGAACGCCGCTGTTCATCGAGCGTTGGCTTGTCTCGCTGCACTGCGCAAAATTGTTTCGCTTCCGGGAACAATGACCGATCCGACCGTGCGTTTTGGGTCAAGATCGCGAAAATTACGAAGAATTTCAGAGATTCTTAGGCAACTTCTGCACGATTTCTCGTGTCGTAGGAGAATTCGCGGTTTCCTCTGCCGTCTTTCGGCGGACAGTAACAGGCAGGAGTTGTCACATGGATCATTTGCAGTCGATGCGAGTATTCGTCAAAGTGGCCGACCTCGGCAGTTTTGCCCGGGCCGCTTCCGCGATGGATATCTCCAATGCGGTTGCAACGCGTCACGTCGCCGACCTCGAAGGACGGCTTGGCACGCGTTTGCTCAACCGCACGACCCGCAGCCTTTCCCTCACCGAGTCCGGCCAGGTTTATCTCGAGCGGGCGCGCCAGATTCTCGACGAGCTCGAAGACGTCGAGCAGATGGTGGTGGCGCGCAACCATGAGCCGGTGGGCACGCTGCGCATTGTCGCGCCCGTGGTTTTCGGGCTGCACAACCTCGCGCCCGTGCTGCAGACCTATACGCAGCGCTACCCGCAAGTGGTGCCCGACGTGACGCTGGTCGACCGTCAGGTCGATCTCGTCGAAGAAGGTTTCGATCTGGGCGTCGTGACCGCGCGCCAGATGCGCAGCGCGAGCATCGTCACGCGCCGTCTCACGACGGGCTGCATGACCGTGTGCGCCACGCCGGCCTATCTGGAGAAGCACGGCACGCCCACGCGCCCCGAGCAGCTGATGGAGCATCCATCGCTTTCGCTGCCCTCGGAGTACTGGGGCGACGAGCGGGTCTTCACGGGGCCGGATGGCGAGGTGCGCGTGCGCCCGACCAACGTGATCGTCGCGAACAACACCGAGATGCTGCGCCAGTTCGCGCTGCTCGGCATGGGCATCGCGATCCTGCCGAGCTATCTGATCGGGCGCGACATGACGCGCGGGCGTCTCGTGCGTCTGCTCGGCGACTATCGTTTGCCGCAGGTCGAGATCAACGTCGCGTATCCGAGCCGTCGCCATTTGCCGGCGAAGGTGCGCACGTTCATCGACCATCTCGTCGAGCACTTCAGCCAGACGCCGAACAGCCAGCTCGGCGAGCAATGGGTCAAAGATGGGCTCGCGCGTCCGATGAACGGCGGGGCGGCGGCGCCCGAGGCGTTCGACGGTCTGGAGCCGGTTTCCGATCTGCTCGACAGCGATCATCACGGCACGCAAGGCGAGCGCGCGTCGAAGGCGCCGCGCGTTGCGACGGGGCGTACGCGTACGTCGGCGTTGTCGCCGATATAAGAGCGTTACGTCGCTTATCGGGCGTCTAATCGGCGCCTTGATAAGTGGAAATAAAAAAGCGCAACTTTGTGAGAAGCTGCGCTTTTTTGCTGGTGTACGCCGCAGCGAGCGGTGCGCCACCCTGTGTGGTCTGCCTGATTACGAACCGGTCTTGCGTGCCGGCGTCTTGCGGGCGGCGGTCTTTTTCGCGGGCGCGGCCTTGGCGGCAGCGGTCTTGCGCGCTGGTTTCGCGCCCGTTTCGGCGGCGTCGTTCTCGTCGGCCGCATCGTTCGCGGCTTCGTCCGTTTTTGCCGTGGCGGCCGACTTCTTCGCGGCGGTCTTGGCCGCGGTCTTTGCGCTCGGCTCCTTCTTCTCGAACTCGAAGCCGATCTTGCCGTCGGGCTGCTTCACGAGGAACGCCTTGAAGTTGCGGCCCGTACGCGACGACTTGAAGTTCGTCAGCAGATCGGTGCGGCCTTCCGAAAGCAGTTTCGCCATCTGCTCGCGCGCGATTTCCTGTTGGAGGATCACCTTGCCCGAGCGGAAGTCGCAGGTCTTCGGATTCGCGACCGAATGCTCGCAGACGTAGCTCATGCCGTGCTCGAACACGCGGCCCTTGCACTTCGGGCATGCGCCCACCGGCTCCTGCTGCGAGAAGTCCGGCGCTTCGCCGTCCTCGCCGCCCTGATCCTGGCCGAAGTCGAACTCGAGCTTGTAGTTCTTGATCTCGTCGTCGAAGGAGAGCTTGAGGATGGCCGAGAACGGCCGGCCCATCTTGCTGCGGAAGCCCGAGAGCGGGCCAATCGTCTTGTTCTGCAGCAGCTCTTCGACCTCGGGGATTTCGAACTGGCGGCCGCCCGGGATCTTCGAGATCGAGAATTCGCACTTCGTGCACGCGAAGCGGCGATAGTTTTCCTTCACCTGACCACCGCAGTTCGGACACGGCGTTTCCAGCGTGGCGTAGTCGCCCGGAATGGTGTCGGAGTCGTACTCCTTCGCGCGCTTCACGATGGTTTGCGTCATGCGCGCGATTTCCTGCATGAACGCGTCGCGCGGAAGCTTGCCGCGCTCCATCTGCGCCAGCTTGTATTCCCACTCGCCGGTCAGTTCCGGCGCGGTGAGTTCCTGCACGTCGAGCCCACGCAGCAGCGTCATGAGCTGGAACGCCTTGGCCGTGGGGATCAGGTCGCGGCCTTCGCGCACGAGATATTTTTCGCCGAGCAGCCCTTCGATGATCGCCGCGCGCGTGGCCGGCGTGCCGAGGCCCTTGGCGGCCATCGCCTCGCGCAGTTCCTCGTCGTCGACAAGCTTGCCCGCGCCTTCCATCGCCGAGAGCAGCGTGGCTTCGTTGTAGCGTGCGGGCGGCTTGGTGACGAGCTGGTGCGCCGCGATCTTGTCGGTCTTGACCTTCTCGTTCTTCTGCACGGGCACGAGGTTGGCGTCGTCGCCACCGGCGTCGCGGCCATAGACCTGCAGCCAGCCCGGCTCGACCAGCACCTTGCCCTCGGTCTTGAAGTGATGGCCGGCCACTTCGGTGATGCGCGTCGTGACGCGATATTCGGCCGCCGGGAAGAACACGGCGAGGAAGCGCTTCACCACGAGGTCGTAGAGCTTCTGCTCGGGCTCCGAGAGCGACTTCGGCGCCTGCAGCGTGGGGATGATGGCGAAGTGGTCGCTGATCTTCGAGTTGTCGAAGATGCGCTTGTTCGGCTTCACCCAGCCACGGTCGAGCACCTGCTTCGCGTGCGGCAGGTAGTTGTTGCTCTCCTTGAGCATCTCGAGCGTTTCTTTCACGGTGCCGATGTAGTCCTCGGGCAGCGCGCGCGCGTCGGTACGCGGATAGGTGAGCACCTTGTGCTTTTCATACAGCGCCTGGGCGAGGCCCAGCGTGTTCTTGGCCGAAAAGCCGAAGCGGCCATTGGCTTCGCGCTGCAGGCTCGTCAGGTCGAAGAGCGCGGGCGAGAGCTGGGTGGACGGCTTCGATTCCTCGGTGACCGTGCCTTCGCGGCCATGGCAGGCGGCCACGATGGTTTCGGCGGCCGGCAGGCTCCAGAGGCGCGAGTCGCGCTTTTCCGGATCGAACTCGTCCTTCTTGAATTTCGGGTCGTACCAGCGCCCTTCGTAGAAGCCCTTTGCGCAGACGAATTCCGCGCGCACTTCCCAATAGTCGCGCGGCACGAAGCGGCGGATCTTCTCCTCGCGTTCGACGACGATCGACAAAGTTGGCGTCTGAACGCGACCCACCGTGGTCAGGAAGAAGCCGCCGCCCTTGCTGTTGAAGGCGGTCATCGCGCGGGTGCCGTTGATGCCCACGAGCCAGTCGGCTTCGGAGCGGCAGCGGGCGGCGTCGGCGAGCGGCTGCATGTCGTGGTCGCTGCGCAGGTTCGCGAAGCCGTCGCGGATCGCTTGCGGCGTCATTGACTGGAGCCACAGGCGCTGGACCGGTTGTTTGGCCTTCGCGTGCTGCGCGATCAGGCGGAAAATCAACTCGCCTTCGCGCCCCGCGTCGCATGCGTTGATGAGTTGCGTGACATCCTTGCGCTTCATCAGCTTGTTGAGCACCTTGAGCCGCGACTCGCTCTTGGCGATCGGGTTCAGGTCGAAATGCGGCGGGATGACCGGCAGGTGCGCGAAGCTCCATTTGCCTCGCTTGACTTCGTACTCTTCGGGCGCGGCGATTTCCAGCAGGTGGCCAACCGCCGACGAAAGCACGTAGTCGTCGCTTTCGTAGTACTCGTCATGCTTGGTAAATCCGCCCAAAGCGCGCGCGATATCGTTCGCGACGGATGGCTTCTCGGCGATGATCAGGGCTTTGGACATGACTGGTCGTGTGTGGGTGTATCCGGGCTTGGAATAGGGTTCGCGCCCCGCGGCTATGCCGTCCGGGTTCGCTTCGGGGCCGGCGCGGCGCGTTTCGCCTCTCGCTTAACGACCGCTTTATAGCACATGGCGCCGCGGCGGCGATTTTCGTGTCATCGGATCGATGCCGGCCGCCGTTCGCTGCGACGCCGTCGGCCTCTCGTCCGCAGGCCGCTCGTGGGGCTTTTACGGGCACGAATCACGGGCGCCAATCATATAGGCGCGGCGCGGTGGCGGGCAATCATGCCTCGGCCAGCACGGGCCGAAGCTTCGGGGCGTCGGCGACGCCCGGCAGCGCCGTGAGATCCGCGAGCATGCGCTCGACCACGGCGGCGTGCGGCAGCACCGTGCCGAAAAAGCGCGTGGCCTTGCTGTCTTCGATCAAGATGGTCGGGAAGTTTTCCACGTCGAGATCGTCGAAGCGGTCGGCGTGCGTTTCGATGTCGATCCAGGCAAAGCAGATCTCGGGATGGGCTTCGGCGATGCGGTCGAACGTCGCCCGATAGTCGCGACAGGTGCCGCACCACTGCGCGCACAGACAGGCGACGAACAGCGTGTCGCAGTCGGTGACGCGCCCGGCGATCTGGTCGGCGTCGGTGTCGAGGTCAAGCGCGGGCATGATCGTTCCTTGCGTTCTCTTCTATATAGAGAGTGTGAGCGTTGGGCGGGTATTTGGCGCGAATGTAACACGGCGGCGGGCTAGCAGTGGGGCGCCCGCGTAAACCGGCCGCCGGGCAGCGCGCTCACGTACCCGGCCAGCTCGAGCTGCAGCAGCGTGGCTTGCAGGGCGGCCTCGGTCATGTCGGTGCGCTGCGCGAGGATTTCAAGCGTGGCGGGGGCGTGGCCGAGTGCGGCAAGCAGAGCGTGCGCTTCGGGCGCGAGTGCAGCGGAGCGAGCGTGCGCTGCATCACGACCCGGCGCCGCTTCGGCTGGCGGCTCGCTCGGGGCGTTGTCGCGCGCGACGCGCGGGGGCTGCGCTTCGAATTCGAGCGGGAGCGTCATTGCGTCTGTCGAGTCGCGTTCGCGCGGCGCGCGGGTGCGCCGCGCACGTGGTGCCGGCTGCGTGAAGCGCAGCGCTTCGAGCACTTCCTCGGGCGTTTCGACCAGCTGCGCGCCTTCCTTGATCAGCCGATGACACCCGCGCGAGAGCGGCGCGTGGACCGAGCCGGGCAGCGCGAACACATCGCGTCCCATCTCGTTGGCGAGCCGCGCGGTGATGAGCGAACCCGAGCGCATCGCGGCCTCGACCACGATCACGCCCTCCACGAGTGCCGCGATCACGCGGTTGCGCTGCGGGAAATTCGCCGAACGCGCGGGCGTGCCAAGCGGCCATTCGCTGACGATCGCCCCACGCGAGGCGATTTGCGCCGCGAGCGCGTGATGTCCGGCGGGATAGACGAGGTCGGCGCCCGTGCCGATTACGGCGACGGTGCCGCCGCCGCCGCGCTCGTCCAGCGCGCCCCGATGCGCGGCGCCATCCACGCCGGACGCAAGGCCCGAGACGACCGTCACGCCCGCCGCCGCGAGCGTGCGCGCGAAGCGCGTGGCATCTTCGAGCGCTTGTGGCGTGGCGCTGCGGCTGCCCACCACGGCCACGCTGCGGGCATGCAGCAGATCGAGCCGCCCTTGCACGTAGAGGAGCGCTGGCGGGTCGGGCATCGTCAGGAGGCGCGGCGGATAGGCGGGATCGGCGAGCGTGACGAGCGCGTTGCCGGGCTGCGCACGCCAGGCGATCACGGCCGCGACTTGCTGCGCGAAGTTCGCTGCGGGCGGCGCCAGCGCGGCGCGGGCCGCTTCGGTGCCCGCCGCGGCCGCGAGCGCCTCGAACGGTTGCGCAAACACGTGCTGCGGAAGCCCGAACGCGCGAAGCAGCGCGCAGAGCGCCGCGGGCTTCAGGCCCCGCGCGTTCACGAGGCGCAGCCAGGCGCTGAGTTCGTCGGCCTCTAGCGGCAAGGGGGCGAGCATCGGCAATTCTCCGGTGGCGGGCGAAGCTGGGCCCGTCGTGATAAAATTTTCACCATCCGAAATTTATTGGCGGCGCTATGACGCATCGTCATGGCGCGCTGCGGGCGTCGTGCTGGTTGGCCGGGCTTGTGGCTGGATCTCGTGCCGATGCCGTTCACGCAGCGGCAGAACGGGCGCGAGAAGTGCTTTCGAGCCCAGCGGCGTGTTGATTCCCGTCATTTCGTTCGCATCTGTCCGACTATCTTCTGTATTCCGCGAGGGGCGCACCAGTTGGCCGAATGGCCATGCGCGCGCGAGCGCGCGGTCCGCGGCGCCCAACCAGGAACTGTCAAACCATGGCTCTACTGAACATTCTTCATTACCCGGACAAGCGTCTGCACAAGGTCGCCAAGCCCGTCGAGGTGGTCAACGACCGTATCCGCAAGCTCGTCGCCGACATGGCCGAGACCATGTACGCGGCACCCGGCGTGGGTCTTGCCGCGACCCAGGTCGACGTGCACGAGCGCGTCGTCGTGATCGACGTCTCCGAGACGCATGACGAGCTGCTCGTGTTCATCAACCCGGAAATCGTCTGGTCGAGCACCGAAAGGGACGTGCACGAGGAGGGCTGTCTCTCGGTGCCGGGCATCTACGACAACGTCGAGCGCGCGGAGAGGGTGCGCGTGCGGGCGCTCAACGAGAAGGGTGAGACCTGGGAAGTGGATTGCGAGGGCCTGCTCGCCGTGTGCATCCAGCACGAGATGGATCACCTGATGGGCAAGGTGTTCGTCCAGTATCTGTCGCCGCTCAAGCAGACGCGCATCAAGAGCAAGATGAAGAAGCTCGAGCACGCGATGTAAGCCTCGCGCGCTGCGCCGCTTCTTTCTTTCTTCGCCGATCTTTTAGCGCCCATGAGCCACTCTCTTCGCGTCATTTTTGCCGGTACGCCGGAATTCGCCGCCGCGGCGCTCGCCGCGATCCACGAGGCTGGCTTTGCCGTGCCGCTCGTGCTGACTCAGCCCGACCGTCCCGCCGGGCGCGGGATGAAGCTCCAGGCGAGCCCGGTCAAGCGCTACGCGCAGGAGCATGGCATCGCGGTGGCGCAGCCGCCTTCGTTGCGGCGCACGGGCAAGTATCCCGAGGAGGCGGCCGCGGCGCTGGATCTGCTGCGCGCGACGCCGCACGACGTGATGGTGGTGGCCGCCTACGGCCTGTTGCTGCCGCAGGAAGTGCTCGACATTCCGCGGCACGGCTGCATCAACATCCACGGGTCCATCTTGCCGCGCTGGCGCGGCGCGGCGCCGATCCACCGGGCGATCGAGGCCGGCGACGCCGAGACCGGCATCACGCTCATGCAGATGGACGCGGGCCTCGATACCGGGCCGATGATTTCGGAAGTGCGCACGCCCCTCGCGGCCACGGATACGACCGCGACGCTGCACGACCGCCTTGCCGCGCTGGGCGCGCAACTCGTGGTGGACGGGCTGATCCGGCTCGAACGCGACGGCGCGCTGCCCGTCACGCCGCAGCCCGCCGATGGCGTCACCTATGCCGAGAAGATCGGCAAGCAGGAAGCCGCGCTCGACTTCCGCCGTTCCGCCATGGTGCTCGCCCGGCAGATTCGCGCGTTCGATCCGTTCCCGGGCGGCGCGGCCACGCTGGACGGCGCGCTGCTCAAGCTGTGGTCCGCCGAACCGGCCGATGGTGTCGATGTTCCCGCTGGGGCCGCGCCGGGCCAGATCCTCGAGGTCTCGCCCGCGGGCGTCGTGGTGGCGTGCGGCGAGGGCGCCTTGCGCGTGACGCAATTGCAGAAGCCCGGCGGCAAGCGCCTGCCTGCGCGCGAATTCCTCGCCGGCATGCCGCTCGCGGCCGGCCAGCGCTTCACGTTGACCGACGCCGGCGCAGCCTAGCCCCCGCCGCATAGCCGGATGCTTTGGGCTTTCGAACATACGGTCATGCGGCGAGGCAACGCACGCACCGTCGCGCGCGTTAGAATTTGAGAGATTCGTCGGGACGGCTGCACAGGGCGGCTCGAACCCTCTTTTCGAGTCGTTTTTTGCAGAGAACGTCATGCTTGGCATCACTCATTTCGGCTTCTTTCTCGTCGCCGTCTTTCTCCTGAACGTCACGCCGGGCCCCGATACGGCCTATATCGTCGGCCGCAGCGTCGCGCAGGGCCGTAGCGCGGGGATGGTGTCGGCGCTGGGCATTTCCGCGGGCTGCTGCGTGCACGCGCTCGCCTGCGCGTTCGGGCTGACCGCGCTGCTCGCGGCTTCGGCCACGGCATTCACGGTCATCAAGCTCGTGGGCGCGTGCTATCTCGTGTACCTCGGCGTGCGCCTGATTTTCGCGAAGCAGGAAGCCCCGGCGGCCAGCGCGAACGCAGCGCAATCCACGTCGAGCGCAGCCGCGCCGCGCCCGTTGCGCCAGCTCTTCCTCTCGGGTTTCTGGACCAACGTCCTGAACCCGAAAGTCGTGCTGTTCTTCGTGTCGTTCTTCCCGCAGTTCGTGAACGTGACGAGCCCGCACAAGGTGCTCGCCTTCCTCGCGCTCGGCGCCGTGTTCGTCGTCATGAGCACGATCTGGAACAGCTTCGTCGCCTGGATCGCGGGCAGCGTGACGCAGCGCTTCTCCGGCAAGCCGGGCATCAAGAAGTGGCTCGACCGCACGGTGGGTTCGGCGTTCGTCGGCCTCGGCCTGAGGCTCGCCGCCGCCACGCGCTGAGATTGAATTTTTCCGATCCGCCCATATCTAACAAATCGCTTACAATGCGCTCGCCGCTTCGCCGGAGCGAGGCCGATGGCGGGCGTTCAACGATTTGATCCCCAATGGGTGAAGGAGCAGAGCACATGTTCAACTGGGTCAAGACCGCGATGTTGATGGCCGCGATTACGGCCCTTTTCATCGTGATTGGCGGCATGATCGGCGGGCATCGCGGCATGATGCTCGCGCTCATGCTGGCGCTCGCCATGAACTTCTTCTCGTACTGGTTCTCGGACAAGATGGTCCTGCGCATGTACAACGCGCAGGAAGTGGACGAGACCACGGCGCCGCAGTTCTATCGCATGGTCCGCGAGCTGGCCACGCGCGCCGATATTCCGATGCCGCGCGTCTACCTCATCAACGAAGACGCACCCAACGCGTTCGCCACGGGCCGCAATCCCGAGCACGCGGCAGTAGCCGCCACCACCGGCATCCTGCGCGTGCTGTCCGAGCGCGAGATGCGCGGGGTGATGGCGCACGAGCTCGCGCACGTGAAGCATCGCGACATCCTCATTTCGACGATCTCGGCCACCATGGCCGGCGCGATCTCGGCGCTCGCGAATTTCGCGATGTTCTTCGGCGGCCGCGACGAGAACGGCCGTCCGGCTAACCCCATCGCCAGCATTGCCGTCGCGCTGCTGGCGCCGATCGCGGGCGCGCTCATCCAGATGGCGATTTCGCGGGCGCGCGAGTTCGAGGCCGATCGCGGCGGCGCGCAGATTTCGGGCGATCCGCAGGCGCTGGCTTCGGCGCTCGACAAGATCCATCGCTACGCGCAGGGCATTCCGTTCCCGGCTGCCGAGCAGCATCCGGCCACGGCGCAGATGATGATCATGAATCCGCTCTCGGGCGGCGGCGTGGCGAATCTGTTCTCGACGCACCCCGCCACCGAGGAGCGCATCGCGCGTCTCATGGAAATGGCCCGCACCGGCCGCTTCGACTGAAGCCGCGAAGCACGCATGCGCAAGGGCAGACCTTCGGGTCTGCCTTTTTTATTGGCGCGTCAGATGAGCGAGGCGATCCGCGCCCGCGCTGCCGATTGCGTCAGGCGCGCGGCGTTGCGTCCACGCCACGCTACAATGGCTCGCTTGTGGTTTGCTTTTGCACGATTCGCCGCGCCCTCTCGCGGCCCGCTTCCGGTTCCTCCATGACATCCAGTTCCTCCCGCCGCCCGTCCGGCTCATCCTCGTCCGGCCAGCCACGCGCCAAAAACGCCGGGCGTCCCGCCGCATCGGCGCGCCGGACCGGTGAGGCCAAGCCAGGCGGGGCCGTCCACCTGGCCCCCGACTCGCTCGGCTTCGCGCTCGACCAGGCGGCGCACGCCGTGGGCGCGGTGCGCGCGGGCGCGGCGCTGCCGGCGGCGCTCGCGAGCGCTTTTGCCGCGCTCCCGCACGACGTCGCGGCGCTGGCGCGCGGCGCCGTGCAGGACATCGCGTATCGCACGATGCGGCGCCTCGGCACCGTGGACTGGCTGATCAAGCAGCGCGTGAGCAAGGCGCCGCCGCCGCTCGTGACGAACCTGCTGGCGTGCGCGCTGGCGCTGCTCGTCGACGATGAGGCGCACGCCGCCTATACGCCGTTCACCGTCGTCGACCAGGCGGTGCGCGCGATCGGTGCGCGCCGCGAGGTGGCCTTCGCGAAGGGCCTCGTGAACGCGGTGCTGCGCGGCTTTTTGCGCGAGCGCGAGAGTGCGCTCGCCGCCGCGCAGGCCGACGAAGTCGCGCGCTGGAACTATCCGCAATGGTGGATCGACGCGGTCCGCCGCGCGTGGCCCGAGCGCTGGCAGGCGATTCTCGAGGCCGGCAACACCCAGGGGCCGCTCACGCTGCGCGTGAACGCGCGCCGCACGAGCGCCGCCGACTACGTGCAGCGCCTCGCCGCGGAAAACCTCGCCGCGACGCAGATCGGCGCGCATGCCGTGCGGCTCGCCGCGCCGCTGCCCGTCGACCGCATTCCGGGCTTCATGGCCGGCGACATTTCGGTGCAGGACGCGGGCGCGCAAATCGCGGCGCAAATCATCGACGTGCGCGACGGCATGCGCGTGCTCGACGCGTGTGCGGCGCCCGGCGGCAAGAGCGGCCATCTGCTCGAACTCGCCGACATCGACCTGATCGCGCTCGAAAGCGATGCCACGCGCGCGACGCGCATCGGCGAGAACTTCGCACGCCTTGGCTTTTCGACCGATCAAGCCGATGGCGATGCAGACGCAGACGCACAACTTCCCGCACGGCACGCACGCGTCGTGATCGGCGACGCGGGTGCGCCCGCGAACTGGTTCGACGGCGAGCCATTCGACCGCATTCTCGCGGACGTGCCGTGCTCGGCCTCGGGCATCGTGCGCCGCCATCCCGACATCCGCTGGCTGCGTCGCCAAAGCGATATCGCGGCGCTCGCGCAGGAGCAGCGCCGCATCGTCGAGGCGCTGTGGGCGCTCGTCAAGCCGGGTGGCGAGCTGCTCTACGTAACGTGCTCGATCTTCCCCGAGGAGGGCGAGGCGCAGGCGAGCTGGTTTGAAAGCACCCACGCGGATGCGGTACGATTGGACGCGCCGGGGCAACTGCTGCCCGCGGCCGACGGCGCGCCGGCCGGGGGGCCCGACAGCGGCGCAGCCCATGCGGCGCGGCCGGATGCCGATGCACAGCACGACGCCCGCCCCGTTCCCGATCGCACCGCAGATCACGACGGCTTCTTCTACGCGCGCTTTCAGAAACGGTGACCATCAAACGCTTCTTCCCGCTACGCTTCGCGGTCCTGATCTGGATCGCGCTGGCTTTCGGCTTCGCGGCCGTCACGCCGGCGCGCGCCGATTCGATCTCGGTGCAGCGGGCGTCGCTGCAGGCCGACGGCACGGGCTGGAGCCTCGACGCCCGCTTCGACTTCGACCTCAACAGCAGCCTGGAAGACGCGGTCAACAAGGGCATTCCGCTCTACTTCACCACCGACTTCGAGCTCACGCGTCCGCGCTGGTACTGGTTCGACGAGCAGCCGGTGAGCGTTTCGCAAAGCATCCGTCTCTCGTTCCAGCCGCTCACGCGCGAGTATCGTGTTTCGAGCGGCGGGCTGCAGCTCGGCTTCACGACGCTCGCCGATGCGCTCGCCGTCATCAAGCACGTCACCTCGTGGCACGTGATCGACAGCAAGCAGGTGCATCCGGGCGAAACCTATACGGCGTCGGTGCGCATGCAGCTCGACGTCGCGCTCATGCCCAAGCCGTTCCAGATAGATGCGGTCAACAATCGCGACTGGAATCTCGCTTCGGACTGGAAGCGCTTTAACTTCACGGTGACCGAACGTGCTAAATAAAGTACGCCGCGCCACCAGTGTCAGCAGCGTCGTCGTCAAGCTGCTCGTTTCCACCGTCGCGTTCACGGCGACGCTGCTGCTCGTGCTGCTTGCCGCCGCGAGCGCGAACACCGAATTCTTCGACCGCTACTACGGCTGGCTCTACGCGGCCAATATCGTCGTCGCGCTGATCTTCCTCTCGGTGGTGACGGCGCTCGTGATCGTGATCGTCGTGCGCTTGCGGCGCGGCAAGTTCGGCACGCGCTTGCTGGCCAAGCTCGCGTTTTTCTTCGCGCTCGTGGGCGTGGTGCCGGGCGGCATCATCTACATCGTTTCGTACCAGTTCGTCTCGCGCTCGATCGAGTCGTGGTTCGACGTGAACGTGGAGACCGCGCTCACGGCGGGCCTGAATCTCGGGCGCGGCATGCTCGACGCGTCGCTCTCCGACCTGCAGACCAAGGCGCGCCTGATGGCCGAGCAGATCGCGAACGGCGAGGCCGCGGGCACCACGCTCACGCTCTTGCGCGCGCGCGACCAGTTCGGCGTGCAGGACGCCACCATCGTCGAGCCGGTGCGCAGCATGTCGGGCGCGGCGCCGGACATGCACGTGGTCGCGCAGGCGTCGAGCAACTTCTCCTCGCTGATGCCGGCCGATCTGCCCACGCCGCTCATGATCGATCAGGCGCGCGGGCGCGGCTATGCGGCGATCGAAGGCGAAGTCGACGGCGACCCGCGTCTGCACGGTCCGAAGGGCGCGCTGCGCCTGCGCGTCGTCACGCGCATTCCCGACGCGAACACCACCGACCTGCAGCCCGCCGAGCGCTTCCTGCAACTGGAGCAGCCGGTGCCCGCCGCGCTCGCACGCAACGCCGACGCCGTGCAGCGCGCCTATCGCGAGTACCAGGAGAAGGCGCTGGGCCGCACGGGCTTGCGCAAGATGTACATCGGCACGCTCACGCTCGCGCTGTTTCTCGCCACCTTCGTCGCGATGATGCTGGCGCTCGCGCTCGGCAACCAGCTTGCGCGCCCGCTGTTCCTGCTCGCGCAGGGCACCAAGGAAGTGACCGAGGGCGACTACACGCCCAAGCGCGAAATCAAGTCGCGCGACGAGCTGGGCTTCCTCACGCAATCGTTCAATGCGATGACGCGCCAGCTCTCCGAAGCGCGCCAGGCCGTGGAGAAGAACCGCGTCGCGCTCGAGCATTCGAAGGCATATCTCGAGAGCATCCTCGCGAATCTCACGGCGGGCGTGTTCGTGTTCGACCGCCAGTTCCGGCTGACGACGGCCAACCCCGGCGCCGAGCGCATCTTCCGCCATCCGTTCCAGACGCAGCTCGGCCTGCCCATCGATCACGTGACGGCGCTCGGCGATTTCGCGGCGATGGTGCGCAAGGCCTTCGCCGACCAGGAAGCCTCGCGCACCGACCGCGAAAGCGGCGACGTGGACCACGGCCACTGGCAGCAGCAGTTCTCGGTGCCGGTCGCGGGCGAGACCGATCCGCTCACGCTGCTCGTGCGCGGCGCGCGCCTCGTGTCCGATACGGGCCGAGACGCCGGCGACATGCAGACGTCGGGCTACGTGGTCGTGTTCGACGACATCTCCGACGTGATCTCGGCGCAGCGCTCGGTCGCGTGGGGCGAAGTCGCGCGGCGCCTCGCGCACGAGATCAAGAATCCGCTCACGCCGATCCAGCTTTCCGCGGAGCGCCTGCAGATGAAGCTCTCCGACAAGCTCGCGCCCTCGGACGCCGAAGTGCTCAAGCGCGGCGCGACCACCATCGTCAATCAGGTCGCGGCGATGAAGCAGATGGTCGACGACTTCCGCGACTACGCGCGCACGCCGCCCGCGGTGCTCGCGAGCCTGCAGTTGAACGAGCTCGTGAGCGAAGTGCTCACGCTCTATGGCGCGGAGGAAGGCAAGAGCGCGATCAAGGTCGAGCTTTCCGCGTTGCCGGTCATCCGGGGCGACGCGACGCAATTGCGCCAGGTCATTCATAACCTCTTGCAGAATGCGCAGGATGCGGTGGCCGACGTCGAGACTCCACACGTAATGCTCGAGACGCGGGCCGTAGAATATGGCGATCCGGATGCGGACGGCCACACGCGCGTCGCGGTGCGTCTCACGGTGTCGGACAACGGGCCCGGCTTTCCGGCGCGCATTCTCACGCGCGCGTTCGAACCGTATGTGACGACCAAGGCCAAAGGAACAGGACTCGGGCTTGCGATGGTCAAGAAGATCGTCGACGAGCACGGCGCGCGCATCGACATCCGCAATCGCATGAAAGCGGGCGACGTGATAGAAGGCGCGCAGATCTCGATTCTCTTTCTCCAGCTGGCGGACGACGCCAATCCGGGCGCCCCGCCTGGTGCCACGCTGCCGGATGCCGCCACCCGCGGCACCCGGGGCAAGGCGGCGCGCGCGGCAGCGGAGCAGGGATCAAAAGCAACAGTGCAGACAAGGGCAGCGTAAATGGCAACCATCCTGGTGGTAGACGACGAAATGGGCATCCGG
The DNA here is from genome assembly GCF_905220245.1 of Paraburkholderia sp. J63. Classification (NCBI taxonomy): domain Bacteria; kingdom Pseudomonadati; phylum Pseudomonadota; class Betaproteobacteria; order Burkholderiales; family Burkholderiaceae; genus Paraburkholderia; species Paraburkholderia sp. J63. The sequence goes on along the minus strand of NZ_CAJMZF010000011.1, from coordinate 4,791 downwards.
GAATTGCTCTCGGAGATCCTCAGCGACGAAGGGCACGTGGTGGAGCTCGCGGAAGACGCGCAGCAGGCGCGCGAATTCCGTCAGCGTCAGGTGCCGGACCTGGTGCTGCTCGATATCTGGATGCCGGACACCGATGGCGTCACGCTGCTCAAGGAATGGGCGGCGCAGGGCCATCTGACGATGCCCGTCATCATGATGTCGGGGCATGCGACCATCGACACGGCCGTCGAGGCGACCAAGATCGGCGCGCTCAACTTCCTCGAAAAACCGATCGCGCTGCAAAAGCTCCTGAAGGCGGTCGAGCAGGGGCTCGCGCGCGGCAGCGCCGCGCCGGTGCCGGCGAGCGCGCCGGGCGGGGCCAAGCCGGCGTCGGGCGGGCCGGCCGCGGTGGCGTCGGCGGCCGCGCTGCCGGTGCTGGGCGCCGACGGCGTGCAGGGCGGAACGGCCGCGACAGGCGTGGCGTCGATCTCGTTCGACATCCCGTTGCGCGACGCGCGCGACGCGTTCGAGCGCGCCTACTTCGAGTACCACCTCGCGCGCGAGAACGGCAGCATGACGCGCGTGGCCGAGAAGACCGGCCTCGAGCGCACGCACCTGTACCGCAAGCTCAAGCAGCTCGGCGTGGACCTCGGCAAGAGCAAGGGCGAATGAGCTAACTTTTTTGCGAAAGCCCTTGCGCGGGTCCGTCAGGATCGCTATAATCTTCTTTCTTCGTTGGCCCGGTAGCTCAGTTGGTAGAGCAGCGGATTGAAAATCCGCGTGTCGATGGTTCGATTCCGTCCCAGGCCACCAGAATGCAGCCCCAGGAGATCGTACGATTCCTGGGGCTTTTTCGTTGGGCGGGTTTTCCGGGCGCCATGCCGACCCACGCGGTTGGGATATCAGCGGTATAAAGTAGCGCCGATATCGGCCAAAAAGCCGCAGCCTATACTGCATTGGCCGGCAGCTCAGGCCGGTCCGTGCGGCGGGTTTCCAGGGCTTGCGACCGCGCGGAACCTCTCAACACGGAGTTTCACGGTGACTCGAACAGAACCCAGGAACGGCGCGCTCGTGCTGTTTTCCGGCGGCCAGGACTCGGCTACGTGCCTTGCCTGGGCGCTCGACCGTTACGATACCGTCGAGACGCTCGGCTTCGATTACGGCCAGCGTCATCGCGTCGAACTGGAATGCCGTGACGGCTTTCGCGCGGCCATTGCGCAGGCGTTTCCCGCGTGGGGCGAGCGGCTCGGCGACGATCACATGATCGATCTCTCGGTGCTCGGCTCGATCAGCGACACGGCCATGACGCGCGAAATCGAGATCGAAACGGCCGCAAGCGGCCTGCCGAATACCTTCGTGCCGGGCCGCAACCTGATGTTCATGCAGATCGCCGCGGCGATCGCTTACCGGCGCGGACTCAAGGTGCTCGTGGGCGGCATGTGCGAGACCGACTTCTCGGGCTATCCCGATTGCCGCGACGACACCATGAAGTCGCTGCAGGTCACGCTCAATCTCGGCATGGACAGCCGCTTCGTGATCGAGACGCCGCTCATGTGGCTCGACAAGGCCGACACGTGGCGCCTCGCGCAAACGCTCGGCGGCGAGCCGCTGGTCGAGCTGGTGCGCGTGGAAACGCATACCTGCTACGTGGGCGAGCGCGCCGAGCTCCACGACTGGGGCTTCGGCTGCGGCGAGTGCCCGGCATGCAAGCTGCGCAAGCGCGGCTACGAGGCGTACCTCGCGGGCGAAAAGGTAACGGAAGCGCCGGTCTGAACGGATGACGGGCGCGAGGCCACGCGCGATGGCGGCAGCCATGCAGCGTGGCGGCAGGAGCGGGGCGGCGCACGGGCGGCGCGCCTCGCGAACAGACGATCAGCGCCCGAAATAACCCGTTCCTCGAGCGTCGACACGCGGGGAAAACGATCAGGCAGCACCATGACTTACGCGGTAAAGGAAATTTTCTATACGTTGCAGGGCGAAGGCGCGAACGCCGGGCGTCCGGCCGTGTTCTGCCGGTTCGCCGGCTGCAATCTGTGGTCGGGCCGCGAGGAAGACCGCGAAGCGGCGGTCTGCCGCTTCTGTGACACCGATTTCGTGGGCACCGACGGCGAGAACGGCGGCAAGTACCGCACGCCCGAGGAGCTCGTCGCGATGATCGCGTCGCTCTGGCCCGAAGGCGAAGGCAACCGCTTCGTCGTCTGCACGGGCGGCGAGCCGATGCTGCAGATCGATCAGCCGTTCGTCGACGCGCTGCACGCGGCCGGCTTCACGATCGCCATCGAAACGAACGGCTCGCTGCCGGTGCTGGAAACCATTGATTGGGTGTGCGTGAGCCCGAAGGCCGACGCGCCGCTCGTGGTCACGAAGGGCAACGAGCTCAAGGTCGTGGTCCCGCAGGACAACCAGCGCCTCGCCGAGTACGCGTTGCTCGATTTCGAGTATTTTCTCGTCCAGCCGATGGACGGCGCGTCGCGCGACCTGAACACGAAGCTCGCCGTCGACTGGTGCAAGCGGCATCCGCAATGGCGCCTCTCGATGCAGACGCACAAGTACCTGAACATTCCCTGATTTTTGCCCCGAATTTTTCCGAATAGCGCCGTGCTGACGATCACCCGAAAACTCGAATTCGATGCGGGCCACCGCATCCCCGACCACCGCAGCCAGTGCCGTAACCTGCACGGCCATCGCTACGTGCTGGAAGTCACGCTGCAAGGCGACACCGTCGAGACGGAAGGCGCGCCCGACCGCGGCATGGTGATGGATTTCGCCGACGTGAAGGCGCTCGCGAACCAGCATCTCGTCGATCTGTGGGACCACGCGTTCATCGTCTTCGAAGGCGACACGCAGGTGCGCGGCTTCCTCGAGACGCTGCCCGGCCACAAGACGGTCGTGATCGACCGCATCCCGACCGTGGAGAACCTCGCGGCCATCGCGTTCGAGATTCTCGCGAACGTCTACGACGCGCACTACGGCGTGAATCTGCAACTGCAGAAGGTGCGTCTGTACGAGACGCCGAACTGCTGGGCCGAAGTCACGCGCGCTTAAGGCGCCACCAGGCCACCACCAAGCCGCGATCGCGCCCCGCAAGCCCGGGTTTTCCGCCCGGCCCGCGAACTTTTGTCGCGGTATGATCGCTCCGGCAAGGCCGCGCATCCGACGCGCGGCCCGATAACACAACGGAGCGAGACATGCCGGCTGCGGCGCTGCTGCCGGGCCACGAGGCCCGCGCGGGATGCGCGCGTCCCGCAGCCTCGCCGGGAGCACGGCGATGAGCACCTTCACCAATCCCCTCAAGGAACGCCTCAAGGAAGCCGAGCCGCTTTATGGCCTGTGGCTTTCGATGGGCAGCGAGACCGCCGCCGAGGCGCTCGCGCATGCCGGTTTCGACTGGCTGCTGATCGACATGGAGCACACGCCCAACGACAGCGGCGACATCATCGCGCAACTGCGCGCCATCGCGGCGGCGCATCTGCCGACCGAGCCCGTCGTGCGCGTGCCGGCCAACGAGCCGTGGCTCGTCAAACGCGTGCTCGACGCGGGCGTGCGCACGGTGATGTTTCCCAACGTGGCGTCCGCCGACGAAGCCGCGCGCGTGGTGAGCTACACCCAGTATCCCGATGCCAATACGCCGAACGGCCAGCGCGGCGTCGCGGGCGTCGTGCGTGCGGCGGCCTATGGCATGCGGCGCGACTATCTGCATGGCGCGAACGCGCAGATCGCGTCGATCGTGCAGATCGAATCGGCGGCGGCACTCGACGATGTCGAGAAGATCGCGGCGGTGGCGGGCGTCGATTGCCTCTTCGTCGGGCCCGCCGATCTGGCCGCGAGCCTCGGCCATCTGGGCGACTCGAAGCATCCCGACGTCGTGGCCGCGATGACGCGCATCGTTGCCGCCGCGCGCGCGGCGGGCGTGGCCGCGGGCATCTTTGCGATGGACGCCGCGCAGGCGAAGCAGTATCGCGAGATGGGCTTCAACTTCGTCGCGCTGGCCGCCGACGTCATCTGGCTCATGCGCGCGACGCGCCAGGCGCTCCAGGAGGCGAGATCATGAGGCGTCCGAACGTGTTGCTGGCGCGGAAGGTCCGTGCGGCGGCGGTCGCAGCGTGCGTCGCCGCTGGGGCGCTGGGCGCGAGCGGACTCGCGGCCGCGGCGGGCGCGGGTTCGGCCTCTGCGCCGGCTGTGCACGCTACGGGCGCGGAATCCGATCCGCAAACGGCCAACGCCGTCGCCGACTACAACGCCGGCAATCTCACGACCGCGCGCACCGAATTCCAGGCCGCCGCCGCACGCGGCAACCGGCTCGCCGAGTTCAACTACGCGATGATGCTGGTGAACGGCGAAGGCGGCGCCGCCGACGTGGGCGAAGGCCGCAAGTGGCTGCGCAAGGCCGCCGACGCGAACATGTCCCACGCGCAATACGTCTACGGCAAGATGTACGACGACGGCGATTTCGTCGAGCGCGATCCGGTGCAGGCGCATCAGTGGTTCCTGAAGGCCGCGAAGCAGGGCCATGTGCAGGCCGAGCTCGCGCTTGCGAACCAGTATCTCGACGGGCGCGGCACCTCGCGCGACAACAAGCAGGCGTTCTACTGGTACAAGAAGGCCGCGGAAGGCGGCGACATGACGGCGCAGTACGTGACCGGCTCGTTCTACGAGCGCGGCGGCGACGGCGTGCCGAAGAACCTGAACGTTGCGCGCGCCTACTACGCGGCGGCGGCGGCGCAGGGCGACCAGGTGGCGCTGCTCAAGTACAAGCAGTTGAGTGCGCAATTGATGAAGTCGGCGCCGCAACAGGCACCGCAATAGCCGCCG
>NZ_CAJMZF010000010.1:0-225859 GCF_905220245.1 Paraburkholderia sp. J63 | reverse complement strand
ATTTGAATATCAGAATGCTAAAACGCAACTCGTGTCGCCTTGCGGGTTGCCCACTGGCGGGCAGCGTCGTGGTCGTGAGAGGCGACCCGCTGCCCGCCCGTGGACAACCCACGACTCAACGCTTCACGGAGACTAGATCACATCAAATCGCTTTCTGCAAATCCGTCCGTCGAGTCGGGTCAACCTCAATTTTCAAGCTACGGTGATTGCATTTTTAGCGCACATTGGCAGTTGCCATCGCCCCCTCATGCCAGCCGCTCCTGTAATACCACGATCAGGCGCTGAGCAAGCGGTGACAGATATGCGCCCGCCCGGTACGTCATGCCCACTTGCCGGCGCAAGTCTAATTGCTCCGTGCCCAAGCGCAATGCGCGCAAGCCCCGCAACGCCCCTAGCGACTCGGTTCCGGCCACGCAGAGCATCGTCGTGCCGCGCAGCAGGTAAAGCAGCGAGTTACTCCCGAAGTCCGTCTCGACGCGCAGCTTCGGCCCCGCGAGGCCGCGCTGCCGGAACGCCTCGTCGACCTGCTGACGAATCCGTATGTGCGGCGCGGGCAGCAGCCACTGCTCGTCGGCCAGGTCGGCAAGCGTGAGGCCGCGCTTGCGATGCAGCCGATGACCCTCGTCTGCCAGCACGACGAGGCTGTCATGAAAAAGCTCGACGAACTCGCAGGTGCCATCGTTGCTGTCAAGCTGTGGCGCAACGATCAGGTCAAGTTCGCCCGCGAAGAGCAGTGCGCCGAGATCACGCGCGAGCCGCCGGCGTAACCGCAGCTTCGCCGCGGGCCGCTCGGTCATCAGTTGCTGGCACGCGCCGAGCACGAGCGAGCCCGGCACAGTCGGCGAATAGCCGATCCGCAACAGGCCCTGCTCGCCGCTGCGCAGCGCTTCCATTTCCTTTAACGCGTCGTCGTACTCGAGCGCGATACGCCGCGCTCGCGCAAGAAAGAGCGTGCCGGCGGGCGTTGGCGTCACGCCATTCACGGTGCGTTCGAAAAGCGGCAAGCCAGCCTGTTCCTCCACGCGCCGCAGCGCCTTCGTAAGCGCCGGCTGGCTCATGCCGAGCGCTTCCGCTGCCTTGCCGATGCCGCCGTGCTCCTGCACGGCCAGTAGATAATCGAGGTCGCGTGTTTCCAAGGTCATTCCCATTGGTTATGCACCTATGCCAGCTACGGCATTGAGGTGATGCCCAACATCTTACAGACTACGGTCAGACCGATGAACCAGGAGACACGCATTGAGCTTTGCCTATTTTCTGCGCCGTGCCGCACGCTACTGGGGCGACCGCCCGGCGGTCATCCACCACGACCGGCATCTGAGCTTTCGTCAGCTCGACGAGCGCTCGACGCGCCTCGCCAATGCCCTGCTGGGATTGAGCCTCGCGAAAGGTGACCGCGTCGCCGTGCAATCGCGCAACTGCACGGAGCTGGTCGAAATCGAATGCGCGCTCTACAAGGCCGGCCTCGTCAAGGCTGCGCTGAATCCGCGCTTCACGGCGCATGAGGCCGCCGATGTCGTCGAAAATTGCACGCCGCGGGTCCTGATTGCAGGACCGGGGTACACCGGCTATACGCGGCAGTCGGCCGGCTTCGCCTCGATCGAGACTTTCATCGCAATCGGCGGGGACGCCCCCGGCTATGCCGGTTACGAGACACTGATCGAACGCGCGAGTCCGCAGGCGCCGGACTATCGTCCGCAGACAGACGACCTGGCCGTGCTGCACTTTTCGTCGGGTTCGACCGGACGCATCAAGGCGGCCATGCAAACCTACGGCAACCGCCTCGCGTCGCTGCGCAAGATCGTCCTCGGCATGGACCGCCCGGCGCGCCCGGGCGACCGTCTCGCGCTGATCGGGCCGGTCACGCACGCCTCGGGCATGCTGATGCAGCCCTATCTTTTCAACGGCGCGACGCTCGTTCTGTTCGATGCCTTCGAGCCAGCCCGTTTTATCGCCGATATCTCGCGCCTGTCCATCACCCATGCCTTCATGGTGCCAGCCATGATCAACATGCTGCTCGGCGAACCGGCCCTCGACACAGCCGACCTGCGCAGCCTGAAGATGCTCGGCTACGGCGCCGCGCCGATGGCGCCCGCACGCATCGAGGAAGCCTGGGCGCGCATCGGCCCGGTGCTCTCGCAAGGCTATGGCGCGAGCGAGTCGACTTCGGGCGTGACCCGCCTGTCCATCGCCGATCACGCCGACGCGCTTGCGCATCGTCCCGCGCGGCTCGCTTCATGCGGACGGCCGCTCGGCGAAACCGAGGTCTGCGTGGTCGACGAACAGGGCCGCGAGGTAAGCGGCGAGACCATCGGTGAAATCGTGATTCGCGGCAACGACGTCTTCCGCGGCTACTGGGGCGCGCCGGAGCTGACCGCCGAGGTGCTCGTCGACGGCTGGCTGCGCACCGGCGACCTCGCGCGCGTTGACGAAGAGGGCTTCATCTATCTGGTCGATCGCCGCAAGGACATGATCATCTCGGGCGGTTTCAACGTCTATCCGACCGAGGTCGAAGCGATGCTCTACCGTCATCCGGATGTGCTCGAAGCTTGCGTGATCGGCGTGCCCGACGACAAATGGGGCGAAGCCGTCAAGGCCGTGGTCGTGCTCAAGCCAGGGCGCGAGGCGACGGCCGAGGCGCTCGCCGCGCACTGCCGCACGCAGCTCGCCGACTACAAGCTGCCACGCTCGATCGCTTTCGTCGCCGGCCTGCCCAAGAACGCGAGCGGCAAGATTGCCCGCAAGCTCGTGCGCGAGCAGTACTGGCAAGGCGCCGCGCGGCGCGTCAACTGAATTCACAGGAGACCTTATGTTCGACCACCTGAACGGTCCCGCGTTTGTAGCAACGCGCGAAGGCATCCGCCGCTTCGTCGCCGACGAACTACTGCCGATGGAGCGCGAGCTCGGTCTCGGCAGCGAGGACGTCTGGCCGAAAGCGACCCTGCAGCGGGTATGGCGGCGCTCGGCCGAACTCGGCTACTACGCGGCCTGCCTGCCGGTTGCGCTTGGCGGCAAGGAACTCTCGATTCTCGAGCAATGCGCGCTGAAGGCCGACCTCGCCGCTTCAGGGTCGGCGCTCGCCCCGCATGTGCTGGGCGACCTGGGCGGCCCGCCGCGCGTGGGCAACATGCTGAAATACGCGACGCCCGAACAGCTCGAGCGGTATTTCAAGCCGGTCATTCGCGGCGAGAAGTCGACCTGCTTTGCGCTGACCGAACCGCATTCGGGCTCCGATGCCCAGAGCATCTCGACCACGGCCATCGTGGATGGCGACGCGCTGGTGATCAGCGGCGTGAAGCATTACATCAGCGGCGCCCCGTTCGCCGATTTCGCGATTCTGATGTGCGTGACCGACGCAAGCGCGAGCCCGCCCGAGATCACCGCCGTTCTCGTCGATCTCGATCTGCCCGGTGTCACGGTCGAGCAGCGCTACGTGCCGATGTCGGGCCAGCATATCGATGCGGATATCCGCTTCGAGAGCGTGCGCGTGCCGCTTGCGAACGTATTCGGCGGCAAGGGCAACGGCTTTCGGCTCGGCATGTCGCGCATCAACGTGAACCGCCTGCTGCATTGCCCGACCATGCTCGGGCTCGCGACGGCGGCCTACGAGGCCTCGCTGGACTACGCCCGCACGCGCCGCCAGTTCGGCGGCCCGATCGCGCGCTTCCAGGCGATCCAGCACATGCTCGCCGACATGGCCGCCGCGCTCTGGGCCTGCGAGAGCATGATCGCCCAGACCGCGATGCTGGCCGATGCCGGCGCCGATCTGCGCGCGAAGGCGGCGGCCTGCAAGCTGTTCGTCTCGGAGCGCTGCTTCGAAGTGGCCGACAAGGCGGTGCAGATCCACGGCAACGTGGGCGTCACGCGCCACCACCCGATCGAGCAGACGTTCCGCAAGCTGCGCATGTTCCGCATCTTCACCGGCACGAGCGAAATCCAGCGCAACACGATCGCCCGCGCCATCCTCGAGCCCGCCCAGGCCACGAGCTGAACCGGCAATACCGGCATAAGGAGATTCAAGCCATGGCGCAAACGAAACCGGCGTGGTCCTGCCTGAAAGACGTCAGGATTGTCGACGTGAGCCAGCTACTGCCGGGACCCCACGCGACGTCATTGCTCCAGCAACTCGGCGCCGACGTCGTCAAGGTCGAGCCCCCGGGTGCCGGCGACCCGACACGCATGCTCAGTCCCGTCCTGTTCGCCCAGCTCAATCGCGGCAAGCGCTCGGTGGCGCTCGACCTCAAAACACCGGCCGGCAAGCAGGCGTTCATCGAACTGATCCGCGAAGCCGATGCGCTGGTCGAGGGCTTCCGGCCCGGTGTCATGGCGCGCCTCGGGCTCGACTATGCGACGCTCGCCGCGGTGAACCCGCGCCTCGTCATGTGCTCGATCTCGGGCTTCGGGCAGACCGGCCCCTATGCGCACGCGCCGGGCCACGATCTGAACTACCTGGCGCTGGGCGGCTTCTGGTCGGTTCCCGTTCAGGTCAACGACCGCGTGACGCGGCCGCGCATCCGGATCGCCGACTATGCGGCGTCGAGCCATGCCGCGCTCGCGCTCACCGCGGCCATTCTGAGCGCCCGTGCGAGCGGGCTCGGCCAGCATCTCGACGTCTCGATTCACGACTGCGTGATGGCATGGACCGCACCCGCCGCGTGGGCGTCGCGCGAGTACGTCGACCATCCGCTGGACTCCACGGGCGTGATGCCGGAGAACGATCTCTTCGAGACACGCGACGGCCGGCACCTCGCGCTCGGCATTCTCGAGAACAAGTTCTGGCTGAATCTGCGCGAGGCCATCGGCGCCGACTTTCCCGCGCTGATGGACGAACGCTTCGCAACGCGCGCCGGGCGGCAGCGGCACAAGCAGGAGGTCAACACGCTGCTTGCGCGGATCTTCGCGACGCGTCCGCTTGCGCAATGGATTGCGACGCTGCAACGTTTCGACCTGCCCGTCTCGCCCGTGCTCGACGCACACGAACTGTTCGCGGACCCCCATGTGCAGGCGCGCGGCATAGTGCGCGAGATCGCCGCCGACCAGACCGTCGCATGCCGCTTTCCGGTGAAGTTCTCACTCGGGCTGCCCGACGGCGACGACACCGTCCCGATGCCCGGCGAGCACGAAAGATAAGGCACGAACAGAACGACAATCACGGAGACAAAGACGGTGAAAATCGACGATCCCTCGTACAGCCCGGGTCGCGCATGGTCCATCGCGGCCATGCTCGCCCTGATGATGCTCGTGAATTTCCTGGACAAGGTCGTACTGGGACTCGTCTCGGTACCGATGATGCGGGAGCTTCATCTCACGTCGACGCAGTTCGGCGTGATCGGCGGGAGCCTGAACTGGCTGTTCTCGATTTCAGCGGTGCTCGGCGGTCTGCTGGCAAATCGCGCATCGACGAAATGGCTGCTGCTCGCCATGGCCGCTGCGTGGACCACACTGCAATTGCCGATGCTGCTTGCCGGATCGATCTGGAGCATCCTCGCCTGCCGTGTGCTGCTTGGCGCGAGCGAAGGGCCTGCTTCGCCAGTCGCCGTGCATGCGCTCTACAAGTGGTTTCCCGATGCGAAGCGCAATCTGCCGGTTGCGGTGCTCCACCAGGGAAGCGCGCTTGGGCTGCTCGTTGCGGGACTCGGCATACCGGTCGTCAGCGCGCACTGGGGGTGGCGCGCGAACTTCCTCGTGCTGGCCGCGCTCGGCGCGCTCTGGTGCGCCGCCTGGCTTGTCTTCGGCGCGGAAGGAGCCCTGACCACGCGCGCGCCTGCCGCGTGCCAGGTACGCGTGCCCTATGCCCTGCTGCTGACCGACCGGACCGTGCTAGGCACCTTTGCCGGGCACTTTGCCGCGAACTGGATTCTCGCCATGACGCTGACCTGGATTCCGACGTGGCTGCAACTCGGCATGGGCTACGAGGCGCATGCAGCCGGACGCATGTTCGCCTTGTTCGTCGCGATCACGGCGCCGCTGAGCCTCGGGCTTGCAGCGCTCTCGCAGCGGCTGCTGGCGCGCGGCGTGCCGTCGAGGCTCGGCCGAGGGGCATTCGTTGCGGCAACCCTCGCCGTCGCAGGGATGCTGATCTCGGCGCTCGCACTGCCCGGCCTGCCGCCGCTCGCGAAGTTCGTGCTGCTCACGCTCGGCAGCGGCATGACGCTCGTGACGTACTCGATCGGACCCGCGATGCTCGGCGAGGTGACACCCGATTCGCAACGAGGCGGCATCCTCGCGCTCAGCAACGGATTCTCGTCGCTCGCGGGCCTCGCGGCGCCGGTCGTCACCGGCATGCTCATCGACCAGGCCGGAGGCTCGACGGCGCAGGGATTTGAAACCGCGTGCTCCGTGTGCGGCTTCGTATTGCTCGGCTGCGGCGCGCTCTGTGCGTTTTGTCTGGATCCACAGCGATCGTCCGCGAGGCTTGCGGGTTCGACGTCGGACGCCAGGGCAAATCAGACGCTCACCGATCCCGGTTAGTCGCGATCGCCATATCGCTTCGTGAGATGTCGATCTATCAATAATTAGCAATACAAAAAAAATATAGAACGTTCAAGGAGACACATGAAAAGGATTTTGATGGCCACCCTGATTGGCGGCATGCTTCCGCTCACGTCCTACGCGCAATCGACTGTCACCCTGTATGGCGACATCGGCGGCGGCATGCGCTGGACGAATGGGCTCAAGGGCGGCGCGGCCGTTGGCTTCAACAACAACATCGTGGCCGGCAACCAGTTCGGCTTCTTCGGCAAGGAGGATCTGGGCGGCGACCTTCAGGCGATCTTCAAGCTCGAAGGCGCTTTCAACAGCGGCACCGGTGCATTGAAGAATGCCGGGACGCTGTTCTCACAAGCGGCGTTCGTCGGGCTCAAAGGCGATTTCGGCCGGCTCACCTTCGGGCGGCAGCTCAACGCCAACGAAGACTTCGCGATTCTGGTCGATCCGGCCGGCGGCCAGGGCCAGTCGCTCGCGATCGAGCCCGGCGTGGTATTCGACGCGAACTACTTCACGCTCGACTCGCGCTTCAACAACACCATCAAATATCTCGGTCAGGCCGGTGGTTTTCGCTTCGGTGCGAGCTACTCACCGGGCGGGGTTGCGGGCAACACCCGCGCCGGCACCAACTATTCCGGCGCTGCGATGTATCAGTGGGGGCCGGCGTTCGGCGGCGTCTCGTACCAGAAGACCTGGAATGCCACGGCAACGCAGTGGGCGCAGACGTTCCAGACCGGCGGCTCCGTGCAGGTCGGGCCCGCGCGCCTCTATCTGAGCTACGCGGACCTCCAGGTGACGGCGGCGAACGCCACCGCGCCAAGCCGGCGCGATCACATTCCAGGTGGCGGCGTCGTGTGGGTTCCGGTTGCATCGTTGCAGTTCACCGCGGCGTTCTATGACGACATTGCCAGCCACCTCGGCAATGCGCAGTCCGCGAGCGGCCACAAGATCACCACCTACGCGATCGCCGAATACTTTCTTTCGAAACGCACCGAACTCTACGCCGAAGCCGACTACAACGGCTTTTCGGGTGCGTACCGGTTCGATCCGTCGAATATCGCCGCGCTCGGCACGGCAACTGGTACGCGATCGACGACCGGCGTGTCGCTTGGCGTCATGACGCGCTTCTAAGTTTCGCCCCTCTTTTTTCCCTTTTGATGGACTCCATGAACAGCATGAACGTCTCTTGTCGAATTCCGCGAACGGTTGTCGTGGCCATGCTCCTCACGCTCACGAGCCACACCTTTGCACAAACTCCGGACGCGGCAACGGGCAGCATGCCCGCAGCGAGCGCGCCGTCGTCGGCAAAAGCCGTCGACAGAAAGCTCGCGCATCGCGTTGCCAGCAGGCTGGCGCGCACGCGTGGGCTGAATGCCGCGCGCATCCTTGTGAAGGCGCGCGACGGCCAGATTACGCTCTCTGGATCCGTAACCGACAGCGCGCAGATTCCGCTTGCCACCGATGCCGCCAGGCAGGTGGACGGCGTCAGTCACGTAGAGAACCGCATTCGTGTTTCCGGGACGTCGCTGTAGACGACGCGGGCCACAGATTTTGAGGAGCACACTGTCATGAATCGACACAATGATCCGACAACCCGTTCGACCCACGCGCTTCTTGCCATCGCATTGATGTGCACCAGCCTGGCACTGCCCGTTGCCGTGCGCGCGCAAACCGCGGGCACGTTCGCCGATGGCACCGAAGCGAGTGTCATGCAGGGCTTTCCGCCGCCCGACGACGCGCTCGCCAATCGTGCAAATTCGCTGCGCTATCCCTACCTTCGCTGGTCGTTGCGCAACACGCGCATGCTGATCCCCACCGCCAATGTAGACCGTGCGGACAACCCGTTGCCGTTGTCCGATGGCCCCCGGCTCGATCCCGACGCGGTGCAATTCACGGTGGACGGCACCACGCTCACCCTCGCGGACTATCTGCGCCGCACGCGCACCGATGGCTTCATCGTCGTTCACGATGGGCGCATTGTGATGGAGCGCTATTTCGATGGCTACGGTCCACGTGAGACGCATGCGTGGGCGTCGATGACGAAATCGGTGACGGGGCTGGTCGCGGCACAGTTGATCGCCGAGGGCAAGCTCGACCCGGAAGCGCCGCTCTCGACCTACGTGCCGGAGCTGGCGGGTACGCCGTTCGGCGACGCCACACTTCAGCAGAATCTCGACATGGAGGTGGCGATCCGCTACCCCGCGGCTCTGCCGCCGGATCTGGGTCTCTTTGGCGCAATCGGCATCGTGCCGCGCCCAGGTGGCGCCCCCGACAGCATCTATGGTTTCCTCAGGGTGGCGCACAAAGCCCCCGACGCGGCTAACGGGCGTGTCTGGTATTACCAGAACGGCTCGCCGGAAGCCGTGGCCTGGGCGATAAGGCGTGTCACCGGTGAGTCGTGGAGCAAACTGGTCACCCGCATGATCTGGCAAAAGATCGCCGGGGACGACGGCGACGTCGTCGTCGATCGCACGGGCACGGAGATGGCCAGCGGCGGCTTGAACACCACGCTGCGCGATGCGGCGCGCTTCGGCGAGATGGTACGCACAAGCGAGGCCGGCGACACCGCACGATTTCCCGCGGCGGCGACTCGTCTTGCGTTGAAACCGGCGCAGAACGCCGCAGCCTTCGCGCGTGGCAATCTTGCGCCGGGACGACCCGGCTACAGTTACCACGATTACTGGTACCAGCTCAACGACGGCGATGGATCAATCGCGGCCGGTGGCCGCTTCGGTCAGGCCATTCTCGTCGATCCACGCGCACGCCTCACGATCGTCAAGTTCTCGTCAGAACCCGACCAGGCGGAGCGCCCGACAAGCGCCTCGAGCGGTGCAATCACGCACACACCGCTGGAGACAGCTGATGCATTGCACCGGGCTATGCTGGCAATCGCCGGGGCGCTCGAAGACCGACAGCCACAATGACGCGCAATGCTGGAGCGCGTCGATGTCGCCATACCACCACGGTCGGCCACGCTCCACAGAACGGAATTGATGCGCCGCACACGGCCCTGCTGCCGGTTGATGTACCGATGAAAGTGGCCATCACTGACGATGGCATCGAGCGCGCGCTCGCAATACCCGGAACGGCTGACGTGCGGCGCATCCTGACGTCGGCCAGATCGCTGGCAAACCCGGTGCTGCATGCGAGAAAGCCGACACCGCACGCCGCGCAAATCCGCCGATCTAGACCGCAAGCGGTACGCGCTCGGGCTCGTCTGCTTCGAACCAGTTCAGGTTGCGAGCCGCAATCGGGCCGAGCGATTCGAGTATTTCGCGCAGATGCACCCTCATCGCGTCTTCCGCGGCGGCCGGATCGTGAGCGCGCAACGCGGCGAGAATCTTCGCGTGTTGCCTGATCACCAGTTCGAGCGGCGATACGTCAGGAAGGCTCAGATAACGCACACGATCCATCTGGGCCTTGATGTCCTGGATCGTATCCCAAGCCGCGGCACAATCGATCGCCTGGGCGATTGAACGGTGAAATGATTCGTCCAGTGCGAGGAACGCCGGCATGTCGTTCACCTTGGCCGCCACGCGCTGCTCGCGCAGGTTTTCACCCAGGAGTTGCAATTGCGCATCGGTAATTGAGTCAGCCGCCTTGCGAACAACGGCCGATTCGATGGCTTCCCGGATAAACCGGCCCTCACGTACCTTGCGAGGCGAGATTTTCTTTACGAAGGTGCCCCGCTGCGGCAATACCTGCAATATTCCGGCTTCCGAGAGTTTGATAAACGCCTCACGCACCGGCTGTCGGGATACCTCGAACTTTTCAGCAATTTCCTTTTCGGACAGCGGCGTTCCGGGCGGCATCTGTCCAATAAAAATCGCCTGGCGCAACGCGCGGAAAATTTGCTTGCTGATGGGCTCGTGCGAATCGAGCGCTATCGTCGCCGTCATGTCAGGGAGCGGCGACGGTGCTGCGGCGGCACGCCCCGCCCTTCCCTTGGGGCGTGGCGTGTCGGCAGAAAGAGGGCCGGTAGGTGCGGGGTCCGCTACGGCAGTTTTCATCGGCGTGGGGTACAGGATCTGATAATGGCAGTCGCGCCTCGTGCTCGCATGCCAAGACCGACCGCTTACCATACTAGCATGCATTTCCGCGAATCGCTTACGTCCCCCCTGTCGCCGCCTCTTGCTGGCAGCGGGAGTCAGAACCGGACGCGCAGCGCCGCGCGAACCAGCGCCTGGTTACGGTTCGCCGAATCCCCGAGGTTGCCGATGTCGGCAACCGCCGCCGTACCCAGCGAGGAGGTGCCCGACGCCCGCTGCCAGGTCCCTTCCAGGTAGACATCCGTGCGCTTGGAAAGCAGGTAATCGGCCAGCAGGCTGAACTGGTTGAAGTGCTGATTGCCGACCGAACTGCCATCGGCCTTCGTCACGCCCGCGCCCTTCAGGTAGTCATAGCCCGCGCTGAAGAACAGAAACGGGCTATACATATACCGGACGGCGACGTCGACATTGTTGAAGCGCGCCGTTGCGCCGTCAAAACCATGGGTGAGATTGCCGTACTGGACGTTCGAGTACGATGTCGTGACGGTAACCGGTCCGACTGTATATCCCGCGCCCACGATACCCACCTGATAGGAGGTCGCGCTGGCATAGCCCGAATTCAACGAATAGGCGAGTTGGGAACTGCCACCCACGGTATCGGTGAAGAAGCCCGAGCTTGCGCTCCCCGTCGGGTCCTTGAAGTATTCGAAGGCGGCCCCCAGGACAAGCGGCCCGTTCGCGTAGGCCGCGCCGATCGAATATCCGCTGTTCGCCGTCACATTACCGGCCACGCCGCCCACGCTATATTCGCCTCCAAACGTCAGACCGCCGAAGTTCGGGCTCATGTAACGGATAGCGTTGTTGACGCGCACGGAGTTGCCCGCATTATCCAGATCGCCCGGGTGCATAAAAGCCGTCGAGCCGGCCTGCGTCCCCAGGGCGGTCACCGGCTGGGCGAAGTAAAAGACCATGTCGTATTGACGGCCCAGCGTCAGGCTGCCGAACCGGCTGCTATTCAGACCGACGAACGCCTGCCGCCCAAACGGCGTGCCACCCTGCGCAAATGCGCCGTTGTTCAGATTCACGCCCGGTTCGAGTGTGAATATTGCCTGCAAACCGCCACCCAGATCCTCGATGCCTTTCATTCCCCAGCGGCTGCTGCTGATGCCGTTGGTCGAATCCAGCGTGATCTTGCGGCCCCCCGTGGCACCCCCGGCATTGCTCAGGAACATCACGCCCTCGTCGAGAATGCCGTATAGCGTCACGCTGCTTTGTGCCTGAGCATTCGCCATATACGCGCTTGCCGCGACCAGTGCCAAAAGGGTCTTTTTCATTGCTGGATCTCCGTGGTGTCTTATTAATAAATTAGTAACGCTAAATAATTGGCGTGCCTGACCGTGCGACGTAGGCGCTATAAGCGGGTTCCGCGCCGGAGTGCCCGTCTGCTTCGGCTTTGCTTTGCTTCCCTGCCTTTACCCGACGTCGTCCGCCAGAATCGCGCCAGCGCTTCGCTCAGGCAGTCGGGTTCCAGTCCGGCACCTGGCTGCCCGGCTTGCGTCGCGCGGGGGCCGTCTCGGGCAGCATGATCGCGCCCGCAATCGTGATCGCGATCGTGACCGCCATATAGGCGCAGTAAAACCATGGTGCGCCGTGTTGCGCGGCAAGCAGCCAGCCGGCGCCCAATGCCCCCACCGAGCCGAACAGCGCGCCGAATTGCTGGATCACGGAGACGCCGCTCGCTCGCATGCGCGTGGGAAACAGTTCGGAAAAGAACGCTGCCTGGGTGGCGTACATCGCGCTGTGGCCCACTGCCAGCACCCCGACGAGGCACAGCCAGATCCACGCCTGGACCTTGTAGTAGACGAGGGCAAAGCTCGGCACCAGCAAGAGCAGGCACAAGGTCGCGCCGAACAGGTACACATTGCGCCGGCCGAACTTGTCGGACAGATGGCCGAATAGCGGCAGTGTCACCAGTTCGATGAGGATGGCGATCAGCGTGGCGTCAATCATGACCTGGCGCGCAATGCCCTGGCTCACCGCGTAGCCGACGATGATGACGGCGAATGTCGTGAAGGTGGTGCTCTCTCCGAGCTTGGCGCAACAGCCCCACAGCAGACTGCGCTTTTGCTGTTTGAACGCGGCTGCCAGCGGACTTTCCTCGTCCTTGCTTTCGCTGCGCAAACGCGCAAAGAGGGGCGATTCGCTCAGGCTCAGGCGGATGTACAGGCCAACGGCGACCAGCGCGAGACTGAGCAGGAACGGAATGCGCCATCCCCAGGCGAGGAACTGCCCGGCTGTCAACGTCGTATCCAGCAGCGCGAATATGCCCAGTGGTATGACGAAGCCGGCCGGTGCGCCTATCATCACCCACGAGCCGAAATAGCCGCGGCGAGCGGGCGGCGCATGTTCGCAGCAAATCAGAATCGCATTGCCCTGCTCTCCGCCAATTCCGAAGCCGTGCAGCATCCGCACGAAAACGAGTGCGAGCGGAGCCGCGATGCCGATCGTCTCGTAGGTGGGCATCAGGCCCACCACGAAGGTCGCGGAGCCCACGATCAGCAGCGTGGCGACGAGCGCCGACTTGCGGCCAAATCGATCGCCGATATAGCCGAACAACAGACCGCCCACGGGGCGAGCCAGGAACCCGGCAGCATAGGTTCCCAGCGATACGAGCGTGCCGATCAAAGGAGGCAGGTTCGGAAAGAAGAGTTTGTTGAAAACAAGCGAGGAAGCGGTTGCGTAGATGAAAAAGTCATACCACTCAACCAGGGTGCCAATCGTTGAGGCGGTCGCGACCTTGCGCAACATCTGGGGCGTTACTGCGCCCTGCGCGGTGGCGGACGATACGGTGCTATTCATGAGTCTGTCTCCTCCTGGAGGTTTCGCCGTGACTCGTCGCGACCGGCGTCACAGGCCGAACGGGAATGCACGAGCGGAATTCGGCGGGCCGGCATGCAGACCGGCGTCCGTTCTGTTGTCTGGGGCCTGGGCGCGGGGTCAGCGCCCCTGGAGGCTCACCAGCTCCAAAGGGTGCCGTCTTCGAGGCGCGCGACGGGTAAGTAGGCCGGGTCGTAGGGATAGCGCGCGGCCAGCGCCTCGTCGATGTCCACGCCGTGACCGGGCGCGTCGCCGGGATGCATCGTTCCCCGGTTGAACTGCCACGCATGGGGAAACACCTCGAGCGCCGCCTCCGGGAAACCCATGTATTCCTGGACCCCGAAATTCGGCACCCATAAGTCGAAGTGCAACGCCGCGCCCATGCACACGGGCGACAGGTCCGACGCGCCATGACAACCCGTGCGCACCTGATACAGCGAGGCAAAGTCCGCAATGCGCCGCAGATGGGTGATGCCGCCGGCGTGCGTGAGCGTTGCGCGGATGTAGTCGATCAACTGATCTTCGATCAACTGCTTGCAGTCCCAGATGCTGTTGAATATTTCACCCACCGCAATCGGCGTGACGGTGTGTTCGCGAATCAGACGGAAGCCTTGCTGGTTTTCCGCCGGCGTCGGGTCCTCGATCCAGAACAGGCGATAAGGCTCCACCGCTTTACCGAGCCTCGCGGCTTCAATAGGGGTAAGACGGTGATGAGCATCGTGCAGCAGATGCGTGTCGAAGCCGAATCGCTCGCGTACCGCCTCGAAAAGCTTCGGGACGAAATCGAGGTATTTCTCGGTCGACCAGCTATGCTCCTCGACCCCGCCCTTGGTCGCCGGCTCATAAACACCGTTGCCCTTTGAAACGCCATAAACGGAGCGCATATTGGGCACCCCGCATTGAATGCGAATTGCCTGGTAGCCCTGATCGATATGCTCCGCATAGCGGTCGAGCGCTTCGGCAATGTCACGCCCGGTCGCATGCCCGTAGACCATCACGCTATCGCGCGAAGCCCCGCCCAACAGCTTATAAAGCGGCATCCCCGCAACCTTGCCGAGAATGTCCCAGAGCGCCATGTCCACGGCGGCGATCGCCGTCATCGTGACGGGGCCGCGCCGCCAGTACGCGCCCTTGTAGAGGAACTGCCAGATATCCTCGATACGGCCGGGATCGCGGCCGATCAGCAGCGGGCACACATGCTCCTTGAGATACGCCGCGACGGCGAGTTCACGACCGTTGAGCGTAGCGTCACCGATACCGTACACGCCTTCATCCGTCACCACTTTCAGCGTGACGAAGTTGCGCCCCGGACACGTAACGATCACATCAGCCCGGACGATTTTCATGGGGATTTCCTTGAGTGGCATTCGATGAAAGCGATGCTACCATACAAGTATATTTTATCGTCAACACGGGGTATTCCCGACCCAAAGGCCCGAAATGAATACGGAATCAAGGCTTTGCCGCAAGGCGCTGACTTCATTGACCGACCATCTGCTTTCGCCGGCATGGCGTGATCCGGATATCGGCATCGTCCATCTGGGCATCGGCAACTTCCACCGCGCCCATCAGGCGATCTACACGGAGGAAGCCGTCGCAGCCGCCGGTGGCGAATGGGGAATTTGCGGCGTGACGTTGCAAGGCGATGTCGGCAAGCGCGACGCCCTGGCCGCACAGGATGGGCTGTATAGCGTCGTGGAGCGGGGTCCGGACGGGGAACGCGTGACGGTCGTGCGGATTCTTCGGGAAGTGCTCGCCCTGCCGCATGACCGTGCCGCGCTTTTCGCGCGGCTCGCCGATTCCCGTGTGCGAATCGTCTCGCTAACCGTGACGGAAAAGGGCTATTGCCGTGACGGAAAGACCGGCGATGTCGATTTTGGGCATCCCGATGTCATTCATGATCTTGCCCACCCCGACCAGCCGAAAACGGTTCCCGGGATTCTCGTCGCCGCGCTGCGGGAACGCCGCGATAATCCGTTCACGGTTCTCTCGTGCGACAACCTCATGCACAACGGGGCGGCGTTACGCCAGGTCACCTGCAGCTTCGCGAATGCGATCGATCCTGCCTTGGGCGAGTGGATTGCCGCAGCAGTCGCCTTTCCGTCGACCATGGTCGATCGCATTGTCCCTGCCACCGCCGACACCGATCGGGTATCGGCTGCCACGACGCTCGCGCACGCCGACGCCCTGCCCGTTCCTTGCGAGCCATTCCGGCAATGGATTATTGAAGATTGTTTTCCCGCCGGACGCCCAGAATGGGAATTGGCCGGAGCACAACTGGTCAGCGATGTGGCGCCGTTTGAGCTGGCCAAATTACGGATGTTGAACGGCACCCATTCCGCCCTCGCCTATCTGTCCATGCTCGCCGGCTTTGAAACCATCGATGCGGCGATCCGCGAACCGGACATGCACCGGTTGATTCACTCGATGATGACCTGCGAAATCATTCCCACGCTGGCGATGCCGGCCTCCTTCGATACGCTGGCGTACCGTGACGCGCTCCTTTCGCGGTACGCCAATCCGGCGCTCAAGCATCGCTGTGCGCAAATAGCCATGGACGGTAGCCAGAAGATCCCGCAGCGTCTGCTCGGCGCGATTGCAACTCGCATCGAAGCTGGACAGCCGTTTGCGCGACTTGCACTGGCCATCGCGGCGTGGATGGCGTTTCTGCGTGGCTACGCCGACAATGGCTCGCACTATGAAATCAAGGACCCGTTGGCCGATAAACTGGCCTCGCTCGTTGCGGCGGCCGGCCCGTCGCCTGCGAAACGGGTGACGGCATTGCTATCCGTGCAGGAGATTTTCCCTGTCGAACTCGCCGGCAATCCGGTCTTCCAGCATGCGGTAACCGATGCACTGACGGCGATCGATCGTGGTGCGTGCAAGGCGATTGAACGATACGCACGGTGAAAAGGCGTGGGCAGACCAGGTGCAGGCTCGCGCGCCCCATCGGCCAACCCGCCGCCGGACCTGGACGCCACGTTAGCGGTAAAGCGAGATGCACGAACCGCCGAGGCCGACGCCATCATGCCGATGGCTTTTTGAACGCGCGGCGATGATCATCCGGCTGACAACCGTTCACACTCTGGGCGGCGAGCGCCCCGGGTCGAACCGGCTCCGGCAGACACCGCCGTCAAACACTTCACGAGCGCGTAATCGACGCCCCGCCATCGACCAGTGACGCCGTCCCCGTCACGAAGGACGAATCGTCGGATGCCAGATAGAGAGCCGACCGGGCAATTTCTTCCGGCTTTGCGATCCGTCCGAGCGCGTGCAGGCCGGTCACGAACGCTTGCGATTCGGCCGTGTCATTCATGCCGCGATACATCTCCGTGTCCACGGCGCCCGGGAGAATCGCATTGACGCGCACACCGTGCGGCCCGTATTCGGCCGCGAGCGCTTGCGTCAATCCGATCAGCCCGGCCTTGCTTGCCGCATAGGCCGCGGTTCCCGGGAAGGCGAACGAATAGCCGACGAACGTCGACGTGAAGATGATCGATCCCCCGCCCTGCTTGATCATTTCAGGAATCTGATGCTTGGCGGCGAGAAACGCGCTCGTCAGGTTGGTGGCCAACGTGGCCGACCAGCCCGCTTCCGAAATCGCCGTGGACGGCCCCATTTCACCGAGCGTCCCCGCGTTGTTATAGGCGACGTCGAGACGGCCGAAGCGATCGACCGCGAGTGCGACCAGCGCCTTCGCGAAGTCTTCGGATTGCACATCCCCCGACAGCGCCACGGCCGTCCCGCCTTCGCGGGCGATCTCCGTCACGAGCGAATCGAGTTCCGTTGCGCGGCGTGCCGCGACCACGACCTTGGCGCCCTCAGCAGCGAACAACTTTGCGGCGGCGCGACCAATACCTGCGCTCGCGCCCGTGACAATGGCGACTTTTCCTGTCAGACGTTGCATTTTCGATCTCCAGCTTCATTTGCGGACCGTTGCCCGATGCACCGGATTCCTGAAGCGAACTTTAGAATTTCCGTCTTGCTTGAGAAAGACCCAAAACATGGCGTTATCATTCAGTTTTTATGAATGATCAGGCGGCTTATGGACCGGCTACGCGCATTCGAGGTCTTCGTGACGGTCGTCAACCGGGGCAGCTTCGCGCGCGCGGCCGATACGCTCGAAACCTCGCCCGCGAACGTGACCCGCTATGTGAACGAACTGGAGGCGCATCTCGGTACACGCTTGCTCAATCGCACCTCGCGCAAGCTCTCGCTTACCGAAGGCGGCGAAACGCTTTATTCGCGATGCAAGACGATCCTCGACGATGTGGCCGAAACGGAAGGGCTCGTTTCGACGACGTCGATCGAGCCGCGCGGACGGCTGCGTATCAACGCGCCGGTCAGCTTCGGCATCCTGCACCTTGCACCGTTGTGGCCGCGGTTCATGCAGCGATATCCCGATGTCGAACTCGACATTGCGCTGATCGACCGTGTCGTCGACATCGTCGAGGAAGGCTTCGATCTGGCCATTCGCATCTCGCGCGCGGGCACGCAGGACCATGCGGCCCGCAAGCTGGCGACGTCGAGAAACGTCCTGTGCGCGTCTCCCGACTATCTGAAGCGTTCAGGACATCCGCAAGTCCCGGCGGACCTGCCCGGACACCGATGCATCGGCTACACCCTTGCCGCCACGGCGGACGTGTGGCAACTGACGGACGGCAACGGCAAAACCCACGCCACCGCGGTCAACTGTCACCTGCACACCAATAACGGCGACACGGCACGCGCGGCCGCGCTTGCAGGGCACGGCGTGATCTGGCAGCCGACGTTTCTCATCGGCGATGACCTCCGCGCGGGCAAGCTCGTTCGGGTGTTGCCTGAATACCGCTTGCCGGATATCGATATCCTCGCCATCTATCCGAGTCGTCGCCACGTGAGCGCAAAGGTACGTGCGGCAATCGATTTTCTGGTCGACGCGTTTGCGGGCGTGCCGCCTTGGGACAAGATGTGAAGGGGCAAAGCCGACGATCCTGGCGCGTCGCGAGGCGCAACTCCTCGGCATCCACGAACATGGCGCTGGGCACGCAGGCTTGGAAAGTCGCGGGGCGTACAAACCCCGTCGGGGCCCGAGCCCTCAGCCCTCGAAATCGAGCCCGCCGATCAGCACTTCCGGCTCGCCTTGCGTGCGCGTGGTGAAGTCCACCGGGCGCGCTGTCTCCCACGAAGCCATCTTGCGCACGGTCGCTTCCAGATAGTGCTCGAAGCGCGCCTCGCCGCCGGGCTCCATGAGGCGCTCGATCTCCTCGACATCCCACGTGAGCGACACGTTCAACGGATACGCGTACGGATGGCGCACGTCGCTCGGCCTGCCCCACAGACGCACGCGCGTGGGATGCCCGCGTCCCTCGTGGGGCACGACTTCCGTGTGCACCTCGGGGCCGAACTGGCTCGCCAGCCGCGCGGCGATGCGCGGCGCGAATTCTTCTTCGAAGCGATAAAGGGCTGCGCTGCTCATGCGCGGGTGTCTCCGTTCTGCTTGTGTCGATCCGTGGTGATCTGTGCCGATCGTCCCGATTGTGGCGATTACAGCGATCGCGGCGCGCGACCGGATGGATGATGGCGAAAAGACCCGCGTGCGCAAACGCGGGCGGGCCTCGCACCGAAACATGCTAGCGCGAGCCAGGCGCGGGAGCCAGCCCCTGTCAGACGATCCGCGTCCCGCTTTCACCTGGCGTAGTGCGTTGCGCGCCGCTGGCGCTCAGGCCGCCTCGCGCGAGCGCTGGGCCGCGCGAATCGTGGCGCGCAGCCCCTCGAACGAATAGAGCGCAAGCGCGATCCAGATCGCGCCATAGCCGATCGCGCGCGTCGACCCAAACGGCTCGCCATAGATGAGTACGCCGGTGAGCAACTGCAGCGTGGGCGTGACGTACTGGATGAGGCCGAGCATCGAAAGCGGAATGCGCCGCGCCGCGGCCGCGAAGAGCAGCAGCGGCACGGCCGTGACCGGCCCGGCGGCGGCCAGCAGCAATTGCATCCCGAGCGGCGCATGCGCGAAATGGCTCGCGCCGGCCATGCCGATGATCGTCAGATAGACGACGGCGACGGGAAAAAGCAGCACCGTCTCGAGCGCGAGCCCTTCGAGCGCGCCCAGTTGCGCGGTCTTGCGCAACAGCCCATAGCCGCCGAAGGTCAACGCGAGCGCGAGGCTGATCCACGGCGGTGCGCCGTTCTGCCAGGTGAGCCAGGCCACTCCGAGCGCCGCGAGCGCCACGGCGCACCATTGCGACGCTCGCAACCGCTCGCGCAGGAAGGCATAGCCGAACAGCACGTTGATGAGCGGGTTGATGAAGTAGCCGAGGCTCGCCTCGACGATATGCCCCGCGTTCACGGCCCAGATGTAGATGCCCCAGTTGGCCGAGAGCAGCACGGCGCTCGCGGCGAAGCGCGCGACGAGCCGCCTGTCGCGCAGCGCGGGCCCAAGCCACGCCCAGTGATGCCGCACGAGCAGCACGGCGACGATGAACACGAGCGACCATGCCATGCGATGCGCGAGCATTTCGAGCGCGGGAATCTGGTGCAGCGTCTTGAAGTAGACCGGAAAAAGACCCCAGATCGTGAAGGCGGAAAAGGCGTAGGCGATGCCGGGATTCATGAGTGGTTTTATCGAATCGGTGTCTGTCTGTGACCGTGCGCGGCGGCTTTATCCCGCAAATTTTGCGGGGAGATTCGAACCGACCCTGCGCCGATCCGCCGGTTTTGCGACAATAGCGGATTTTCGCCGCCAGCCTTTGCCGCTGTCCAGCCTGACGCTACGCTTACGATCTTCCGATGGGCGCGCGTGAGCGTTGCCACGTCATCCGCGAGGCATGAGGCTCCGACCCGGTCTTCGAGCCCCGGTCGCGGCCCCGTCTTCTCAACAAGAAAGCAGCGCGATTTGCCACGCCCGCGATGGTCCTACCTCATATCGATCCGCTTTATTCGCTCTCCGGCCTGCTGGTCGGGTTTCTGGTCGGCCTGACTGGCGTGGGCGGCGGCTCGCTGATGACCCCGATCCTCGTGCTGCTGTTCCACGTGCATCCGGCCACGGCCGTGGGCACCGACCTGCTCTACGCGGCCGCGACCAAGTCGGCGGGCACGCTCGTGCACGGGCTCAAGGGTTCGGTGGACTGGCGTGTGACCCTGCGTCTCGCGGCGGGCAGCGTGCCGGCCGCCACGGTCACGCTGATCCTGCTGCACCGCTACGGCATGGACACGCCGCGCGCCGGGCATCTGATCCAGGCGGTGCTGGGGGTGGCGCTGCTCATCACCGCCGTCGCGCTGATCTTCCGGCCGCAGCTCGCCGCGTTCGCGGCGCGCCATCGCCACGGGCCCAGCGAGGCGCGCACGCTGCTCTTCACGATCGTGACGGGCGCCGTGCTCGGCGCGCTGGTGTCGCTTACCTCGGTGGGAGCCGGTGCGATCGGCGTGACCGTGCTGCTGCTGCTCTATCCGGCGCTGCCGACGGTGCGCATCGTCGGCTCCGACGTGGCGCACGCCGTCCCGCTCACGCTGCTCGCGGGCGCGGGGCATTGGCTGCTCGGCTCGATCGACTGGTCGATGCTGCTTTCGCTGCTCTGCGGCTCGCTGCCCGGCATCGCGATCGGCAGCATGCTCTCGTCGCGCGCGCCCGAGAAGCTGCTGCGCGGCCTGCTCGCGGCAACGCTCACGCTCGTGGGCGTGCGACTCGTGCTTGCCTGAAGGGTCAGGCGAAAGGCCGCGCGCGCGTCTTCCCGCGTGGTTTGTCGTCCGCGGTGCACGCGAGCACGAGCGTCCGCACGGCGCGCAGGCCGTGCGGCAAGCCTTTCCTTGCGGCGAACCTCTCAGCCGAAACGCCAGCCCCGCCGCTCAGGCGTGCGGCGCGCTGCTGAAAAAGCGGCCGTTCAGATCGGTTTCGAACTGGCGCAGCCACTGGCCGCGCGCGTCGATGCGATACGCCTGAGCCCAGGCGCCGCGCCGCACGATCACGAATTCGCCATGCTCGGGATCGTCGGGATCGGATTCTCCATGGACATCGAAGTGAATCGGAGCGAAGCCGTGCCGCGCGCACGCCAGCTCAAACGCCGCACGATCAACGAGAGGCAAGTCGGTATAGGTATGGATAGTCATGGCATTTCCCCGCAGTGAAGCCATGCGCGGGCCTCGCAGGGTCCGCACAACTACACGGTATACCCCCAATCGCAGGAATGTTGTGTGTCAGTCCACACATGCGCCACCCGCCAGCCATCGGCGCCGTTTTTTGCTCTGAAAAAAAGCCCCGGCAAGATGCCGGGGCCTGTTCGCGCGGTTTGTCTCCGCGACGCCATGGTCGTGCCCGCAATTCTCGCCATCCGGCGCCGAACCGCGGACAGCACACCGTTTTACTGCTGCATGACCGTCAGCTTGTTCGACACCGACTTCACGCCGGCCACGCCCTGCGCAACCTGGCCCGCCTTGTCGATCTGCCCCTGGTTAGGCACCGTGCCCGTGAGCGTGACCGCACCGCTGCGCGAGCGCACGGTGATGTTCGAGACGTCGACGCCCTGCGTCTTCGAGAGCGCCTTGCGCACCGTGTAGCCGAGCTTGCGGTCGACCTTCTTGGCCGAGGTCGGGGCCGCTGTCGTCGTCGTGGCGGCCGCGCCGCTTGCCGCCGAGTTGTCCTGCGCATACACGCTGCAGGCGACCGTCACGCAGGCCACTGCAGTCAGCGTCTTCAGAAAAGCGACCGATTTCATGTTTTCTCCTTGTTGCTTTCGCGTTGTTGCTTCACTCGTTGCGAGGATGGACCGCTACCCGGCCGCCGGACGGACTGGCTCGCCGTCCGTCAGAGCCGGTCTGACGGCTTCGTTACGACACCCACGGGCAGTGTGCGAGCACGCGCCTCGCGCGCACGGACGCTGCCATGGCCCGGACACGCTGCTGCGAGAGGCAAGGATGGAATGGCACGCGACGGTACATGCGTACGTCGCGCCGGCAGTGGCAGTGCGCAGCGCCTGTTCCGGCTTTGCCACGCCTGCACCGATTGCCTGATTATGCCTGGTAGCTTGTTATGGACTGGACGGGCCTTGTGGCGCGTACCGCATGGCGCTAACGCCATGGCGATCCACAATTTAGCCTGGGTGCGGCGCGAGTGCAAAGGGTTTAGGGGGCGGTTGCGCGATGACAGCAGACATGTCATTGCAACAGCCAATCTCAGGTAACATCGGCGGGCATACCGGCGTGGGCGTAAGGGCGCAGGCGTGCCTGTGCGGGCATCCCAGCGCGGGCGTGCCCCCGGGCGCCCCGCGCCGCGCAACGTTTCCCCGAACCTCCCGAGGCCCGCCATCCCCCAATGAAGTTCCGTACCGGCCGCAAACCTCCTCCCCGTCTCGTCGCGCGCTTCGTGGCGATTTCGTGGCGCGACCTGGCCGTCTCGTTCGGCCCCATCCTGCTGATCAGCGCGGCCGCCATCTGGCTGGCCGTGCGCCTCATCCAGCCCGCTCCGCCCAGCACGCTCACGATGAGCGCCGGCCCCAAGGGCAGCACGTTCTGGAACGCCGCGCAGAAGTACAAGACCATCCTTGCGCGCAACAACATCACCGTGAACGTGCTCGAATCGGAAGGATCGGCGCAAAATCTCCAGCGCCTTTCCGATCCGTCCTCGCACGTGGACGTCGCGTTCGTCCAGGACGGACTCGCGGCCCAGCCGCCAGCAGGGCTCGTTTCGCTCGGCAGCGTCGCGTACGTGCCGCTCGCGGTGTTCTATCACGGGCCGCCCGTGAAGCTGCTCTCGGAGTTCGAGGGCGAGCGCATCGCCATCGGCGCCGAGGGCAGCGGCACGCGCGAGCTCGCGCTCACGCTGCTCAAGGCCAACGGCATCGAGCCGGGCGGCAAGACCAAACTGCTGCCGCTCTCGGGCGACGACGCCGCGCGCGCGCTCGTCGCCGGCAAGATCGACGTGGTCTTTCTCGCGGGTGACTCCGCGCAGCCGCCGGTCATGGGACGCCTGATGCGCATGCCGGGCGTGCGCTTCTTCGACTTCGCCCAGGCCGACGCCTACGCGCGGCGCTTCCCGTACCTCACGGCGATCACGATCCCGATGGGCGCGTTCGATTTCGGACGCAATCTGCCCGCGGCGCCGCTGCACTTCATCGCGCCCACGGCCGAGCTGGTCGCGCGCGATTCGCTCCATCCGGCGCTTTCCGACCTGCTGATCGAGGCGGCGAAGCAGGTGCACGGCCGCTCGACGCTGCTGCAGCGCGCCGGCGAATTCCCGGCGCCGCGCGCGCAGGACTTCCCGATCAGCGACGACGCCGCGCGCTACTACAAATCGGGCAAGAGCTTCCTGTACCGCGTGCTGCCGTTCTGGCTCGCGAGCCTCGCCGACCGCCTCATCGTCGTGCTCGTGCCGATCATCGTGGTGCTGATTCCGGGTCTGCGGCTCGTGCCGGGTCTCTATGCCTGGCGGGTAAAATCGCGCATCTACCGCTGGTACGGCGCGCTCATCGCGCTCGAGCGCGCCGCGAACGCCGACAATTCCCCCGCCGAGCGGCGCACGCTCAGCCGCGAGCTCGACAAGATCGAGGAATCGGTGAACGGCATGAAGATGCCGCTTGCCTATGCGGGCCAGTTCTATGTGCTGCGCGAGCATATCGGCTTCGTGCGCGAGCGGTTGCTGGCCGTGCGCGAGCGGCTCTCGGCGATGGAAGACGGCGCCGATAACGGCGGTGCGGACGGCGAAGGCGGCGAGCGGGACGAAAGCGGCACCGGTGGCGAGAGGCGCGAGGACAACGTCGACGACCGCGGCGACGGCGGCGGCAAGGACAGCCACGAAAGCACCAGCGCAACCAGCCAGAGCAGCGCGAGCGCCAATGCGCCGCGCGACCCGTCAGCCGGCGAAGCGCCGACGCGAAGCACGTAGCGCACGCAAAGCGCACGAACGAAAAAAACGCAGCACCCAGCAGCAAATACGATCAATACTCGAACAACGGATCGCCGATGCGATCCACAAGCAGTCCATCTCGGAGGAACAGCATGATCAGCGGCATCGACGCCAACCGGCCGGCCTGGTTCTACGACTTCGTGTCGCCGTTCTCGTACCTGCTGCTGGAGCAATACGACAAATGGCCGGGCTTCGACTTCGCGCCGACGCCGGTGCTGTTGAGCGACCTGTACCGCCACTGGGGCACGCCCTATGGCGGCGCGATCCCGGCCAAGCGCATGTTCACGTACCGGCACGCGCTCTTTCGCGCGGAGCAGCTTGGCATTCCGTTCAAGATGCCGCCCGCGCATCCGTTCGACTCGGTCAAGCCTATGCTGCTCGCCATCGCGGCCGGAGGCGAGTTTGCCTGCGTGCGCGAGATCTTCCGCTTCATCTGGCGCGAGGGACGCGATCCGTCGAGCGACGAGGGCTTCGAGCAACTCTGCGAGCGCGTGGGCATCGCCCACGGCGAAGCGCTGATCGAGCAGGAGTCGATCCGCGCGCAACTGCGCCGCAACACCAACGACGCCATCACGATGGGCGTATTCGGTGTGCCCACTTTCTGGATGAACAAGCAGCTCTTCTGGGGCGAAGACGCGCTGCCCATGGTGCTCTACTGCGCGCGCTCGCCGAACTGGCTCGATTCGCGCGAGGTCAAGCGCATCAGCGCGCTGCCTTCGGGGCTCCCGAAGCCGGAAACGGCCTGATCGGCACTGCGCGCAACCGGGCCCGCGCGAGACGGCTTTCGCGCCGGCGGCCCCTGCTGATGCCGGTCATATTCCAGACCCTATGGCGGTCGCGCACGCAACAGAATAGGGTTATGGATCAAGCCGTGCGCGACAGACGCGCGGCACTCCCCACGCTTACCGCATTGCCATGGACGACACTGCCCTTTCCCTCGATATCTGGCTCGTGCGCGTGCTGCGCACGCTGCTGATCGAGCGCAGCGTCACGCAGGCCGCGCTGCGGCTGAACCAGACACAGCCGGCGATCAGCACGGCGCTGCGGCGGCTGCGCGAGGTGCTCGGCGACCCCATCCTCGTGCGCGGCAAGGCCGGGATGGTGCCGACCGAATACGGCGAGTCGCTGCTGCAGCACGCGCAACGCGTGCTGCGCGACGTCGATTTCGTGGCCACGCCGCACGGCGACTTCGACCCGGCGCGCTCGAAGCGCACCTTCCGCGTGGCCGCGCCCGACTACCTCAACGACTTCTTCATGCCGACGCTGATCGCCTGCTTTCGCGAAGCGGCGCCCTCGGCGCGTCTGGAGATTCTCTCGCTCTCGCCCACGCTCGATCATCACGCCGCGCTGGAAGCGGGCGAGCTCGACATCGTGATCGGCAACTGGCCCAAGCCCGATCCGCACTTCGCGCGCAGCGACCTGTTCACGGACAAGATCGTCTGCATGATGCGCGCCGACCATCCGCTCGCGCGCGCGCCGCTCACGCGCGAGGCGTATCTTGCGGCCGCGCATCTGGCGCCCACGCCCTATACCGGCGCGAACGCGAGCCCCGTCGATCTGGGCTTCGCGAAAGCGCGCGCGCAACGGCGCATCGTCGCGACGCTGCCCTACTTCGGGCTCGCGCCCCAGGTGCTGCTGCAATCGGACCTGATCTTCACGACCACGCGCCGCTTCGCGACGCACTACGCGCGGATGATGCCCATCGCCGTGGCCGAGCCGCCGTTCTCGTTTCCGCGCATTCGCTGCTATCAGCTATGGCATCCGCAGCCCGACCGGCCGAGCGACGTCGACTGGCTGCGCGGGCTGATCGACAAGGTGTCGGCGACGCTCACCGAGCCGGCGAGGAAGTCGAGGGCGAAGGCAGCTGTAAAAAAAGACGCGACGCAAGCAATTTCGATAACCGGCAAATAATTTCGTTAAAAATCGGGCGCTCTTCGATAAAAACGTTAAAAACGCGCCCCACCGAATCCAGCTGAGTCCAGACAAAAAAACACCCCAAACACCGGACTAACGTCCAACGTTTGGGGTGTAGCTCTCTGCAGGCACTGGATTTTTCTCGCCCACCGTCGCGTGGGCACTCGACCTCAAACTCGCGCAAGCACCGGCGCGCTCTTCGCGTGAGTCACTTCGGAAAGCGGCACTCGCATCTGCATCAGTTGCGCAGCCACGGCGACCGCAATCGACGAAGGCGCCTTGTCGACGATGCCCGTCACGCCGATCGGGCAGGTCATCTCGCTCATGTGCCCTGCCGCCACGCCGCGCTCGATCAGGCGGCGCTCGAACTTCACGCGCTTGGTCTTCGAGCCGATCAGCCCGAACCACGCGAAGTCGCGCCGCTGCATGATGCGCAACGAGAGTTCGAAATCGAGCGCGTGGTTGTGCGTCATCACGATGAAGTACGCGCCCGGCGGCGCCTCGTCGACGATCGCGGCGGGCGTGTCGGTCGCCTCGACCTGCACGTTGGGCGGCACTTCGTCGGGGAACAGCTCGTCGCGCTCGTCCACCCATTGCACGACGCACGGCAGCATGCCGAGCAGCGTCACGAGCGCATGGCCCACGTGCCCCGCGCCGAACAGCACGACGTGCATCGGCCCGTAATGCGGCACCGGCGTGCTGCGCCGACCGATCACGACGCGCCCCATGGCGTCGATCCGTTCGCAATGCCTTGCGCCTTGATTCGCACCGCTGATCATTTCACGAGACTCCTTCATCGCTGCGCACTCGATCACGTTCGATTACGTTCAGGCGCGCGCCATCGCACGCACCGCACGCACGCCCTTGAGAATTTCCTCGGCGGTCGCGGGCGCATTCATCGGCGGATTGAAGCGGTAATCGCCCACGCTCGCCACGGCGTCGCGCAACGCGAAGAACACCGAGAACGGCAGCAACAGCGGCGGCTCGCCCACGGCCTTCGAGCGATGGATGCTGTCTTCCACGTTGCGGTTGTTGAACAGCTTCACGTTGAACTCGAGCGGCGTGTCGTTCACGGTCGGGATCTTGTAGGTGGACGGCGCGTGCGTCATGAGCTTGCCGTCCGGCTTCCACCAGAGTTCTTCGGTCGTGAGCCAGCCCATGCCCTGAATGAAACCGCCCTCCACCTGGCCCACGTCGAGCGCGGGGTTCAGCGACGAGCCGGCGTCGTAGAGCGCGTCGGCGCGCAGCACGCGCATTTCGCCCGTGAGCGTGTCGATCACGACCTCGGAAACCGCCGCACCATACGCGTAGTAGTAGAACGGGCGGCCGCGCAGCGTCTTCTGATCCCAGTACAGCTTGGGCGTCGCGTAGAAGCCATCCGACCACAGTTGCACGCGCGCGAGATAGGCCTTCGCGATGAGTTCCTCGAATGGCACGACCTGGCTGCCGACGATCACGCAATCGTTGGCAAAGCGCACGTCAGCGGCCTTGACGCGGCCTTCGCCCCACGTGGTGGCCGCGAGCGTGGCAAGC
Organism: Paraburkholderia sp. J63; assembly: GCF_905220245.1. Lineage (NCBI taxonomy): Bacteria > Pseudomonadati > Pseudomonadota > Betaproteobacteria > Burkholderiales > Burkholderiaceae > Paraburkholderia > Paraburkholderia sp. J63. The sequence continues at coordinate 198,184 of NZ_CAJMZF010000010.1, read as the reverse complement.
CGCTCGCGCAACTGGCGCGCGGCGTCCTGGGCGGCCTTGCCGTTCAGGTCGCTGCCCGTCGAAGCGGCCGTGGCCGAGGTGTTGGCCACCTTGCTGGTATCGGTCGCGGTCACGCGCACGCGGCCGAACTCGATGCCGAGTTCGTGCGCCACGACCTGCGCGACCTTGGTGTTCAGGCCCTGGCCCATTTCCGTGCCGCCGTGGTTCACGAGCACGGAACCGTCGGTGTAGATATGGACGAGCGCGCCCGCCTGGTTGAAGTGCGTGACGTTGAACGCGATGCCGAACTTCACCGGCGTGAGCGCGATGCCCTTCTTGAGCACCTCGTTGTTCGCGTTGAATTCGCGGATCGCGGCACGGCGCGCGCGATAGCCGGTGGTGTCCGCGAGCTCGTCGATGATCTCGTGAATGACGTTGTCTTCGAGCACCTGGCCGTACGGCGTCTCGTTGTTTTCCGTCTTGCCGTAGAGGTTGCGGCGGCGCACGTCGAGCGAATCGACGCCGAGCGAGCGCGCGATGTCGTCCATGATGTACTCGATCGCGAACGCGCCCTGCGGGCCGCCGAAGCCGCGGAACGCGGTGTTCGACTGCGTGTTGGTCTTGCCGCAGTAGCCCGCGATGGAGACGTCGGGCAGCCAGTAGGTGTTGTCGAAGTGGCAGACGGCGCGCGTCATCACCGGGCCCGAGAGATCGGCGGAGAAGCCGCAGCGCGAGGTCATGTCGACCGAAATGCCTTCGATCGTGCCCTCGTCGTCGTAGCCCACTTCATACGTGTAGTGGAAGTCGTGACGCTTGCCCGTGATCATCATGTCGTCGTCGCGGTCCGGACGCAGCTTCACGGGGCACAGCAGCTTCCACGCGGCGAGCGCCGCGCAGCACGCAAAAATGCCCGACTGCGATTCCTTGCCGCCGAAGCCCCCGCCCATGCGGCGGCATTCCACGAGCACGTTGTGCGAGTGCACGCCCAGCACGTGCGCGACCAGATGCTGCATTTCGCTCGGGTGCTGCGTCGAGCACCAGACGTGCATGCCGTCGTCGTCCTTCGGCACCGCGTAGGCGATCTGGCCTTCCAGATAAAACTGCTCCTGGCCGCCCAGCAGCATTTCGCCTTCATGGCGGTGCGCGGCGCGGGCCGCGCGCGTGGCGGCCTCGCCGCGCGAGAGCTTCATCGGCGGCAGCACGTATTGCTCGGCGGAGCGCGCCTGCTGCGCGGTGAGCACCGCGGGCAGCTCCTCGTATTGCACTTCGGCGCGGCGCGCGGCCTGGCGCGCCGTGTTGTGCGAGGTCGCCACCACGATGAACATCGGCTGGCCCACGTACTGCACGACGCCATCGGCCAGGATCGGGTCGTCGTGGATGATCGGGCCGCAGTCGTTCACGCCCGGAATGTCGCCGGCGGTGAGCACGGCCACGACGCCCGGCGTCGCGCGAACCTTGTCGAGGTCCATCGAGACGATGCGCGCGTGCGCCTTCTGCGACATGCCGAGCGCCGCGTGCAGCGTGCCCGCCACGTTCGGAATGTCGTCGGTGTAGGTGGCGCGCCCGCTCACGTGCAGGTGCGCCGATTCGTGCGCGCGCGAGACGTGCACCTGAGCGAACTCTTCACGCGCTTTCGCTTCTTCCAGGAACGGTTCGGCTTGCTGGTTCATTGTTTCGATCTCCGTATTTAATCCGTTTCCTGTTCTATCAAGCCGCGCTTTCCGCCGATTCGGCCGCGACGGCGCGCACGTTGAGCGCCTGCGGTGCGAGCGGATTGTTCGGCCGCGTTTCGAGCCAGAAGCGATACAGCGTGTTCTTTGCGGCTTCGAGGCGATAGTCGCTCGTCGCGCGCATGTCGGAGAGCGGCGCGTAATCGTTGCCCATCGCGATCATGGCCGCCTGCGCGGTGGCCTCGTGCCATTGCGCGTCGGCGAGCACGCCTTCGGTGTGGGTCGCGCGCTTGGGCGTGGCCGCCATGCCGCCGAACGCGATGCGCGGCTCGCGGATCGCGTCGCCATCGGCGATGAAGGAGAACGCGGCGCACACCGCCGAGATATCGGAGTCGAAGCGCTTCGAGATCTTGTAGGTGCGGAACTTGAGGTTGGCACGCGCGCCGGTGCGGGTCGGCACCTTGAGCGCGAGCACGAACTCGTGCTCGGCCATGTCCTTCTTCTGGTAGGCGAGATAGAGGTCTTCGAGCGGCATCTCGCGCACCGTCTCGCCGCCGCGCAGCACCACGCGCGCGCCGAGCGCGATCAGGCCCGGCATCGAGTCGCCGATCGGCGAGCCGTTCGCGACGTTGCCGCCGATCGTGCCCGCGTTGCGGATCGGCAGCGAAGCAAAGCGCTGCCACATCTCTTCGAGTTCGGGATAGTGCTTCGCGAGTTCCGCGTAGGCGCGCTCGACCGTCACGCCCGCGCCAATTTCGATGAACGCGTCGCTCACGTCGATCTGGCGCATCGATTCGACCTGGCCCACGTAGACGAGGTCGCCGAGTTCGCGCATCTGCTTGGTGACCCACAGGCCGATGTCGGTGCTGCCCGCGAGAATGCGCGCGTTGGGGCGCGCAGCCTTGATCTCGGCGAAGGCGTCGACGGTGCGCGGCGCGTCGTACTGCTGGCCCTTGTGCTCGTAGTGGAACGTCTCGCCGCGCTCGAGCGTGGCGAGCGTCTGCGCGAGCGCCTTCACGTCGATGGGTTGTTTCGGCGCGTCGGCCTTGAACATCTGCTCGGCGGCGTCGAGGATCGGGCGGTAGCCCGTGCAGCGGCACAGATTGCCGGTCAGCGCGTTGGCGATCTCGTCGCGCGACGGCACGCTGCACTGCCCGGCGGCCTTGCCCGCGCAGCCTTGCCCAGGCTTCCCGCCGTGCTCATGACCATGCTTTTCGTAGAGCGCCCACATCGACATGACGAAACCGGGCGTGCAGAAGCCGCATTGCGAGCCGTGGCAGTCCACCATCGCCTGCTGCACCGGGTGCAGCGAGCCGTCGGGCTGGCGCAGGTCTTCGACGGTGAAAAGCGCCTTGCCATCGAGCGTGGGCAGGAACTGGATGCAGGCGTTAACGGCCTTGAAGCTCACACCGCCCTCGGCCGTGCGCTCGCCGACGACCACCGTGCACGCGCCGCAGTCGCCTTCGGCACAGCCCTCCTTGGTGCCCGTGCAGCGCGCGTCTTCGCGCAGGTACTGGAGAACGGTGCGGGTGACGTCCGCGTCGCTGACTTCGCGAATCGCGTTACGGTGATAAAAGCGGATCGGCTGCTGGCTCATGGTGTCTGTCTCGTCGTGTTCTGCGGCTCGCTGGACTGCCCGAGGGGGCTGCGTTCACCGCGCTTGCTTCTGTGGACGGTTCGAAAATTATCATTACCAATATTGAGAACCCATAGGCAGAGGTACATGGGGGATATATCGTTGGGGCGATAAATCGCCGGGACGCGGTTGGGCTGAGCTTATGCCCTGGTGGCTGGATTGTGCGACCAGGACAAAAATTGTCGCGAATCCGCCAGCCACGAAGCCCAGCGTCCGCATCACCCGGAGCAGGGCATCCCATAAGGCGCCCAAGCGGGCGCCGGAATCGTGCCAAAAGCGGCCATCGCCGCCCAACCTCGCTCATTTATCCACTTGCATGCTGCACTGCGCTACGCGCGAAAACGCGCGAAAACGCGCGAAAAATCGCCCGGAACACCCATCGGAACCCCTTTTCAACGTCTGCAGAAGAACCGGTTCCATGGGACAATCACGCCTTTCCCGCCGTTATCCATCCGCGTTTTCCCCATGTCCGCCGATTCAGCGCCCGAGCGCAACGCCGCGTCGACGACCTTGCAGATCATCCCGGTCGTCTTTTTCACTTTCCTCTGCTACCTGACCATCGGCATTCCGCTCGCCGTTCTGCCGGGCTACGTGCACAACGACCTCGGCTTCAGCACGATCGTGGCCGGCGGAGCGATCAGCGTGCAATACATCGCGACGCTCTGCTCGCGGGCGCTGGCCGGACGCTCGGCCGATACGCTCGGCCCCAAGAAGACCGTCTCGATCGGCCTGATCGGCTGCGGCGCGAGCGGCGTGCTGTTGCTGCTCGCGACGCTCGTCGCGCACTGGCCGGGGCTCTCGCTCACGCTGCTCGTCGCGAGCCGGCTGCTGCTCGGCTGCGGCGAAAGCCTGTGCGGCACGGGCGCGATCCTCTGGGGCATCGGCCGCGTGGGCACGGCGCACAATGCGCGCGTGATCTCGTGGAACGGCATCGCCACCTATGGCGCGCTCGCCATCGGCGCGCCGCTCGGCGTGGAAATGGCGCACTACCTGGGGTTCTGGACGCTCGGCGTTTCGGTGATCGCGCTGGCCGCGCTCGGCTCCTGGCTCGCGCGTCCGATCGCACCGGTGCCCATCGTGCACGGCGAGCGCATGTCGTATCGCAGCGTGTTCACGCGCGTGCTGCCGCATGGCCTCGGCCTCGCGCTCGGATCGGCGGGCTTCGGGTCGATCGCCACCTTCATCACGCTCTTCTATGCGGCGCGCAACTGGCCCAACGCCGCCTTCACGCTCACGCTGTTCGGGCTGATGTTCATCGGCGCGCGCCTGCTGTTCGCGAACACCATCAAGACCTTCGGCGGGTTTCGCGTGGCGATTGCGTCGTTCTCCTGCGAATGCGCAGGTCTTTTGCTGCTATGGCTCGCGCCCACGCCGCATGTCGCGCTGCTCGGCGCCGCGCTCACGGGCTTCGGCTTCGCGCTGGTGTTCCCCGCGCTGGGCGTGGAAGCGGTCGGGCTCGTGCCGGCGGCAAGCCGCGGCGCGGCGTTGTCGGCTTACTCGGTGTTTCTCGACCTCTCGCTCGGCATCACCGGGCCGCTTGCGGGGTATGTCGCGAATCTGTTTGGTTATGGATCAGTATTTTTGTTCGCTGCCATCGCAGCAGCGGCAGCCGTGGCGCTTTCGGTTTCGTTGCATCGCAAGAGTGTGCGCAACGCCGCGCACGGCAGCCCCGCCGCTCCTGATGGGCAAAACGGCGCGCAGTCATAACGCGCAGATTAGCCGCGCCAAATAGAAAAACCGCACCGGGCATTGCAGCGCCCGGTGCGGCTCATCCCATTCGCAGTGGCGGGCGGCGTGAAGTCCTGAACGCCGCCGCGCCGCCGGCTTACTCCTTCACGGTCTTCACCGCGGCCGGATCGAGGTTCTTGCCGGTGGCCGCGTTGTACTTCTGCACCCACTCTTCCGTGAGCTTGCGCACCGCGCGGCCGATCTTGCGGTAATCCGATTCGTTCAGGTTCGCGAGCGACACGCGGCCCGACGGATGCGCCGTGCCAAAGCCCTTGCCCGGGAGCAGCACGACGCGCGCTTCGCTCGCGAGACGGAACAGCAGCTCGTTCGGCTGGACCTGCTTGAGCAGCCAGTCCACGAACTCGCGGCCGAACAGCTTCTCGCCCATGTACTCCATGTCGAGAATCGTGTAGTAGTCCACCTGGTTCGGATCGGTCTCGTCGTAGGCGATGCCCATCTCCTCATACAGCGCGCGCTTGCGGCTGCGGATCAGGCGCTTCAACGCGTTCTTGTACGCGTCCGGCGTGTCCATCAGCGAGAACAGCGAGAACAGCACCATCTGCACCTGCTGCGGCGTCGACAGGCCGGCCGTGTGGTTCAGCGCCACTGTGCGGCTGTCCGCGACGAGGCGGTCGATGAACTTGAGGCTGTCCGGGTCTGTCGTGATCGACTCGTAACGCTTGTGCAGGATCTTCTTCTCGTCCTTCGGCAACTTCGCGATCAGGTGGTCGAGCACGTTGTCGCGATGCGTTGCGACCGTGCCAAGACGCCAGCCCGTCGCGCCGAAGTATTTCGAATAGGAGTACACGAGAATCGTGTTCTTCGGCGCGAGCGCGAACAGCGAAACGAAGTCGTCGGCGAAGGTGCCGTACACGTCGTCGGTCAGCAGGATGAGGTCCGGGCGCTCCTTGACGATCTCGGCCATGTACTCGAGGCTCTCGTCGCTGATCCGCACCGAAGGCGGGTTGCTCGGATTCACGAGGAAGAACGCCTTGACCTTCGGGTCGCGCAGCTTGTCGAGCTCCTTCTTCGAGTATTGCCAGTTGTTCTCGACCTTGGCCTCGACGTGCACGACGTTGAGGTCGTAGTCGTTGAGCTCCGGAATTTCGATGTACGGCGTGAAGATCGGCATGCCGAGCGCAATCGTGTCGCCCGCCTTGATGAGGAAGTTCTCCTTCATCGTGTTGAAGATGTACGTCATTGCCGCCGTGCCGCCTTCCACCGCATAGATGTCGAACTCGCCCACGAACGGATGCTTGCCGATCATCTCGCGGCGCAGGTATTGCCCGACGATGATCTCCGAGAGCTTGAGCATGCGGTCCGGCACCGGGTAGTTACAGGCGAGGATGCCTTCGCACATCTCATAGAGGAAGTCGCCGGCCGAGAGGCCGAGCTGGTCGCGCACGTACGACACCGCGCCGCCGATGAACTCGATGCCAGCCTGGCCCTTGTTCTCGCGCAGAAACTGGTCGAAGCGCTCGACGATGCCCGCGCGCTGCGGGAAGCCGCCCACGCCCTCCGGCATGTACGAGAACGAGCGCTCCGATTCGCGCATCGCGAAGAGGCCCAGTTGCCAGAAGCCATGACGCGGAATCGTGGCGAGGAAGTTGGGATTGCCGCGGCCGGCGTTGAGCATCGAGAAGTTGGCCGGGCGTTCGGCCGCGCCGCCGCCGGCGGCCTTGATCAGCTCGTCCTTGAGCTCGAACGGGCTCAGCGCGTCGAGACCTGCCTTTTCCTTCGTGTCGTTGCCTTTACCTTTTGCCATGGTGCTCTCCATTGGAAGACGTTGGGCGTGCCGCCGTGGCTTGCGCCGGACGCATTGCCTACACGCGGCACGCGATTTCGACAGACCGATGCAGGCGGGCCAGCGCGTCTACGACGCGCGGCCCGTCTGCGCAGCCCGATTCACTTCATGTCATGCAAGACCGACCACGAGCGGCCCGAGCAGCGTGAGCAGCACGTTGGCGATCGCGTAGGTGATGGCGAACGGCACCGTAGGCACGGCGCTTTCGGCCTTGTCGAGAATGCCGCCGAAGGCCGGGTTCGCACTGCGGGAGCCGGACAGCGCGCCCGCGAGAATCGCCGCGTTGTTGTACTTGAGGACGTAGCGACCAAACAGCATCGTGAGGATGAGCGGCACGATCGTCACGACCACGCCGAGCAGGAAGATCGTGATGCCGCTCTGCTTGACCGTCACCACGGCTTGCAGGCCCGAGTTCAGCCCCACCACCGCGACGAACGCCGCCAGGCCGAAGTCCTTGAGCAGTTGCGAAGCGGCCGGCGGCATCACGCCGTACATCGGATGCTTGCCGCGCATCCAGCCGAACAGCAGACCCGCGAGCAGGCAGCCGCCGCCCGAGCCGAGCGTGAGCGGAATGCCCGCCACGTTCACGACGATCAGGCCGATCAACAGGCCCAGCACAAGGCCCACGCCCATGTAGATGAAGTCGGTCTTGTTGCTGTAGGCGAGCTCGTAGCCGGCTTCCTGCACCGCGCGCTTGGTATCGGTCGAGGTGCCGTACAGGGTGATCACGTCGCCGTGCTCGAGCGCCGTGCCGGGCAGCACCGGCACGGGCTGCCCCGCGCGCTCGATCTTCTCGATGTAGACGCCGTGGCGCAGATCGCGATCGACGTTCTTGCGCACCTCGGCGATCGTCGTGTGGTTCATGCCCTTCTTCGAGAACACCACCTGGCGCGTCTGCATCACGAGGCTCATGCCGCCCGAGTCGGGCATTTCCGGGCCGACCATCTCGCCCACCTCGACCATCTGCTCGCGGCGGCCGACGACGAGCACGAGGTCGTCGCGGCTCAGCACGAAGTCGGGCGTGGGGTCGACGAGCTTGCCCGCGCGGCGGATCTTCTCGATGGCGACGAGATCCTTCTCGGCCTGCTCGATCTGCTTGACCGTGCGCCCGGCCGCCACCTCCACGCGGAACACGCGGCCGAACAGCTCGGGCAGCGCGGTGAGCTGGCCCGGCCCCGCCGCGGCGCTGCCGCCGGCCATTTCGCGCTCGGCGTCCATCGAGGCGTCTTTGAGGCTGCGCCCCATGAACTTCGGCAGGATGTTCACGCAGACGATGATCGCGCCCAGCGAGCCGAACACATAGGTCACGGCATAGCCGATCGCGACGTCGGCCTGCATGGCCTTCACCTGGTCAGGCGGCAGGCCGAGGCGCGCGATGGCGTCGCCAGCCGTGCCGATGATCGCCGACTGCGTCATGCCGCCCGCGGCGAGACCGGCGGCGAGGCCCTTGTTGAGGTGAAAGAGCTTCGCGCAGACGAGCACCGTGGCGAGGCCCGCGAGCGCCATGAACACGGCCATCGCAATCTCGCGCAGCGTCTTGCGATTGAGCGAGTTGAAGAAGCCCGGGCCGGAGTCGTAGCCCACGGCGTAGATGAAGACCGCGAACATCACCGCCTTCACGCCGTTGTCGATCGTCACGCCCACCTGACTGATCACGACCGCGGCGAGCAGCGACCCGCCCACGCCACCGAGCTGGAATTTGCCGAAGTTGATCTGGCCGATCCAGTAACCGACCGCCAGGGAGAGAAATAAGGCGATTTCCGGCGATTTGTGAAAGATGTCATGTAGCCATTCCATCGTGCCCTCGCATTGGTAGAAGTAACTGCTTGATGCTGTGTGAAGTTGGACGGCCTGTTTGGACGGCCTGTTGGACAACCTGATGAAAGAAAGCACGTCGATTTGGGATGCCGCGGCGGTCATCGGCCGCGCTTTGGCGCGCGCGATGTCCGTGACCGCACGCGCGCCACTCGCTGCTCAGCCGAAGTCAGCCGAACTTCGTCGCGAGGCCGACCACCACGGGCCCCATGAGCGGCAACAAAATATTCGACAGCGCGTAGGTGATCGTGTAGCCGATCACGGGCGTCGAGTTTCCGGTTACGCCGACGAGCGCACTGATCGCCGGCGTGCTGCACTGCTGGCCTGCAATCGCGCCGAGCAGCATCGGCGCTTCGAGCTTGAGGAACATGCGCCCGATCCACAGCGAGAGAAGGCCCGGAATCAGCACCATCAGGATGCCGGCGAGCGGCAGCGCGAGACCATACTCGCGCACGAGCTTGATGGCGTCCGGTCCGGCCGAGAGCCCCACGGCCGCGATGAAGGTCGCGAGGCCGAAGTCCTTGAGCACCTGCGCCGCGGCCGAGGGCAGCGAGCCGACCACCGGGAAATGCGAGCGCAGCCAGCCGAAGAAGAGGCCCGAGAGCAGACACCCGCCGCCCGTGCCGAGCACGAGCGCGACGCCGCCCACATTCACGCCGAGGCGGCCGATCATCATGCCCACGAGCACGCCGAGACCGAGGTAGACGAAGTCGGTCTTCTGGGTCTGCTGAATCACGTAACCGAGGCGCTGCGCGCCGCGCGCGACGTCGGTGGGCGCGCCGATCAGGGTGAGCACGTCGCCGCGGTGCACCACCGTGCCGGGCAGCGCGGGCACCGTGGCGTCCAGCCGCGTGATCGCGCCCACGTAGATGCCGCGCCCCGCTTCCGGCGAGGCGCGCTCGCGCATCTGCGCGAGCGTGAGACCGTCGGCTTCGCGGCGCGTGAGCATCACGTCCGTGCGCTGCACGAGCAGCTTCACGAAGCCCTCGCCCGACACCTCGGCGCCCAGGCTGCCCGACGCCTCCACCACGGCCTCGCGCCGTCCGCCGACGAACACGACGTCGCCCGCCTGCAGCACGAACTGCGCGTCGGTGTCGATCTGGCGCTTGTCGCGCAACACGCGTTCGACCGTGATGTTGTTGCCGAAGCGCGCCTCGAACGCGCTAACCTGGGTGCCCGCGGCCGGCCCCACTTCGAATGCGCGGCCCTCGAGCGGCGGCAGCGCGAGCCGCTGGCCTTCGTCGAGCACGCCGTCGCCGCCGAGCTTGCGAAACAGACGCGCGGCTTCTTCGCGCAAGTTCACCCGCATGAGGATGGGTGCGATCTGGCTCGTGAACAGTACGATGGTGATCAGGCCAAAGAGGTAGCTCACGCTGTAGGCGGTCACTACGTGTGCCTGCAGCGTGCCCACCTGTGCGTCGGAGAGGCCGAGCTTCGCGATCGCCTCGGAGGCCGTGCCGATCACGGCCGACTCGGTGGCGGCGCCCGCCAGCAGGCCTGCGGCCGTGCCCGCATCAAGCTTCATGACCACGACCGCGATCATGATGAGCGTCATGACCGAGACGATTTCGATGATCGACAGGAGCCCGTAGCGCCAGCCACGCCCGACGTTCGCGAAGAACTGCGGGCCGCCCGTGAAGCCGAGCGCGAAAATGAACAGGGCAAAGGCGATGTTCTTGAGATCGGGCGAGATGCGTGCGCCCGTCTGGCCCAGCACGAGTGCAACGATCAGCGTGCCGCACACCCCGCCGAGCGAAATTGGCCCGAAACGGACCGAGCCGATCAAATAACCCAGCGCGAGACTCACAAACAGGGCGATCTCGGGCTGCGACTTCAGCAATTCGACGATCATGTCTGGTCTGCCGATTTACGTTTTAGTTTTTAGAAAAAGAGCATAAAAAAACATGCCCGCAGCATACACATCTTTATTTTGATGCTTCGCGGCATTTTGGCGCGACGCTCAAAAAAATCCAGCCACTCTTCATTAAGTTTATGCGGAAAATGCTAAACAAAGCCGCAACAAAGCCGTCCATACATTGGAAACAAACGTTTATAAACAATAAAGCCAAAAAATGACCAGACCTGGCTTCATCGCTGGGCGGAACAAACCAGAGAAGCCGCCCTATGCTACATGCGTCCGATAAATCGTGCGTTTGAACCCGGTAGTGCGCTGCATGCAATGCCGCACTGCCCCGCCCGGAAATCAAATCCTTTACAAGAGTGAAACACCGGCGCCGTTTGAGATAGATATTGCAATTCCAGGAGACTGTCAATATTATTTTCATACTAAATACGGCGACCACAAGACCGCCGCCAGCATGCCCCATCGTCAAACCATACAGGCGCAATACAGCCGCAATGTCGAAAAGAACGCCCCTTACTTAACCCGGTAAATGCAAACAGCATACAAGGCGAAATTCGATGAATCAAATACATGCCATGCGCGTCTTCGTCATGATTGCGGAATCGCAAAGCTTTCGCCGGGCGGCGCAGCAACTCAATGTCTCTAGCGCACTGGTCACGCGCTCGGTTGCCATGCTCGAGGCGCATCTGCATACCCGGCTCATCAACCGCACCACGCGTAATCTTTCGCTTACCGAAGCAGGTCAACGCTATCTCGAGGGTTGCCGCAGCGTGCTCGAGGAGCTCGACCATCTCGAAAATGCGCTCGCGCACACCGAGCGCGAGCCGGGCGGCACGCTGCGCGTGGTGGCGGCCAGCACGCTGTCGCTCGTCACGCTCACGCCGCTCGTCGATGGCTACCGGCGGCGCTATCCAGGCGTGAACGTGCATCTCACGCTAGCCGAGCGGCAGATCGATCTGGTCGAGGAAGGGTTCGACGTGGGCATCGTCGCGGCCGCGCCCGCGCGCAACGGCCGTAGTAACCACAGCAGCGACAACGCGGAGGTCATCGAGCGGGCGCTCGGCGTGGCAACGTTCGTGCCATGCGCATCGCCCGCGTGGATTGCGGAGCACGGCGAGCCGGCCACGCCCGCGCAGCTCGCGCGCCATGCGGCGCTGACGCTGCCCCCCGAGGAGCGCAGCGTCAACTGGCAGTTCGCGAAACCCGGCGAGCGCGCGCAGCAGGTCACGCTACGCCCCGCCTATACGGTGAACAACATGCTGATGGTGCGGCACGCCGCGCTCGCGGGCATGGGCGTGGCGGTCGTCCCGGCGTCGCTCGTCGCCGACGACTTCGCTGCCGGCACGCTCGTCCGCCTGTTGCCCGACTACGAGATCGACGACCCCGAAGCCCATATGTCGATCGTCTATCCGAACCGCCAGTATCTGCCCGCCAAAACGCTGCGCTTCGTCGATTACGCCGTCGAGCACTTTCAGCATGCTTGCGACGACGGTGCCGGCAAAACGACAGCTGCACCTGCCGCGGCCCTCGCGGCCAGTGCAGCCAGTGCGGGGGCGCTGCGGCCGATGAATGGCACGCTCGCGGGCAGTCCGGCGCTACAGGTGATGAGCGGCACTTGAAGACCGGCAAAGCACAAGCCGGCCACAGGCCGCGCGTTCAAGGCAGGTACAGGCGAGGTGCAAGCCACGTGCAAGCGAGGCACAAGCCGCCCTCAACCCAGCCTCAAACAGTCACCACCAGGCAGTCACCACGCGCACAGTAGCTAACCCATCACCTGAGCGCCGCCGCTATTGCGGCCCTTGCGCCTCGCCGTGCCCGTCCCCGTCCATCCCCACGGCGCCGCACAGCTCGCGCAGCAGCGGCGCTTCGCGCTCGTGCACTTCCACAGGCAGCCATATCGCGCCGGCCCACGCGAGATAGCGCGCGCGATGCTGGCCGTTGCGAAAGGCCACCACGCCCTCGTGCGCGAGGCCGAGCCACCCCGCGAGCCCGGCCACGCGCCGCTTCGCGATCGTCACATAGGGCATTTGCGGCACCCGCTCGTTCTGCGGGTCGAGAAACTCGCAGATGCCGCGCACCTTGCCCGAATGCCAGTCATCGACGGGCTTGAGCACGTAGTCGGTATCGTCGCGGTCCGCGCAGACCAGCAGCTTGGACAAGTCGACGATCACCACCTCGTGACGCGTGCCGTCGGTCGCGAAGACGCGCCTGAAGCGCACGTGGTCGTAAGGATGATGGGCCGGCACCGGCACGACCCAGAAAGGTTCGGACGCGGGCGGCAGCACTGACGGTGACGGAGTCGAAGACATTTCGGCGGGTGTGGACAAGGACGTTTGCGGCATGCGAAGGGCGTGTCTCTCGTAGGGGTGAAAAGCGGCCTAAGCTACGAGGGATTCGTGAATTTTTTGTGACCTATGCACCGTGAATGCACAGGCTGTCTGTGCGCCAGGAGACAGACTGATGGACAACACGAACCTCACCCAAGCCACGAGCACCGAGACCTTTGGAAACCACGTGCGCATCGAAGCGCGCAACCAGATCGCGACCATCGTGCTCGATCGGCCCGAGCGCCGCAACGCCATTGACCGAACGGTGGCCGAGGCGCTGGCCGCCGCCTTCGCGCGCTTCGAAGCGAACCCGCAATGGCGAGTGGCGGTGCTGTTCGGCGCGGGCGGCACATTTTGCGCGGGCGCCGACCTCGGCGCGCTCAACGACGACGCCCGGCGCAACGTCGTCCATGCCGACGGCAGCGGCCCGGGCCCGCTCGGACCCACGCGCATGATGCTCGCGAAGCCCGCCATCGCCGCCATCGCGGGCTACGCGGTCGCGGGCGGCCTCGAACTCGCGCTCTTTTGCGATCTGCGCATCGTGGAAGAAGACGCCGTCCTCGGTGTGTTCTGCCGGCGCGTGGGGGTGCCGCTGATCGACGGCGGCACCGTGCGCCTGCCACGCCTGATCGGCCTGTCGCGCGCGCTCGATCTGATCCTCACCGGGCGCGCCGTGCATGCGCAGGAAGCGCTCGCCTTCGGCCTCGCGAACCGCGTCGTCAAGCCGGGCACGGCACGCGAGCAAGCCGAGTCGCTCGCGGCGCAGCTAGCGGCCTTGCCGCAGGCGGCCTTGCTCGCGGACCGCCGCTCGGCCTTCGAAAACAGCACGCTGGACGATCTCGCCGAGGCGTTGCGCCGCGAAGGCGCGGGCGGCTATCGCGCGGTCGTGGACGAAGGGCTCGCGCTCGCCGCACGCTTCGCCGCGGGCGCGGGGCGTCACGGCGATCCGCTCGATGGCTGAGTCTTGAAGTCTCTGCGCGAGCCGCTAAATTTAAGTCTGACAGTCGATCGTTGAGCCAGCGCGACCGACTGCCTGCACTGCCTGTACCGCCTGCATTGCCCGCACCGCACGCCGCCAGCGTCGTCCACGCCATCCGCTGCACGATGGGCCATTCCCTGGACGAGACGTCGCCGCGCACGGCCCATGATGCCGCATCAGGGGATCCTCCATGCCGACGGACCGAATCATCCGGTTTGCGGACTTCGAACTCGACGTCGAGCGCTACCAGCTACGGCGCGCGGGCGAAGCGGTGCGGCTGGAGCGGCTGCCGATGGATCTGCTGATCCTGCTCGCGTCCCGTCATGGCGAGCTGATCTCGCGCGCGGACATCGTCGAGCGGCTGTGGCGCGGCAATCCGTATCGCGACACCGAGAACGGCATCAACACCGCGATCCGCAAGATCCGCATCGCGCTCGCCGACGACCCGGCGCAGCCGCGCCATCTCGTCACCGTGAAGGGCAAGGGCTACCGGCTCGATGGCGCGAGTTTCGCAAGCCCTGCCGACACCCCGGCCGACGCAGGCGCGGAGCCCACCGGCGCGCACAGCGCCGTGCGCGTGCTGGTGCTGCCGTTTGCAAACCTCACCGGCGACGGCAAGGAGGACTATCTCTGCAGCGCGCTCGCCGACGAAATCTCGGCGACGCTCGGCGCACTCGGCGCGGACCGTCTGCGCATGATCGCGCGCACCACGGCCGCGCGCTATCGCGACACGGCCAAGAGCATCGGCGAGATCGCGCGCGAGCTCAAGCTCGATTACGTGCTCGAAGGCTCGTTCTCGCGTGAAGCGCAGCAGGTGCGCATCCTCACGCGCCTGATTCGCTGCGCCGACGAAGTGCAGATCTGGAGCCACGCCCACGAACCGGTTGCGCAGGGCACGCTCGAGATCCTCAAGGAAGCCGCCACCGCCCTCGCGCAAGAACTCGCCTCCACGCTCTCCGAGCAACAGCGCTCCTTGCTCGCGCGGCGGCTGCCCGTGGATCCGGCCGCGCACGACGCCTATGTGCGCGGGCGCTACTTCTGGTATCGGCGCGTCCATTTCGATGCATCGTTCTGCGCCCATCACGGCATCGACGGCGAAGATTTCGCGCGTAGCCGCGCCTACTTCGAAGCGGCGCTGGAGCATGACCCGAACTACGCGCTCGGTTATGCCGGGCTCTCGAACTACTACGGCGCCTCGGTCGTACATGGCCTGTTCGCGCCCGATGACGGCTGGCCCATCGCACGCGCGCTCGCGCAAAGCGCACTGGAGCTCGACCCGGAGCTGCCCGAAGCGCATCACGCGCTCGCCGCCGTGCGCTACTTCTTCGACTGGGACTGGCCGCGCGCCGAGATGGGCTTCAAGGAGGCGCTGCGTCACAATCCGAGCTATCCGGAGGCGCACCGGCTCTATGCGCGACTGCTGCTCTCGGCGGGCCGCCATGCCGAAGGCCAGATCGAGATGGCGCGCGCCGAGAAAATCGACCCGCTCGCGTTCCAGGGCTCGCGCGCGTTCGGCATGATCCTCGCGGGGCAGCATGCGCAAGTCGTGAGCGAATATCTCGCGCCGGGTCACATGGAGCATTCGCCGCTCGTCTACCAGGTGCTGGCGACTGCGTTCGAAGTGAAGAAGCTCTTTGCGCAGGCCGTGGACGCCACCGTGGAAGCGCTCGAGCGCTGCAATCTTCCGATACGCTCGACGGCCGTTCGCGCGCATTGGAAAGCCGGCGGCTACGACGCGGTGCTGCACTGGTATCTGGACGACCTGCTCGCGCGCCGGCGCAGGCAGTACACGTCGCCCTTGCTGATCGCCGAAGCCTATGCGCGGCTCGCCCAGCCCAACGAGATGTTCCAGTGGCTCGATGCCGCGCTAGCCGAACGCAGTTCGCGCCTGTGCGAACTGCGCATGAATCCGTGGTTCCGGCCATATCGCGCGAGCGGACGCATGCGACGCATCGAACAGCACATCAGCGGGGCCCAGACGCATTGAAATACGCATCGGCGCTTGGGTTTCACGCGCTCTTTTTGAGGGCATCTCGGGGAACGCTCAAGGGCAGCTTCCCGGAAACGCCAAGGGCGCCTCATGAGCGCCCCTGGTGTGTCAGCAGGTCAATCCCCGGATGCCGGCCGGGCTACGTTGCCGGCCATGGCGGCCGGCCCGGTCGGGTGTCGTCCGGGGTCTCCGTGTCGGCCTCATTGGCCGTGGTAAAGCTCTTTATTCAGGCGATCGTGCTCACCCGACTGCATGGAGTGCACGAGATCCTGATACACCTGTGCATGCGTCACCGATTGCGGCGCCCCCACCGCGCTATTGGTCATGGGCGTGCCGCCCACGTCCTGCGAAGCCGAAGGCGCGCTCTGCGACGGATCGGACGACGTATCGGCAAACGTCAGTCCCGAGAAAAAGGCAGCCGAGCAGGCCACCGCGATGCGTACTGCGTTCAAGGTATTCATGTCATCGCTCCGAAGGGAAAGCGCATGCACCCCACCCGCCATGCGCGGCGCGGACGAAGCCAGCTCTCGCCCACCAGCTGAAGAACGGGCGCCGCGCCGGGATGCGCACTGGATCGTGAACAAATGGTGCGGCGCGCCTGCGAGGCGCACCATGGACGCACCCTGAAGAAATCGTCAAGCACACCGGCTGCTGGGCCGTGTTGCGCAAGAAGAACGCAAGAAAAGCGTGCCGCATGCGGCGCGGCGCATTTCAGTACAATCCCGGCTTGATGAACGTGCCGCGCAAGGCGGCGCTCATGCGGCTGATCGGCATCTTCATCGTCGGCAACCTGCTGTGCGCGCTCGCGCCCAACTACGCGATCCTGATGGCCGCGCGCATCGTCACCGCGTTCTGCCATGGCGCGTTCTTCGGCATCGGCCCGGTGGTCGCCGCGGGGCTCGTGGCGCCCAACCGCCGCGCCCAGGCCATCGCGCTCATGTTCACGGGCCTCACGCTTGCCAACGTGCTGGGCGTGCCGCTGGGCACCGCGCTCGGCCAGCTCGCGGGCTGGCGCGCGACCTTCTGGGCCGTGACCGGCATCGGCGTGCTCGCGGCGGCGGCGCTGCAGGTCTGCCTGCCGAAGCATATCGAGATGCACAAGGCCAGCCTCGTACACGAATTCAGCGTGCTCAGGAACCCGCAGGTGCTGATGGTGCTCGGCATGAGCGTGCTCGCCTCGGCGAGCCTCTTCACGGTGTTCACCTACATCACGCCGATCCTCGAAGACGTGACGGGCTTCTCGCCCCATGACGTCACCTTCGTGCTGCTCGTGTTCGGCCTCGGCCTCACGGTGGGCAGCACGCTCGGCGGCAAGCTCGCCGACTGGAAGCTCATGCGCTCGCTGCTTTCGTTGATCGCCGCGATCGGCGTGGTGCTCGCCGTGTTCGCGTTCACCATGCACGACCCGTTCGCCGCGGTCGCGACCGTCTTCGTCTGGGGCGTGCTCGCCTTCGCGATCGTGCCGCCGCTGCAGATGCTGATCGTGAATCGCGCGAGCGATGCGCCGAACCTCGCCTCCACGCTCAACCAGGGCGCCTTCAATCTCGGCAACGCGAGCGGCGCCTGGCTCGGCGGCGCGGCGATCAGCACGGGCGCGCCGCTCACCGCGCTGCCCTGGGTGGGCATCCTCATGGCGTTCGCGGCGCTCGGGCTCACGTTCGTTTCGGCACAGCTCGACCGGCGCGCGCGCCGACGCACGGCGGTGGCGGGGCCGACGTCCTGCGTCTGACTGGCTGAGCCGGCTCGCGCTTCTGCGCTGGCTTCGTCACCTACCTCGCTGAACACCGCTCAGCCTCACCACGCGCGCGAGCATCGAACCGGCGGCGACGCACTGCACATGCTCACACGCCGGCCAGCGCGCCGACGCGCATCGCCGCGCCCGTAGTAGCATCCCGTCCGATGAAAACCGTCCTCACCCGCGATTTCCTCGCGCTGATCCTGAGCGTGGCCGTGGTCGGCCTCGGCTCAGGCGCGACCCTGCCGCTCACCGCCCTCGCCCTCACCGACGCCGGCTACGGCACCGCCATCGTCGGCCTGCTTACGGCCGCGCAAGCGTTCGGCGGGCTCCTCGTCGTGCCGGCCACCGCGTGGATCACAACGCGCTTCGGCTCGCGCCAGGTGATCGTGGGCGCGGTGCTCGCCGTCGCCATCGCCACCGCGCTCATGCAGTTCTGCGCGAACCTGTGGCTCTGGGCGCTCCTGCGCATGGTCTGTGGCGCGGCGCTGATGCTGCTCTTCACCATCGGCGAGGCGTGGGTCAACGAGCTCGCCGACGACACCAACCGCGGCCGCGTGGTCGCCATCTACGCGACCACCTTCACGCTGTTCCAGATGTCGGGCCCGGTGCTCGTGAGCCAGATCGCGGGCATCACGGCGTGGCGCTTCGCGATCTGCGGCGCGATCTTCCTCGTCGCGCTGCCGATGCTCGCGGCGATCCGCACGAACGCCCAGGCCGCCGATCTGCACGAGCCGCACGGCGGCTGGCGCAACGTGCTGCCGAAGATGCCGGCGCTGATCGTCGCCACGGGGTTCTTCGCGCTGTTCGACACGCTCGCGCTCTCGCTCCTGCCGCTCTTCGCGATGGGCCACGGCATCGACAGCGAAACGGCCGTGCTGTTCGCGTCGGTCATTCTGCTCGGCGACACCACCATGCAGATCCCCGTCGGCTGGCTCGCCGACCGGCTCGGCCGCGAGCGCGTGCACGCGCTCATGGGCGTGGTCGTGGCGGCGCTCTTGCCGCTGCTGCCGCTGGCCATCGCGACGCCGTGGCTGCGCTGGCCGCTGCTCTTCGTGCTGGGCGCGGCGGCGGGCTCGATCTACACGCTAGCCATCGTCGCGTGCGGCGAGCGTTTCGAGGGCGTGGCGCTCGTTTCGGCAAGCGCGCTCATGAGCGCCGCGTGGAGCGCCGCGAGCTTCGGCGGCCCGATCGTCACCGGCGCGCTGATGGAGCGCGCGGGCCGCGACACCATGCTCTGGGTGCTGTTCGCGTGCGCGCTGGTGTTTCTGGCGACGCTACGCTGGGAACGCGCGCGGGGAATTGCGCGCGTGCGGGCCTGAAGCCGTATCGGGTCGATGGCGCTTCCGAACACCGACCAAAAATCGCCCAAAAACGGCAACGGCCGATGCGCCTTTCGAGCGCATCGGCCGTTTCTCCATCGACGTCAATGCGACGCCGACTTCCTTACTTCAACGCAGGCGATATCTTGCCGACGCACGTGCCGAAGCCCACGCGATAGCCGTCGCCCTGGCACCAGCCCGCGAGCGTGAGCTCATCGCCGTCAACGATGAAGCCGCGCGTGCCGCCGCTCTTCAATTCGAGCGGATTCTTCCCGTTCCACGTGAGTTCGAGCAGGCTGCCGAACGAATCGGGCGTCGGGCCCGAGATCGTGCCCGAGCCCATCAGATCGCCCACGCGCGTATTGCAGCCGGCCACCGTGTGATGCGCGAGCTGCTGCGCCATCGACCAGTACATGTGACGGAAATTCGTGCGCGCGATCGTGGTGGCCTCGCTCGCGCCTTCGGGGCGCAGCAGCACTTCGAGCGCGATGTCGAACGCATGATTGCCCGCATGGCGCAGATACTCGAGCGGCTGCGGCTCCTGCGCCGGCTGCGCGACGCGGAACGGCTCCAGCGCGTCGAGCGTCACGATCCACGGCGAGATCGTGGTGGCGAAGGTCTTCGCGTTGAACGGCCCGAGCGGCACGTATTCCCATTGCTGGATATCGCGCGCGCTCCAGTCGTTGAGCAGCACCATGCCGAAGATATGGTCCTCGGCGTTCTCGCACGCAATGGGCTCGCCGAGCGCATTGCCGCGCCCGATGACGAAGCCCGTCTCCAGCTCGATGTCGAGCTTGCGGCACGCGCCGAAGGTGGGGCGCTCCTGATCGGGCAGCTTGAGCTGACCATTGGGGCGGCGCACCGGCGTGCCGCTCACCACCACCGACGAAGCGCGCCCGTTATAGCCGATCGGCATTTCGGACCAGTTCGGCAGCAGCGCATTCTTCGGATCACGAAACATCGAGCCCACGTTCGTCGCGTGCTCTTTCGACGAATAGAAGTCCGTATAGCCCGGAATCTCCACGGGCAGATGCAGCTTCGCATCGGCGAGCTTGACGAACGCACGCTGGCGCAGCGCGGCGTCGTCGCGCAACGTGGTCGTTTCGCGGGCAAGCAGCGACGAAAGCTGCACGCGCACACTGCGCCACGCATCGCGGCCGAGCGCGATGAAATCGTTCAGCGCGGGCTGCGCGAAGACATTCTGCGTGCTGGCCGATTGAGCGGGCAGACGCAGCAGCCCGGCCTCATGCAGCACCGCCAGATCGACGACCGAGTCGCCGATCGCCACGCCCACGCGCGCGTTCGCGTGGCTTGCCGTGCTGAACACGCCGAACGGCAGGTTCTGGATCGGGAAATCGCAGGCTACGTCGTTGGCGCTTTCGATCCAGCTCTTGCGCTGCGGATCGAGCGTTGCCTGCAGATCGGCGGGAATGGGCTTGCTCATTGTTGCTCCGGATTGAAGTGTTTCTTGAGGCCTTGCCAGCACTCGTAGTAATGCGCCTGCAGTTGCGCCGTTTCGAGCGCGAAGCGCGTCGGACGGATCAGCGTGCGGGTCTCGAACATGAACGCCATCGTGTCGCCCACCTTGTGGGGCTTCGACGTATCGGCGCTCGACGCCTTCTCGAAGGTCTCGGCATCGGGGCCATGGCCCGACATGCAGTTGTGCAGGCTCGCGCCGCCCGGCACGAAGCCTTCGGCCTTCGCATCGTACACGCCGTGCACGAGGCCCATGAACTCGCTCGCCACGTTGCGGTGGTACCAGGGCGGACGGAAGGTGTTCTCGGCCGCGAGCCAGCGCGGCGGGAAGATCACGAAGTCGATCGAGTCGACGCCCGGGGTGTCGGTCGGCGCGTGCAGCACGAGGAAGATCGACGGGTCCGGATGGTCGAAGCTGATCGATCCGATCGTGTTGTAGCGGCGCAGGTCGTACTTGTACGGCGCGTAGTTGCCGTGCCATGCGACCACGTCGAGCGGCGAATGGCCGATGTCGGCGCGCCAGAGTTCGCCGTTGAGCTTGGCGACGAGCTCGAACTGCCCTTCGCGGTCCTCCCAGGCCGCGCACGGCGTGAGGAAGTCGCGCGGATTCGCGAGCCCGTTCGAGCCGATCACACCGAGGTCGGGCAGACGCAGCAGCGCACCGAAGTTCTCGCAGATATAGCCGCGCGCCTCGCCGTCGGGCAGCTCGACGGCAAAGCGCACGCCGCGCGGGATCACGGCGATCTCGAAGGGCTCGACTTCGAGCTTGCCCATCTCGGTCGCGATCGCGAGGCGCCCTTGCTGCGGAACGATCAGCAGCTCGCCGTCGGTGTTGTAGAAGAAGCGGTCGACCATCGGGCGGTTCGCCGCATAGAGATGAATCGCGCAGCCGCTCATCGAGGCCGCCGAGCCGTTGCCCGCCATCGTGACCCAGCCGTCGACGAAATCGGTCGGCTCCGTGGGCATCGGCAGCGGGTCCCAGCGCAGCTGGTTGGGCGGCGTGGGCGGCACGTCGCCGAAGTCGGCGACGAGGCGCGGCGCGCGGGTCTTGCCGGCCTCGCCGCTCGCGCGCGCTGTGAGCGGCGTGAACGGCTGATGCACCGCGCCCGGGCGGATGCGATAGAGCCACGTGCGGCGATTGTGCGAGCGCGGCGCGGTGAAGGCCGTGCCCGAAAGCTGCTCGGCATAGAGGCCGTAGGCGCAGCGCTGCGGCGAATTCTGGCCTTCGGGCAAGGCGCCGGGCAAAGCCTCGGTGGCGAATTCGTTGCCGAAGCCGCTCATGTAGCGATCGGCGGCCGCGCTGCTTTGTCCGGCCCCGGTTAGGTCCCGCAAGGGTGCGTTCATGACTGTCTCTCCACGTTCTACCGCGCCGCGAGCGCCGGAAGGGCGCCGTCGGGCCGGCTCGAATGATCCGGTTCTGCGGCCAACACACATCGGATTCCTCCGACAGGCTCGCCGTTCAATTTACGAATAGTAAAACGGATTATGAATAGTGAAATTCCACGTAAACCCTAAGCCGCTCCTGGGCCGGGCCAGAAATCTGCTTCCACAGGGATATGGTTATCACCAATCGGTGCATGCCGGAGCGCTGGGGGCTGCTACCATCAAGTCATGCGGCCCCACAGCCGCCACCACGAACCGGCGCGGGCCGCGGGCCCGCGCATTCTTCATCTCATTAAGCTCGTCGCCACCTCACTTCGCGTCATGATCGCTCCGACCATTCCCGAGCTCGTCGCCCGCTCCGCCGATCACCCGTTTCTCGGCGAGCATCTGACGTTGGGCACCGGCCCGCATCGCGCCGAAGCCGTCGCGCGCCGTAACGGCGTGGAGCTCCTGAGCGCCTACGAGCCGATTTACGACATCAGCGTGCACGGCGGCGCGCAGTCGCTCACGGCCGATCTCACGCTGGCCTCGCGCTTCGGCGACGAACTCGGCTTTCAGGCGGTGACGCTGCGCGAGCAGAACGGCAAGCCCGAACCCTTCGACCCGTTCGACTCATTCGACGACGAGCTCGACGATCCCGAGCTCGTCGCGCTCGACCGCTGCGTGCGCGCGCTGCACACGATCAACTTTCTCGGCTCGCAGCAGCATGGGCTGCTGTTTCTGCGCGTGCACGAGCGGCTGCTCAAGAGCGTGAGATACGACCATGGGCGGCACTTCTCGAACGTGCTGGTCTCGTTCGGGCTGAACCCGGGGCGCGTGGTGATCGAATTGCCGGCGGCGGCGGTCGCGCACCGGACTTTCGTCGGCTATCTGACGAAGAGTTATCAGCGCTATGGATTCAAGGTGGCGGGCAATCTGCCCAATGCCGGGCAGATCCTTTCGGTGTCCGACATGGCGCGGCTCGACTTCGTGAAGATGGATGCGAGCGCGGCCCTGCGCGATTCGATGGTGAAGCCGCTCGTGAGCTACGCGGCGCGGCTGCGCATGCCGCTGATCTTCAACCGCGTGGTGGATGCCGCGCAGTTCGAGCAGTTGCAGCAGTACGACGTGCGCTTCGTGCAAGGCCCCGTGTTCGCGACGCAGGGTAGCGCGGCATAACGTGATCTTGCGGGGGGCCAGCAAGGCGCCCGCCCAGATGTGCAAAAGCCGCGCGTGCGCCAGGATCGGCGACTCGCGCGGCTGCAGTACTGGAAGCGGGGGGATTACAGGCTGACGGGTTCCTGCTCCAGCTCCACGCCGAAACGCGCGAGCACGTCGCGGCGGATCGCCTGGGCCAGTTCGAGGATGTCGTTGCCGGTCGCGCCTCCGCGGTTCACGAGCACGAGCGCCTGGCGCTCGTGCACGGCCGCCGCGCGCAGCGCGCGTCCTTTCCAGCCGCACTGATCGATCAGCCAGCCCGCTGCGAGCTTCACGCGGCCGTCGGCCTGCGGATACGAGATGATGCGCGGCTCGCGCACGACGAGCGCGTCGAACTGCGGCGCCTCGATCACCGGATTCTTGAAGAAGCTGCCCGCGTTGCCGAGCACGAGCGGATCGGGCAGCTTCGCGCGACGCACCGCGACCACGGCGTCGAACACGTCGCGTGCGCATTGCGCCTCGGGCAGCCCGCGCTGCGCGAGCTCGCGCGCGAGGTCGGCATAGCCGGCGTTGGGCCGCCACGTCTTCGGCAGCCGGAAGGTCACCGAGGTAATCACGAAATGGTCGCGCCCTTCACGCTTGAAGAAGCTGTCGCGATAGCCAAAGCCGCAATCGGCGGCATCGAACTCGTACGGCGTACCGGACTCGAGCTCGATCGCGCGCACGCTCGCGCAGCGCTCGGCCATTTCCAGCCCGTAAGCGCCGATGTTCTGGATGGGCGCCGCGCCCACGGTGCCCGGGATCAGCGCGAGGTTTTCGAGGCCCGGCATGCCCGCTTCGAGCGTCCACGCCACGAAGTCGTGCCAGTTCTCGCCGGCGCCGGCTTCGACGTACCAGGCGTCGTCGTCCTCGCGCGTCACGCGCTTGCCCGCCAGCGCGACGAGCAGCACGAGACCGTCGAAGTCGCGCGTGAGCACGATGTTGCTGCCGCCGCCCAGCACGAGCGTGCGCAGGCCCTGCGCGCGCGGATCGCGCAAGGCGGCAACGAGATCCGCCTCTTTTTCGATTCGGCAGGCGAGGCGCGCATGCACGTCGAAGCCGAACGTGTTGTGCGCGCGCAGCGGATAGCCGGGGGCGAACCACACCGGGGACGGATCGGCAGACGCGGCGGAAACGGGCATCGAGGACGGATGTGACACGAAAAAGCTGAAAACGGAAAAACGGGCGCGGAAGACGCGGGCACGCAGCGCCGCGCAGCCTTGGGCAAACACGACGGCGCCGGTAAAATGACGTCGGTCCGTGATTATAGCGAGTACAAGGCACCGCACCGGAAAACACGGTCGCGGCCTGCGGGCGCACGATTCGTGCGGCTCGCGCCACTCGCACTTTTGGGAGAAAGCAATGCCATCGTTTGACGTCGTCAGCGAAGCCAACATGATCGAAGTGAAGAACGCCGTCGAGCAATCCAACAAGGAGATCTCCACGCGCTTCGACTTCAAGGGCTCGGATTCGCGCGTCGAGCAAAAAGAACGCGAGCTGACCGCGTTCGCCGATGACGATTTCAAGCTCGGCCAGGTCAAGGACGTGCTGGTCTCGAAAATGGCCAAGCGCAATGTGGACGTGCGTTTCCTCGACTACGGCAAGATCGAGAAAATCGGCGGCGACAAGGTCAAGCAGGTCATCACGGTGAAGAAGGGCGTCTCGGGCGACCTCGCCAAGAAGATCGTCAGGCTCGTGAAGGACAGCAAGATCAAGGTTCAGGCGAGCATCCAGGGCGATGCCGTGCGCGTCACGGGCGCCAAGCGCGACGATCTGCAAAGCGTGATCGCCATGCTGCGCAAGGACGTGACCGATACCCCGCTCGACTTCAACAACTTCCGCGACTGATCCGCGCCGGTCTTTCGCACGCATACGGGCGACGCGCGAGCTGCGCGCCGCCCGCTCTTCCCCTGCCCCGTCTTCATTAGTCGCCCGTCACGACGCGCGGCATCAGCACCTCGCCGGTCTCCAGCAGCACCCGTCGGGCCGGCCGACGCAGCCAAGCCCCCGTCAATTCAGACAATGGTTCGTTGATCGCAGACATTGCACTGCGAGATTGCGCGCAGGCTTCGCCCAAGGATTACGATGCCTTAAACGGTGAAACCGCCGCTTGCCCCGACGACAGCGCGAGCGGCGTGGCACAGCGAGGGCCGTTCCAAAGGCCAGGCGATCGCCGGAGAGACACAGACACGCGGTCATGCCCTGCCGCGGCGCTCCACCCACTCAATCGTGAGCGGCCATTGCCATGCGCATTCTGTTCGTTATCGGCCACCTGGGCGACTACCACGTCCCGCGCTATGAGGCCCTCGTCAGCGCCGGGGCCAGCCAGGGGCACGAAGTGGCGCTGCTCGAGGTGTTCCCGCGTTCGGGCGTCTATGGTTTTCCGCAGGAGCGCCGCGCGGCGTTCTTCGCCAGCCGGCCGCAGCGGGCGCAAACGCTGGTCGAGGACGGCACCGACAGCGACGGCCTCGGCGCGCGCGCCACGGCGCGCCTGATTGCGATCGTGCGCCAGTTCATGCCGGACGTGGTCATCACGCTCGGCTACAACACCGGCTACTCGTCGCTCCTGTGGCTGCTGCGGCTCGTCACGCGGCGCTTCAGGCTCATTTACATGTCGGACTCGAAGGCCGACGACGGCGTGCGGCTGCGCATCAAGGAACAGCTGAAGCGCCTCGTCGTGAGCCGTTTCGACGGCGCGCTCGTCGCGGGCGAGAAGCATCGCTGCTACGCGCACTCGCTCGGGATTCCCGTGGAACATTCTCGCATCGGCTTCGACGTGATCGACGTCGAACGTTTTGCGCGTCTCGCCCAGGCGGCGCGCGACGACGCCGATGCCGTACGCGCCCGCTTCGGGCTGCCGCAGCGCTATCTGCTATGCGTGAGCCGCTTCGTCGCGCGCAAGAACGTCGACGTGCTGATCGACGCCTACCGGGACTCGGGCGTCCACCGCGAGGGCATCGGGCTCGTGCTGGTCGGCCAGGGCCCGCTCGAAACCCAGTTGCGCAAGCGCATCGCCGCGCACGGGCTCGCGCCGCAGGTGACGATACTCACCTCGCTCGCCAATCAGGATATGGCGAACCTCTACGCGCTCGCCGGGTTCGTCGTGCTCGCGAGCGAATTCGATCAATGGGGGCTCTGCGTGAACGAAGCGTTCGCGGCCGGCTGCCCGGCGATCGTCACGCGCACCTGCGGCGTGGCCAACGAAGTGGTCATCGACGGCATGAACGGCTTCGTCGTGGAACCGCGCGACGCAGCGACGCTCGCGCGACGCATCCAGGAACTCGGCAGCGACCGCGCGCTGCGCGAGCGCTTCGCGGCCAACGCGCAGAGCGCGATCCGGCGCTGGACGCCCACGCTCTTCGCGTCGAACGCGCTGGCGCTCGCCGAACTCGTCACGCGCGACGCGCGCGGCCACGCGGGGCATGAGCTGGTCTGAGCGATCCGCGCCGCGCGGGCGACGCCCGCAGTCTCGACCGCTCACAGATTGGGCGCGAACACCTTCCCCGGCACGAGCCGGCGCTTGAGCGTGCGCGTGAGCAGGTAGACCGTGCCGAGCCGCTCGACACCGAGGCGCTGCGTGAGCGTGGCACCGAAGCCGCTCAGGAAGTTGAAGGCCGACGGGCTCGAAAAACCATCGAAGTCGAAGATCAGCCTCCGCTCGAGCGCGCGGCGGATGCCGGTCCAGAGCAGCAGGCTGATCGACCCGCAATGGGCATCCTGCACGCGCGAGGAGAGCAGATAGTAGACCGCCTGATGGTCCCACACGAGCCCGATCGCGGCGACGAGCCGCGCACCCGGGCCGCCACCAGGCCCGTATACGCCAAGCAACATCCCCGCCTTGCGCTCGACAAAGGCGCCGACGAGCTCGCGCATCACCGCTGCGCCGTACGCGTTGCTGCGCGAACGCGCGGCAAGATTGGCGTCGTAGAAGGCCAGGAACTCGGCCGGCGAGAGCTCCGGCGCGATCGTCAGCTCGCGCTCGGCGCTGCGGATCACATTGCGCGTCTTGCTGTCGAGGCGCGCCCACGCCTCGTCGACCGTGCAGTGCGGGGCAATGCGGAACGTGTAGCGCGCCGACACCGTGAAGCCGCGCAGCGCGAAGGCAATCGCATTGTCGACACGCGGGTCGAGCACCTGGAAGAAGCTGTCACATTCGGGCAACTGGTCGATGAGCTGCGCCGTGATATCGATCCGATGATGCATCTGGCGCGAAGCGCTGCCGGTCACCGGATTGATCACGGGCCCGAGCGTGCGGGTCAGCGGCGGCAAATGGGAAATACGCCATAGATGCGTGCGCGAGATGGCGTAGGGCATCTCGCCGACGATTGCGCCGTTGTGCTTGACCACCGCCAGCGACCAGTTCCCCTCGGTGGCGATGTCGAGCCACCAGGGTTCGTGGAAGATCGAATGCGCCGAGCGGACCGGCGGCGGCGATACCGGGGCAGCCGGCGGCTCGATGGGGGGTATCGCCCAGTCGTGTACGGTCGTCATCGGTCTCCACCCTGCTCTGAGGGCATGCGCGCCCCGGGTTCGCACCCGCGCGCCCTGCTGCGCTCCCGTTCTTCGCGGAGCCTCATTCCGGACAGGTCAATGTCGTGTATGCGCCGAGACGATCCTTGCCGTCGTTCATCGCCTCCGGTTCCCGCTTCCGCTCTTTACGCAGCCTCTTTACGCAGCAACGGAGCGATGGCCGTGTTCCCGTACCGCAAATGACGCACGGGTTCCAGTCTACGAGCAATAAACCGGCCTTTTACGCCAGGATCTAGCTCTGTACGCAACCTGCGCGCCTTGTGCCGCATTTTTGGTCGGCCCCAAGCCGCAGCCGGCGGTGAGTCAGGCGATGCGGCGCCGATTGCGTACCCACTGTACGCCGACGGCGTGCAAGCTCAATCGAGCTTGAACTGCCCCACCGATTGCGCCAGATTCGCCGCCTGGCCGCGCAGGGCGGCGGCCGCCGCCGTCGACTGCTCGACCAGCGCCGCGTTCTGCTGAACCATCTCGTCGAGCTGGCTCACCGCGCGGTTCACCTCCTGAATGCCACGCGTCTGCTCACCGGCCGCATTCGTCACTTCGGAAATGATGGTGGTCACGTTGGCGACGTTCGCCACGATCTCGTCCATCGTCTCGCCGGCGCGGCGCACGAGCTGCGAGCCCGAGCTCACGCTCGCCACCGTCGACTCGATCAGCGCCTTGATCTCGCGCGCCGCCTGGGCGCTGCGCTGCGCGAGGCTGCGCACCTCGCCCGCCACCACCGCGAAGCCGCGCCCCTGCTCGCCCGCGCGCGCCGCTTCCACGGCCGCGTTCAGCGCGAGAATGTTGGTTTGGAACGCGATGCCGTCGATCACGCCGATGATGTCGGCGATCTTTACCGACGCGTTCTCGATCGCGCCCATCGTGTCGACGACGTCCGAGATCACCGCGCCGCCGCGCGAGGCCACCGCCGAAGCCGACGACGCCGTCACGTCCGCCTGCTGCGCCGCGTTCGCGGACTGCGCCACGGTCGCCGTGATCTGCTCCATCGAGGCCGCCGTTTCTTCGAGGCTCGCCGCCGCCGATTCGGTGCGGCCCGAGAGGTCGACGTTGCCTGCGGCGATCTCGTCGCTTGCCGTGCGCACCGATTCGCTCGCGTCGCGGATATGGCGCATCACGTCGCGCAGCTTGTCCATGAATGCGTTGAACGCGCGCGCGATCTGCGCGACTTCGTCGTTGCCCACGGCGGGCAGGCGCTGGGTGAGATCGCCCTCGCCCTTGCCGATCGCGGCCATCGCGTCGCGCACGCGCGAGAGACCCTGAAACGACACCGTCGCGACCGCCCCCACCACGAGTGCCGCGAGCACCGCGATCACCACCAGCGCGCCGAGCGAGGCCGTGAGGAGCGAACGCATGCCGGCCGTGGCGTCGGCGCGATCGAGCGCGACCACGAGGTGCCAGTCGGTGCCCGCGATCGGCTGGGCGCGCATCAGCTTGGTGTCGCCGCCCACGTCGACGTTGAGCGGCGCATCGGCGGCCAGCAACGCGGCGAGCTTGTCGCCAGTGAGGCTGGGCGCAATCTCGGTGACGGCCTTGAGCGTGAGCTTCGGGTCCGTGTGCGCGACGATCTGACCCGTGCCGTCGACGAGCATGCCGAAGCTCGCGGGCGTCGGGTGGATCGAGCGCACGTTGGCGATCACGCTGTCCATCACGACGTCGCCCGAAATCACGCCCTTCACCGCGCCCTCGCGAATCACAGGCTCGGCGAACGAGACCACGAGCTTGCCCGTGGCAACGTCCATATACGGCGGCGTGACCACGCCCTTGCCCGCCGCCACGGCCTGCTTGTACCAGGGGCGGCCGGTCGGATCGTAGTCGGCGGGAATGCCGGTGTTGTCCGAGAACTTCGCGCTCTTGTCGGGATAGCCTACGTAGACGTTGATGAAGCCGCCCGCCGCCGCGACCTGCTTGAGCATGGGCACCGGATCGGGTTGCAGCACGGCGTCCTGCAGCGAATCGACCATGCGCGCATGGCTCGCGACCCATTCGTCGATGTTCTGGGCGTGGCTGTCCTCGACGGCCGTGAGCGAGGCGTCGATCGAATCCTTGTTGTGCGAGTCAGCGACGAAATAGTCGAGCGCGGTGTTGGCCGCCAGCGCCACGACAACGATAACGACGCATAGCGCGACGATGCGCGCGCGAATGGTAGTGAACATAGAGGAGGAAGCGCCGTATGGAAGTGAGTATCGAACTGCGGTACGCGTGTGAGATGAAGCTTTGACCCACGCGTTTACGGCGGCTTGCCCGAAGGACTTGAATCGGATTTATCGGGGCGCGATCAAATCGGGGAAGGCGATGGAAGGTGGTCGGCGAGAAATGCGAAAGCGGCTCGCGCAAGGGGCGAGCCGCAATCTGTCGAAGTGGGGGAAAAAAGATGCAAGGACCAGGCGGCCCCGCTTATTTGCTCGCCGCAGCCGCCTTCTTCTTGTCGCCGATACGGCTTTCGGTGCCGTTCACGAGCTTCGAGATATTCGCGCGATGGCGCCAGAACAGCAGCACGCTCATCGCGAGAATCGCGAGCGCCATCACGTGCGTGCCGAACAGGAAGACGTCGAATAGCGGCGCGAACACGGCGGCCGCGAGCGCCGCCAGCGACGAATAACGCGTGAAGAACGCGACGATCAGCCAGGTGAGCAGCGTCGCGCCGCCCAGCACCGGGTTCACGGCGAGCAGCACGCCCGCGGCGGTCGCCACGCCCTTGCCGCCCTGAAAACGGAAGAACACCGGATAGAGGTGGCCGAGGAACACGGCGATGGCGGCCAGAGCCACGGCCGTCTCGCCCAGGCCGAAACGCGGCCCGAAGCGCGCCGCGAGCCAAACCGCGAGCCAGCCCTTGAACGCATCGCCGATCAGCGTGAGGATGGCGGCCTTCTTGTTGCCGCTGCGCAGCACGTTGGTCGCGCCCGGGTTGCCGGAGCCGTAGGAGCGCGGGTCGTCGAGGCCCATGACGGCGCTCACGATCACGGCGAACGAAATCGAGCCGATCAGATAGGCAGCGACGGCAACAAACAGGTTGTACATGCACGAAACCCGAAGGAAGAGAAACGAAGCGCGGCGCTCGAATGTCGATGCGCGCGCGAAGGCGCTCATTCTACCGAAGCGCGGGCGGCCCTTGCCGCGATCCCAGGGTAATCAGGGAAATCGGGGAGCATACCGGTGGCGCTTGGACGATCGGCCCGCCATCAAACCCGGCTATCACTCAACGCTCGCGCACTGCACCGGCTTTGCGTTCAGCAACGTCATCAGCACCGCCGGCGCGAGGCTCACGAGATAGCCGCGCCTGCCGCCGTTGAGCCAGATCTCGTCGAGTTCGAGGATCGTCGATTCGACGTAGACGGGCATCGCCTTCTTCGTGCCGAACGGCGAGGTGCCGCCCACCAGGTACCCCGAGTGACGGTTCGCGACTTCGGGCTTGCAGGGCTCGACGCGCTTGGCGCCGATCTGCCGCGCGAGGTTCTTGGTCGAGACCTTGCGGTCGCCGTGCATGAGGACGATCAGCGGCTTGGCGTGCTCGTCCTCCATCACGAGCGTCTTCACGACGCGATGCTCGTCCACGCCTAGCTGACGCGCGGATTCGCCCGTGCCGCCATGCTCGACGTACTCGTAGGGATGCTCGCCGAACGCGACGCCCGCGCGGCGCAGCATCTGCGTGGCGGGCGTTTCGGAGACGTGTTTCGATTTGCTCATGGCGCGCATTTTAATGTGCAACGCGCCTCGACCGCACCCTATCCGCGCGGATGATGCATCTCGTGCAGGAGCCGCAGGCGCTCGCGTGCAACGTGCGTATAGATCTGCGTCGTGGAGATGTCGCTGTGGCCGAGCAGCAGTTGCACGACGCGCAGGTCCGCGCCGTGATTGAGCAGATGCGTGGCGAACGCATGGCGCAGCGTGTGCGGCGAAAGCGGCGCATGCACGCCCGCATGGAGCGCGTGGCGCTTGATGATGTGCCAGAACTGCTGGCGCGTCATGCCCTCGGCGCGCGCGGTGACGAACAGCGCGTCGGTCGTGCGCGCGCCCAGCAGCGCGGGCCGCGCCTCGCGCAGATAGCGCGTGATCCAGGCCGCCGCCTCCTCGCCGAACGGAATCAGGCGCTCCTTCGAGCCCTTGCCGAGCACGCGCACGACGCCTTCGTTCAGGCCGACCTCGACCGTCTTGAGCGTGACGAGCTCGGTCACGCGCAGACCGCTCGCGTACATCAGCTCGAGCATCGTGCGGTCGCGCAGACCAAGCGGCGTGGCCACGTCGGGTGCGTTCAGCAGCGCTTCGACCTGCGCTTCGGTGAGCGTCGAGGGAAAGCGCGGCGCCTGCTTCGCCGAGCGCACGCGCACCGTCGGGTCCGCGCTCACGCGCTGCTCGCGCAGCGCCCAGCCGTAGTAGCGCCGGAATACCGAAAGACGCCGGTTCGACGAAGTCGACTTGTCGTCCTTGCGGTGCGCGCTGTAGACGAGCAGGTCGTCTTCGTGCACGGCGTCGAGTCCGTGCGAACGCACGCGCGCGAGCCACTCGGCGAACAGGCGTAGATCGCGCCGGTAGGCGTCGAGCGTGTTGCGCGAAAGGCCGTGCTCGAGCCACATGGCGTCGCAGAACGTGTCGATCGCGAGCAGGCTCGCGGAAAGCGCCTGTGCGGCGGCCGGGGCGAGCTCGGTTGCTTCATCGCCGTCCGCCGCGCCCGGCATCACGTCGATTTCGTCATCGAGTTCGCTTTCTTCGATGCCGAAATCCGCATCGCCATCGGCGTTGTCATCTACGTCGCTATCGTTCCGATCGTTCACGTCTGCCCTTTCGCTGCTCTTTTCTTGCGCCGGTTCCTGCACGCCGGCGCGTGCGCGCGGTGCGCTCATCGGATGGTCACGCCTTCGTGGGTGAGGAGCCAACGCTTCACGTCGCGAAAGAAACCGTCGCCGCCGTGATGCGCGAAGCCGCCGATCCCGCTCGCCGACACCACGCGGTGGCACGGAATCACGATGGGAAACGGATTCGAGCCGCACGCCTGCCCGACGGCCCGCGCGCTGATGCTGCCGATGCGCTTCGCGAGCGTGCCGTAGGTGAGCACCTCGCCCGCCCCGATCGCGCTGATGCCGTCCCATACGCGGCGCTGAAACGCCGTGCCGAGCGGCGCGAGCGGCAAATCGAAGTCCGCTTGCGCGCTCGCGAAGTAGCGCACGATCTGCGCGACCGCGCGCTCGGCGAGCGGGCAATCGGGGGCAACCGCGCGCGTGGATTCGGGCAGATAGACGATCTCGCGCACGGCGCCCTCGCCGGTGCGGATGCCGACCTTGCCGAACGGCGCGTCGATGACTGCGTTGAACATGGTTTCCTCCTGTCGTGCGCGCATCAGTCTAAGCCGCTTCCAGCGCCCAATGCACATGCTCGCGCACGAGCGCCGACTCGTCGTGCTCGCGCGCACGCAACGCCGCGACGATGGCCGCGCGCCCTTGCGGTTCATCGTGCGGCTCGTCCGGCTGGCCGCGAGCGCCCGCGTCGTCGCGCGTCGCGCGCAACGCATTGCCCATCGCCACGGCGATATTGCGCGACCACGACTCGTAGCCGATGCGCCGGATCGCGCTGCCCTGCATGCGCTCGTCGAACTGCGCGGCGCTCCAGCCGAAAAGGTCGACGAGACTCGCGCGATCGAGCCCATGACGCACGTCGAAGTCGCCAACGGGCGCGGCCTGCGCGAACTTGTTCCACGGACACACGAGCTGGCAATCGTCGCAGCCATAGACACGATTGCCGATCAGCTCGCGCAATTCCAGGGGAATGCTGCCCTTCAATTCGATTGTCAGATAGGAAATGCAGCGCCGCGCATCGACGCGATAGGGCCCGGTGATCGCCCCCGTCGGACATGCATCGATACAGCGCGTGCAACTGCCGCAATGCGCGCCGGGCTGTTCGGGCGCGGGCGAGGCGGGATCTTCGGCGTCGGTGGGCAGCGGCACGTCCACGTAGATTTCGCCGAGAAAGAACAGCGAGCCCGCATCGCGCTGCAACAGCAAGGTGTGCTTGCCGCGCCAGCCGATGCCCGCCTTCTGCGCGAGCTCGACTTCGAGCACTGGCGCGGAGTCGGTGAAGACGCGAAAACCGAACGCGCCGATCTCGGCCTCGATGCGCTCGGCGAGCTGCTGCAGCCTCGCGCGCATCACCTTGTGATAGTCGCGGCCGCGCGCGTAGATCGACACCACGGCCGCATACGGGTCGGCCAGACGCGCGTGTTCGCGCTCGCGCCAGTTCGCGTGCTCGCCCGCGCGAGGGGTATCGGCGCGGGTATCAGCATGGGTATCGGCGGCCGCTTCGGCATGCACTCGCGGCTGAACTTCGGCTTGCGAAGCACTTTCGGCCATCTTTCCCGAGCCATTCGAAAGGTCGGCGCCCGCAAGCGTTGCGGCGGGCAAATACGCCATGCGCGCGGTGATGACGCGTCGCGTACCGGCCACAAGCGCTGCGGGCCGCGCGCGTTTCATCCCATGTTTGGCCATATAATCCATCTCGCCATGGCAGCCCGCTTCGAGCCACGCGGCGAGGCCCGCCTCGGCATGAGAAAGGTCGGTGTCGCTGATGCCGATCGCACCGAACCCCAGCTCGCGTCCCCATGCGCGGATGCGTGTCGCGAGCGCGGCCAGCGCCGCTTCGTCTAGCGGCGCGGCCTCATTCTGCGGCGCCTGAGTGCCGGCGTCCGACGTAGCGAGGTCCGACGCCGTCCAATGCGCGGATGCTTTCGCGGACGTCCCGACCGGCACGCGCGCATCGACCAGATCGTGCACTTCGTGCCTGTCGCACGAATCGTGCGAATCGCGCGATTCGTGGTGCGCCGGGTTCGAAGGGGAATGCGAGGGATTCATTACGCTATTTTACGAGAATGCCCGGAACACCCGACATGCCCGGACACGACCAAGCCAGTCTGCTGGCCGCAGCCATTCTGCTCGAACGCCGCTTCGAGCTCGCGGACGAAGCCGCCACCGATGCGTTCGGCGCGCGCTTTGCGCACGCGCTCGAGAGCTTGCGCACGCAAGAATCCGGCCATGGCGTGCAAAACGGCCTGCACGTGCAGCTTTTCGGCGACCTCGGCGCGGGCAAGACTTCGCTCGTGCGCGCCGCGCTGCGCGCGCTCGGCCACAGCGGGCGCGTACGCAGCCCGACCTATACGCTCGTCGAGCCCTACACGGTGGCGACGACAAGTGGGGAACTCCAGCTCTATCACTTCGATCTCTATCGTTTCAGCGACCCGGCCGAATGGGCCGACGCCGGCTTTCGCGAATATTTCGCACAAGGAGCAGTGTGTCTCGTCGAATGGCCGCAACGCGCGGGCGGCCTGCTCGGCGTTCCCGATCTCGTGTTCCAGCTCGAACCGGGTCGGTACGGTGAAGGCCGCGTGCTCACCGCGTACGCATACAGCGCATCAGGAAAGGCATGTCTAGAAAGATGTTAATCAAACCGTTCCGCTCGATCGAATCCGCGGCCACCGCGACGCACAACTGGCGGCGCCGGCAGATTCTGAAGGCGGGCGCGTCCACGCTGGTGCTCGGCCTCTCCGTCACGGCACCGCGCCTCGCGTGGGCAACCTCGGTGATCGGCGTGCGCGTATGGCCCGCGCGCGACTATACGCGCGTCACGATCGAATCGGATCAACCGCTCTCGAACACGCAGCAACTGCTGCAGGGCCCGGACCGCCTCGTCGTCGACTTGAGCGGCCTCGACCTCGACGACGCGCTCAAGAATCTCGTCTCCAAGATCACGCCCAACGATCCGCAGATCCAGGCCGTGCGCGTGGGCCAGTATCAGCCGCACGTGGTGCGCATGGTGTTCGACCTCAAGGGGGGCGTGAAGCCCCAGGTCTTCACGCTGCAGCCGGTGGGCTCGTACAAGTACCGGCTCGTGTTCGACCTTTATCCCGCGGTCGCGCCCGATCCGCTCATGGACCTGCTCGCGCAGACCGAGCGCAAGCAGCAGCAGCTCGACGCGCGCGAGGCGATGCGCGATAACACGCCGCCCGCGCCGCCCTCCACGCTCGCGGGCCCCAACAACGCGCCCGCGCACGACAACAGCGACGCGTTCTTCGAGCGCTACGCGCAGAACGATGCGGGCGCCCCCCCGCCTGCTACGCCGGCCACGCCCGCCGCGCCGCGCCCGACACCGCCGGTGCCGCCCGCAACGGTGCTGCCGCGTCCGAAGCCCGCGCCGAAGCCGCCCGTCATCGCAAAGAACGACGATAGCAGCGACCAGCCCGACGACAACTACGGCTTCACCACGCCGAAGTCGAGCAAGGGCGGCACCACGCGGCTTCTCACGGTGGCCATCGATCCGGGCCACGGCGGCGAAGACCCGGGCGCGATCGGCAGCGCGGGCACGTACGAAAAGCACATCGCGCTCGACATCGCGAAGAAGCTGCGCGCGAAGATCGACGCCCAGCCCAACATGCGCTCGATGATGACGCGCGATGCCGACTTCTTCGTGCCGCTGAACGTGCGCGTGCAGAAGGCGCGCCGCGTGGGCGCGGATCTCTTCGTGTCGATCCACGCCGACGCGTTCACGACGCCGCTCGCGCGCGGCTCGTCGGTGTTCGCACTGTCCGAGCACGGCGCATCGAGCGCGGCCGCGCGCTGGATGGCGACCAAGGAGAATTCGTCGGACCAGATCGGCGGCATCAGCGTGCAGACCGCCGACGCCTCGGTGAACCGCGCGCTCTTCGACATGTCGACCACGGCTCAGATCCGCGACTCGCTGCGCTACGGCGGCTTCGTGCTCAACGAGGTCGGCGAAATCAACAAGCTGCACAAAGGCTCGGTCGAGCAGGCCGGTTTTGCCGTGCTCAAGGCGCCCGACATTCCGTCGATCCTCGTGGAAACGGCCTTCATCAGCAATCCCGAGGAAGAGCAGAAGCTCAACGACGACGCCTATCGCGACAAGATGGCGAACGCCATCCTCAAGGGCATCAAGCACTACTTCGCGGCGAATCCGCCGCTCGCGAAGAGCCGCATGACGTAAGGGCGGAGGCGGCGCGAGGGCCGCCGCGGTTCACGACCGCGCGGCCCGCATGGATTCGAGCCGCGCCCTCGCCCAGCCGCCGAACACGTTCACGGCGAGCCCCGCCATCACGAGCGCGGCGCCGCCGATCTGCGCGGCGGAAAGGCGCTCGCCGAGCAGCAGCGCCGCCGCAGCCAGCCCGACGATCGGCACGAGCAGCGAAAACGGCGCAACCTGGCTCGCCGGATACTTCGAGAGCAGCCGGCTCCAGAGGCTGTAGCCGAGGATCGTGGCCACGAACGCGAGATAGACGATCGCGCCGATCGAATCCATGCCGATGCCCGCGAGCGCCGTCTCGATGCGCTGCGGTCCCTCGATGAAGTACGAAAGCACGAGGAACGGCAGCGGCGGAATCAGGCTCGCCCACACCACGAGCCCGACGAGATCGACCTTGCCCACCTTCTTCGTGACGATATTGCCGAGCGCCCACATGCAGGCCGCGCACAGCGTGAGCACGAAGCCGGCAGCGGTCATCGCCTGCGTGCCCGCGCCCGCCGAAGACGACTGCAAGCCGATCACGGCGAGCCCCGCCGCCGCGATCAACAGGCCGATCACGTTCTGCGCGCGAAAGCGCTCGCCGAGGAAGATCGCCGCGAACACGAGCGTGAAGAAAGCCTGCGCCTGCAGCACGACCGAGGCGAGCCCCGCGGGCATGCCCACGTACATGGCGGTGAAGAGGAACACGAACTGCCCGAACGAGATCGTCGCGCCGTAGGCAAACAGCCAGCGCAGCGGCAATTTCGGGCGCTTCACGAACAGCACCGCCGGAAACGCCGCCAGCAAAAAGCGCAGCGCGCCGAGCAACAGCGGCGGCACGCCGTGCAGCCCCACCTTGATCACCACGAAATTCACGCCCCACGCGAGCACGACCACGAGCGCAAACAGCAAGTCCTTCGGCGACATCTCCGGCTCCAATTATTGTTCTGTCGAATACGCGAGTTTACCGGCCAGGGCGTGGCCGCGCTTGCGCCCCTGCGATCCCGCCCCCAGCGCCTGCTTCCCTGACGGCGCGCGGCCGAGGCCGGCGTTAGAATGAGCGCCTGCTCGCGCACGGCGCTGCGCCGTTGCGCGCTGTTGCGTATTCCATCGCGTGCCGTCCGACCCATCAAGGAAGCGTCCATGTCCTCATCGATCAAAGCGGTCCTCAAGCCCCATCAGCGCGACATCGGCAATCTCTATGTGCGCCGCGTGCTGCCTGCGATGGCCGCGCGTCTCGTCGGCCCGTTCATCTTCTTCGACCATATGGGCCCGGCCACGCTCGCGCCCGGCTCGGGCGTCGATGTGCGCCCGCACCCGCATATCGGCCTCGCCACCGTCACCTATCTGTTCGACGGCGCGCTCATGCACCGCGACAGCATCGGCTCGGCGCAGGAGATCGTCCCAGGCGACGTCAACTGGATGACGGCGGGGCGCGGCATCGTCCATTCCGAGCGCACGCCCGACGCCGCGCGCCAGACCGGCCTCACCATGCACGGCATCCAGACCTGGGTGGCGCTGCCGCTCGAGCACGAAGACAGCGAGCCCTCGTTCTTCCACCACGCCGCCGATACGCTGCCGAACATCGAGCGCAACGGCGTCTCGATGCGCGTGATCGCGGGCACGGCGTTCGGCGCGAGCTCGCCGGTCGCGACCTTCTCGGGCACGCTCTACGTGGCTGCCGAATTCGCGCCCGGCAGCGCCATCGCGCTCGACGCGGAGCACGAAGAGCGCGGCGTCTATCTCGTCGACGGCGACCTCTCGATCGACGGCACGCCGCTCGAGCAGTACACCATGGCCGTGCTCACGCCGGGCGAAACCGTCACGCTCGCGAGCACGAACGGGGCACGCGTGATGCTGCTCGGGGGCGAAAAGCTCGCGGGCGAGCGCTTCATCGAATGGAACTTCGTCGCCAGCTCGCGCGAAAAGATCGAGGCCGCCAAGGCCGCCTGGACGCGCCAGGAAATGGGGCACGTCCCCGGCGAGACCGAATGGATCCCGCTGCCCGAGAAGAAGCCGCGGGCCTGAGACGAAGCCACGGCCCCGGCGCAGCATTGAAGC
Source organism: Paraburkholderia sp. J63 (assembly GCF_905220245.1). Classification (NCBI taxonomy): domain Bacteria; kingdom Pseudomonadati; phylum Pseudomonadota; class Betaproteobacteria; order Burkholderiales; family Burkholderiaceae; genus Paraburkholderia; species Paraburkholderia sp. J63. The sequence goes on along the minus strand of NZ_CAJMZF010000010.1, from coordinate 159,712 downwards.
GCGCCGATTCGCCCTCACCTACACGCGTACCGGATTTTTCCCAACGAGGACGTAATGGATACCACCCTGGCCACTTTTGAAAAAGACGTGATCGAGGCGTCGGCGCTCGCGCCGGTGCTGGTCGACTTCTGGGCGCCGTGGTGCGGCCCGTGCAAGACGCTCGGGCCGATGCTCGAAAAGCTCGAAGCCGAATATGCGGGCAAGTGGAAGCTCGTGAAGGTCAATGTCGACGAGAACCAGGAGCTCGCCGCGCACTTCCAGGTGCGCAGCATTCCGCACGTGGTGGCGTTCGCCGACCAGCGCGCAGTGGACCAGTTCATCGGCGTGCTCCCCGAAGGCCAGTTGCGCGAGTTCCTCGACCGCCTGATCCCGGATTCCGCGCAAGCCGCGCGTCAGGCCGCCCAGGAAGCGCTCGCCGAAGGCCGCCGCGACGACGCCTACGAGGCGCTGCAGGCCGCGCTCGCCTTCGACCCCGGCTTCGACGACGCGCGCATGGACCTGATCGAGATGCTACTCGTCGACAACCGCGCCGACGACGCGCACAAGGAAGTCGAGCTGCTCTCGCCGAAGACCACGCAGGGCATCGACGCGCGCTTCAATGCGCTCAAGACGCGCCTCGACGCGCTCGACGCCGCCGCCGATCTCCCGCCCACGGACGCGCTCGAAGCCCAGGTGGGCGCGCACCCCGAGGATCTCGAAGCGCGCTTCGATCTCGCGAGCGCGCTGATCGCGCGGCGTAAGTATGCGGGGGCGCTCGAGCAGTTGCTCGAGATCGTCAAGCGCGACCGCGCGTTCCGCGACGACATCGGGCGCAAGACCATGCTCTCGGTGTTCGATCTCGCGTCGCACCAGCCGCAGCTCGTGAGTGAGTGGCGGCGGAAGTTGAGTGCGGCGTTGAATTGAGCGCGCGGTGCTCTAACGAAAAACGTGCTGGACAATGATTGCCGCGGGCCTCAGATGAGGCTCGCTTTTTTTGCGCCAAGCGCGGGCGTTTGGATTGAAGAAACGTTGCAACGGGGGGATTCCAGGACGGAAATCCGGAGATTCTGTCGTTCTGCTCGAAACTTCTTCAGTCCGGGCAGGCAATTGCGCTTCATCCTCGAAATTTTGTCGCAAACGCCCACGTGCCGAAAAGCCGTGCTCGTTTGGCGGGAACCAACTTCGATTTCCCAATAGCCGTATTGGCGCGGCCAATACGCCTCACCCCGCCGCACCCCGATGCGCCAGCGCGCGCAACACATACGCCGCGGCAGCAAACCCAAAACTCGCCGTCACGCACACGCTCGAACCGAACCCCGCGCAATTGAGCCCCACGGGCCCGTGGTGTCCAGGCGAGGTACTCACATGCTCGGCTTCATTGTCGATGTCGCAAACGGCGGCTTCGGGATAGATCAGCGGCTCATCGGAATACACGGCGCTCACCTTGAAACGCGCCTTGGGACCGCGCGGGAAACCGTGATGCTTGCGCAATTGCCCACGCACCTTCGAAAGCAGCGGGTCCTGAATCGTGAGCGCGAGATCGTCGATGCGAATGCGCGTCGGGTCGAGCTGGCCGCCCGCGCCGCCCACGGTGATGAGCGGCACGCGATGCTCGACGCACCAGGCGATCAGCGCGGTCTTGGTGCGCACGCTGTCGATGGCGTCCACCACGTAGTCGAAGCCGCCGCCAAGCAGCGCATCGAAATTCGACGGCTCGACGAAATCCTCCACGAGCCGCACGTCGCAGGCCGGATCGATGAGCTTGATGCGCTCGGCCATCGCCTCGACCTTCGGCTTGCCGTAATTGCCGTCGAGCGCATGGATCTGGCGGTTGGTATTGCTCTCCGCGACGTTGTCGAGGTCGATGAGCGTGAGCGTGCCGATCGCACTGCGCGCGAGCGCCTCCGCGACCCACGACCCCACCCCGCCGATGCCGATCACGGCGACGTGCGCGCGCTCGAAGGTTTCGAGCGCAGGTGCGCCATAAAGCCGCGCCACGCCGCCAAAGCGGCGGGCCCGGTCGGCAACATCGGCCGCGGCGGGCGCGGTAAGATCGGCGAGGCCGGTGGAACCGGCCGTAGCGGAAAGCGGTGTACTGGACATGGCGGTAGCGGATCGAAAGCGGACCGATCGCGCACTGCCACGGTCCCTGGAAACGCATATTTTGCCTGATCGCGACCAAACGGGCGCATCCGGCCCAAGTGCAGGCCCCGGTGCGGGACCGGTCCGGGCCCAGGTCCCAGCCTCAAAGTGGCCTGCCCGCGCGCCTGTGCCACTTGCTTCGCCGCTGTCTTCGATATACTTGTCCGCATTGAAGCGTTTGCATAAAAAATGACCTCGCTCGCCGACCTCCGCAAGAACTACTCGCTAGGCTCGCTCGATGCCTCCGACGTCGACCCCGACCCGATCCGCCAATTCCAGACCTGGTTTGCCCAGGCGCTCGACGCCAAACTGCCCGAACCCAACGCGATGACCGTCGCGACCGTGGACGCAGAGGGCCGCCCCGCCGCGCGCATCCTGCTGATCAAGGGCGTGGACGAGCGCGGCTTCGTGTTCTTCACCAACTACGACAGCCGCAAGGGCCGCGAGCTCGCCGCCAATCCGCACGCGGCGCTGCTCTTTCACTGGATCGAGCTCGAGCGCCAGGTGCGTATCGAAGGCCGCGTCGAGAAGACCAGCGACGCCGAAAGCGATGCGTATTTCCAGTCGCGCCCGCTCGGCTCGCGCATCGGCGCGTGGGCTTCGGAGCAGAGCGCCGTGATCGGCAGCCGCGCCGAGCTCGAAGCGCGCGAGCGCGAGATCAGCGCACAGTACGGCGAAGAGCCGCCGCGTCCGCCGCACTGGGGCGGCTACCGGCTCGTGCCGGGCGCCATCGAGTTCTGGCAAGGGCGTCCGTCGCGGCTGCATGACCGCATCCGCTATACGCGAGACAGCGTGCACGAAGGCGCCGCATGGCGCATCGAGCGGCTCGCCCCCTGATTCCCGGGCGAATCGCGCGACTTCCTAAAATTTTCGCAGGGCATCTCCGCAACACCAGCAATACCCGCAATACCCCGCATCACGCGCGCGCCGCAGTTCGCTGCGGCGCCGTGCCAGTCAGTTCTACCTCGTAGCACGCATTGCAATTCGCTTTTGTCTTTTGGCTTCAACCGTTCATCGGACCATAACCATCTTGCATGGGACCGGAGTCAGCGCCTTGCACTCGCTCCGGATCGACACGGAGAGAAACGCATGTTCTGGGAGAAAAAACTCGCACAGTGGGTCGACGAAGTCCGCAACAAGGCCAACCTGCCCGCGCGGCTCGTGCTCTGGAGCGGTCAGCAATACGACTTCGGCCATTTCGCGGCCCCGCAGGTCACGCTGAAGGTCAACAGCGCCGCGGCGCTGCCGCTGCTGCTCGAACCGAGCCTCGACAATCTCGGCGAGGCCTACGTGAAGGGCAAGATCGACATCGAAGGCCGGCTCGCCGACATCATCGACATCAGCTACTCGCTCGCGCGCAACACCATCACGAGCGCGGGCAAGCTCGCGCGGGTGCGCCGCTACTTCACGCACTCGAAGAACACCGACAAGCAGGCGATCCAGTACCACTACGACGTCTCGAACGACTTCTACAAGCTGTGGCTCGACGAGAACATGGTCTATTCGTGCGCCTATTTCGAGAACGGCGACGAAGACCTCGCCGTCGCGCAGCTCAAGAAGATCGACCACATCCTCACCAAGATCCAGCTTCAGCCGGGCCAGACGCTGCTCGACATCGGCTGCGGCTGGGGCGCGCTCGTGCTGCGCGCGGCGCAGAAGTTCGGCGCGCGCTGCGTGGGCGTGACGCTCTCGCAGAACCAGTTCGACCTCGCCACCGAGCGCGTGAAGGCCGCGGGCCTCGCCGATCGCATCGAGATCCGCCTGCAGGACTATCGTGACATCCAGGGCCAGTTCGACCGCATCACGAGCGTGGGCATGTTCGAGCACGTCGGGCGCAAGAATCTGCCCGGCTATTTCACGAAGGTGCGCGAGCTGCTAGCCGATGACGGCGTCGCCATGAACCACGGCATCACGTCGAGCGATGCCGAAAGCGGCGAGACGGCGCTGGGCGGCGGCGAGTTCATCGACCGCTACGTGTTCCCCGACGGCGAGCTGCCGCACATCGGCCTCGCGCTCGAAGCGGCGCAGCGCGGCGGGCTCGAGGCGGTTGACGTGGAGAGCCTGCGCCGTCACTATGCGCACACGCTCGGCATCTGGGCGGAGAATTTCGAGGCGCGCGCCGAGGAAGCGAAAAAGCTCGTCGACGATGAGAAGTTCCGCATCTGGCGCGTCTATCTGGCGGGTTGCGCCTACGCGTTCGAGCACGACGACGTGTCGATCTACCAGATCGTCTGTCGCAAGGCCGGCCGCAGCGCGAAGACGTTGCCGTGGTCGCGCCGCTATATGTACGAGAAGCCGCTCTGACGCCATCGCGAAGCGTGCGGCGGTGCGGGCTGCGGCCTGCGCCGCTGTGTTCGCGGGACGGCGCGCTTGCCGGTCAGGCCATAGGGCATGGCCTGTTGCGTCGAGCGGCCTGAATCACCGGATCGCCATCAAGACTCACACGCATGAACGAACGCGACGACGGCCTTTTCGGGGCACTAGAGAACGACGGCGCCGGCGCGATGCCGAGCGAGGACGGAGGCGACGCGACGCGCGGCACGGCTCGCCATTCGGCGCCTGCCACGCAGCGAGCGAGCCGCCCAACGGCGCGCCGAGATTCGCGGGCTGCGGACGCAAACGCGCAGCCCGATACCCAGACCGACCTGTTCGGCTTCGTGCCGCCCGAGCCGCCGCCGGGGCGCGCCGCGCGCAGGAAGGCTAGCGATACGGCCGGCGACGACGAATCACCAACGCTCGACGACACCGAGCAGACGCACGCCGCGAAACCGTCCAGATCGTCGCCGGATTCGCCCGCCCCTGAACCGCTGAAACGCCGCGCGAAAGGCGTGCTGCCCGCCGAGCCCGCCCAGGACGTGCTCGACCTCGCCGCCGAGTTGCCGCCCAGCGTGCGTCTGGGCACCTCGTCGTGGTCGTTCCCGGGCTGGCGCGGCATCGTCTACGGCGACGACTACAGCAATTCCAGGCTCGCGCGCGACGGGCTCGCCGCCTATGGCGCGCATCCGCTGCTGCGCTCGGTGAGCATCGACCGCTCGTTCTACGCGCCGCTCACCGTCACCGACTACCTGCGCTACGCCCAGCAGGTGCCGGACCACTTCCGCTTCATCGTGAAGGCGCCCGCGCTGATTACCGACGCCAGCGTGCGCGGCGATCGCGGCGAGCCGGTCTCGGCCAATCCCTGCTTCCTGAACCCCGAACTCGCCATCCGCGAATTCATCGAGCCGTGCCTCGCGGGGCTCGGCGCGAAAGCGGGCGCGCTCGTGTTCCAGTTTCCGCCGCTGCCCGATCAATTGCTCGCCGATCCGGCCGCCTTCGTCGAGCGTCTCGCGGCGTTTCTGGCCGCGCTGCCGCCGCTGCCCGCGCCCGCCGCGAACGCTGCGCCGGGGGACGCGACCTGCTACGCCGTCGAGATCCGCGACGGCATCCTGCTCACGCCGCGCTTCGTGCGCGCGCTGCGCGCCGCGGGCGTGCGCTACTGCGTCGGGCTGCACGCGCGCATGCCCGACCCGCTGCGCCAGGCCGCCGCGCTTGCCCTAATGGACGGCGAAGCGCCCGCGGGCCCGCTGATCGTGCGCTGGAGCCTGCACAGCGGCTTCAAGTATGAGCAGGCGAAGGCGCGCTACGAACCCTTCGACAAGCTCGTCGACGAGGACCCGCACACGCGCGACGCGCTCGCCGAACTGGCCGCGCGCTATGCGATCGCCGGCCAGCCCGTGTTGATCACGACGAACAACAAGGCGGAAGGCTCGGCGCCGCTGACCTGCGCGAAGCTCGCGCGCGCGATCGCCGACGAGATGCTGCGGATTCGCGGCGAAAACGCCTGAGCGCCGCGCAATTAAAATCCGGATAAAAAACGGCGGGCGCCGTTCAGAAAGAATCCTGAACCGCGCCCGTCGTCCTGATACCAATCGATAAAAAACGCGATAAAAGCGCCGCCGCGCCGCTCACTCCGCCCTGAGCCGATGCGCGAACTTCTGGCGGAACTTCGCCACCTTGGGCGCCACCACGAACGCGCAATAGCCCTGATTCGGGTGCTGCGCGAAGTAGTTCTGGTGATACGCCTCGGCGGGGAAATAGTTGCCGTCGAGCGGCAGCACCTGGGTCACGATCGCGCCGTCGTAGACGCTCTCGGCCTTCAGTTCGCGGATCGCCTGGAGCGCCGTCTCGCGTTGCGCTTCCGAATCCGTGAAGACGACCGAGCGATACTGCGTGCCGACGTCGTTGCCCTGGCGGTTCAACTGGGTCGGATCGTGGATCGCGAAAAAGATGTCGAGAATCTCGCGATAGCTGATCTTGGCGGGATCGAAATCCACTTTCACGACTTCCGCGTGGCCTGTGTCGCCATCGCAAACCTGTTCGTAGGACGGATTCGCGGCATGGCCGCCCGCGTAGCCCGATTCCACCGCCACCACGCCGTCCACACGTAGATAAACCGCCTCCAGGCACCAAAAACATCCGCCGCCGAGCGTGGCGGTTTCGATCGTCTGACTCATGCTGCACTCTCCTTTGATGCCGCGCCGGCCCCGCCGCCCCAGAACGTCGGAGCCCACGCAGCTATTCACCGATTTCCCGCTCCATCCCAGGCGGCCAGGCCGACGGAACCGCCAGCGACCGCTTTTCGTTAAAATTGGGACAATTCGCCGAAATTACACATGACGTTGATACCGACTCCTGCTTGCGCCGCCCGCCCCGTCCAGTTCGCGCCGGGCACGCGCCCCAACGCCCGGGGCGTGCGCCCATGACCCGCCGCGCCAGTCCGCCCAACTTCGACGCCGCCGCGTTCCGCCGCGCGCTCGGCCAGTTCGCCACCGGCGTGACGGTCATCACGACGCGCGCGCCCGACGGCGCGCTGATCGGCATCACCGCGAGCTCGTTCAACTCGGTCTCGCTCAGCCCGCCGCTCGTGCTGTGGAGCCTCGCCACGCGTTCGGCGTCGATGCCGGTGTTCCGCAGCAACAGCCATTATGTGGTGAATGTGCTCGCCGCGTCGCAGCTCGACCTGTGCAAGCGCTTCGCCACCGTGAAAGGCGATCGCTTCGAAGGCGTCTCGCACGCGGCCGGCGACTCGGGCATGCCCGTGCTCGACGGCGCCATCGCGTGGTTCGAGTGCCATAACCGCAGCCGCTACGACGAAGGCGATCACGTGATCTTCGTCGGCGAAGTCGAGCGCTGCGGCGTTCGCGAACCGGGCCAGGACGGCGGCGACAACGCCGCGCCGCTCGTATTCCACGGCGGCGCCTTCCATCAGTTGCTGTCGCTCTAGACCGCCGCTACCGAAAGCGCTGCGCAGGAAAGCACCGGAGGCGCGAGTCCCTATCCTTGCCGCCGCCCGGCCCGGCGGCGCGAGCGCGTCTACTAAGCCTTCGGCTCCCCGCGATGCGCGATCAGGTCGACCGGCACCCCCGCCTCCGTCTTAAGCGTCGTGAGCACGATGTTCGAGCGGATATCCATCACGCCCGGCGCCTTGTAGAGCTTGTTCAGCACGAAGTCCGAGTAGTGCTTGAGGTTGTGCGCGAGCACGCGCAGCAGATAGTGCGTCTCGCCGGTCACCACGTACGCCCCCACCACTTCGGGCCATTCGCGCAGCGCCGCGACGAAGCGCTCGTGCCAGCTTTCCTGGTCGTTGCGCATCGAGACCTGCACGAAGGCCTCCATTTCGAAGCCCAGGATCTCTCGGTTCAGGCAGGCGCGATAGCGCTCCACCACGCCCTGTTCTTCCAGCAGACGCAGCCGCCGCAGACACGCCGAAGGCGAAAGCGCAATACGCTCGGCCAGGTCCAGGTTGCTGATGCGCCCCTCGTTCTGGAGCACGGCAAGAATCCGGCAATCGGTTGCATCAAGCGAGATGGCGTTCATTTTTGGTCTCCGTTCCCCTGTTGACTCAAATTATGTGCCAAGAACTGTAGCGTACGGCGTTTTTTTCGCAAGCACATTTCGCGGCGGGTTGCCTATCATTCGAAAAACGCCCCTTGTGTGGGACCGGACAACCTGGTTGAGACGATGAACGACCTCTGGGACATTTCCCCCTCCATTCGCCCCGAAACGCCCGTCTGGCCCGGCGACACGCCCGTGGGCGTCGAGCGCGTCTGGCGCATGGAAGCCGGCTCGCCGGTCAACGTGGCGCGCGTGACGCTGTCGCCCCACACCGGCGCGCACACCGACGCCCCGCTGCACTACGACGAGACGGGCGCGCCCATCGGCGCCGTGCCGCTCGACGCCTATATCGGCGCGTGCCGCGTGATTGATTGCGTTGGTACGGCGCCGCTCGTGCTGCCCGGGCACGTGCAGGGGACGCTCGCCGACATCCCGCCGCGCGTGCTGCTGCGCACCTACGCCAGCGCCCCGCAGGATCGCTGGGACAGCGCGTTTTGCGCCGTCGCGCCCGAGACGATCGACCTGCTCGCGGAGCACGGCGTGCGCCTGATTGGCATCGACACGCCCTCGCTCGACCCGCAGGAATCGAAGACGATGGACGCGCACCACCGCATCCGCGCGCATCGCATGGCGATACTCGAAGGCATCGTGCTCGACGCCATCGCGCCCGGCGATTACGAGCTGATCGCGCTGCCGCTGAAGTTCGCGACGCTCGATGCGAGCCCGGTGCGCGCCGTGCTGCGCACGCTGCCCGCGCGAGCATGAACGCCACGCATGCCTTGAAACGCCGCGAATCCTGATCGAATCTTTCACATCAATCGCCCCGACCCAACACCTTCACCGCACCGAAAAACCGACATGAACGACCGTAACGACGCATTGGCGCTCGACCGCGCCGACCCGCTCGCGGCACTGCGCGAGCAGTTCGCGCTCGCGCCCGAGACCATCTATCTCGACGGCAACTCGCTGGGCGTGCCGCCCAAGGCGAGCGCCGCGCGCGCCCAGGCCGTGATCGGCGGCGAATGGGGCGACGGCCTCATCCGCAGCTGGAACACGGCGGGCTGGTTCGCCATGCCAAAGCGCCTCGGCAACAAGCTCGCGCCGCTGATCGGCGCGGCAGAAGATGAAGTGGTCGTCACCGACACCATCTCGATCAATCTCTTCAAGGCGCTCTCCGCCGCGCTGCGCGTGGCGAACACGCGCGATCCGAAGCGCCGTGTGATCGTCTCCGAGCGCTCGAATTTCCCGAGCGACCTGTACATCGCGCAAGGACTCATCGAGCAGCTCGATCGCGGCTACGAGCTGCGCCTCGTCGACGATCCGCGCGAGCTGCCCGCCGCGATCCGCGAAGACGTGGCCGTCGCGATGATCACGCACGTGAACTACCGCACCGGCGAGATGCACGACATGCGCGCGCTCACCGACCATATCCACGCGCAAGGCGCGCTCGCGCTGTGGGACCTCGCGCACTCGGCCGGCGCGGTGCCGGTGGACCTGAACGGCGCGAACGCCGACTACGCGGTTGGCTGTACCTACAAGTACCTGAACGGCGGCCCTGGCTCGCCCGGCTTCGTGTGGGTGCCCAAGCGCCATCAGGATGCGTTCTCGCAGCCGCTGTCGGGCTGGTGGGGACACAAGTCGCCGTTCGAGATGCACCCCGTGTACCGCCCGGACCCCGGCGTCGGCCGCTTCCTCTGCGGCACCCAGCCGATCATTTCGATGGCGCTCGTGGAATGCGGCCTCGACGTCTTCCTGCAAACCGACATGCAGGCGATCCGCCGCAAGTCGCTCGCGCTCACGGATCTTTTCATCGAACTCGTGGAGACGCGCTGCAAGGACTACCCGCTCACGCTCGTCACGCCGCGCGAGCATGCGCAACGCGGCTCGCACGTGAGCTTCGAGCATCCGCACGGCTATGAAGTGATGCAGGCGCTGATCGCGCGCGGCGTGATCGGCGACTATCGCGAGCCGCACGTGCTGCGCTTCGGCTTCACGCCGCTCTACCTGAGCTTCGCCGATGTCTGGGACGCCGTCGAAACGCTGCGCGACGTGCTCGCGACCGAAAGCTGGCGCAAGCCCGAATTCGCCGCGCGCGGCGCGGTGACCTGAGGAGCGCGAGATGACCGACCACATGCAAATTCCGGGCGTGCCCGACACCGACGCGGCCTCTGCTCCGTCCAAGGACGCTAACGAAGCGGCACGCGGCGGCTGCCCGTTCGGGCATGGCGCTACGTCGACAGCGCCGCAAGCGGGCACGACCGCGCCAGCCGCTTCGGCGGAAACGCAAAAGGGCGAAGGCTGGCACGAAGCCCAGCTCGACTTCTCGAAGTCGATGAGCTACGGCGACTACCTCTCGCTCGACGCCGTGCTCAACGCACAGCATCCGCTCTCGCCCGATCACAACGAGATGCTGTTCATCGTCCAGCATCAGACGAGCGAGCTCTGGATGAAGCTCGCGCTCTACGAGCTGCGCGCGGCGCTCGCGTGCGTGCATCGCGACGAGCTGCCGCCCGCGTTCAAGCAGCTCGCACGCGTCTCGCGCATTCTCGAACAGCTAGTGCAGGCATGGAATGTTCTGTCCACGCTCACGCCGTCGGAGTACACGGCGATGCGGCCGTATCTGGGCGCGTCGTCGGGGTTCCAGTCGTATCAGTATCGACAGATCGAATTTCTGCTCGGCAACAAGAACGTGCAGATGCTCAAGCCGCACGAGCATCGGCCTGAAATTCTCGCGCAAGTGAAGGCCACGCTGGAGGCGCCTTCGTTTTACGACGAGGTGATCCGGTTGCTCGCGCGGCGTGGCTTTGCCATCGCGCCCGAGCGGTTGGCGCGTGACTGGACGCAGCCGACGCAGCACGATGCATCGGTCGAGGCCGCGTGGCTCGAGGTTTATCGCAATCCTTCGCAGTACTGGGATTTGTACGAGATGGCCGAAGAGCTCGTCGATCTCGAAGACGCATTCCGCCAATGGCGGTTCCGCCATGTCACCACGGTCGAGCGGATTATCGGGTTCAAGCAGGGCACGGGTGGCACGAACGGCGCGCCGTATCTGCGCAAGATGCTCGATGTCGTGCTGTTTCCCGAGCTTTGGCATGTGAGGACGGTGTTGTAACACCGCGCATATCGCAGTCAGGTCAGAAATGACTTCGCGCCGGCCGGCGCACTTTGAAAGCCCACCGTCCGGCGCGTATGTTTCAGCTTTGCGGAACCCCGATACTCGCCGGGGGCAGCCGTGCAGAAGCGTCTTAGACCACCACCGTCTGCGCCTCGCCTTCCTTGCTCTCGCGCACCACGCCGATCTTCCAGACCTGCTCGCCCGCGGCCGCCAGCAGCGAAGCCGCCGCATCGGCCTGATCCGCCGCCACGATCACGGCCATGCCGATGCCGCAGTTGAACACGCGATGCATCTCCGCGTCGGCCACGCCGCCATGCTTCTGCAGCCACGAGAACAGCGGCGGCAGCGGCCACGCCGCGTGGTTCAGTTCGGCCGTGAGGCCGTCGCGCAGCACGCGCGGAATGTTCTCGACCAGACCGCCGCCGGTGATGTGCGCCATGCCCTTCACGGCGATGGTTTCCATCAGCTTGAGCAGCGGCTTCACGTAGATGCGCGTGGGCGCCATCAGGGCGTCCGCCAGCGAGCGGCCGTCGAAGTCGGCGTTCAGGTCCGGGTTCGCACGCTCGATGATCTTGCGCACGAGCGAGAAGCCGTTCGAATGGATGCCGCTCGAAGAAAGGCCCAGCACCACGTCGCCGGGGACGATCGTGCTGCCGTCGATGATCTTGCTCTTCTCCACCGCGCCCACCGCGAAACCGGCCAGGTCGTACTCGCCATCGGGATACATGCCCGGCATTTCGGCCGTTTCGCCGCCGATCAGCGCGCAGCCCGAAAGCTCGCAGCCCTGCGCGATGCCCTTCACGACCGTGGCCGCCGTATCGACGTCCAGCTTGCCGCACGCGAAATAGTCGAGGAAGAACAGCGGCTCGGCGCCCTGCACGAGGATGTCGTTCACGCTCATCGCGACGAGATCCTGGCCGACCGTATCGTGTTTGTTCAGATGAAACGCGAGGCGCAGCTTGGTGCCCACGCCGTCGGTGCCCGAGACCAGCACGGGTTCCTTGTACTTCTTCGGCACTTCGAAGAGCGCACCGAATCCGCCGATGCCGCCCATCACGCCGTCGCGCAGGGTCTTCTTCGCAAAGGGCTTGATGCGGTCGACGAGCGCGTCGCCCGCGTCGATGTCCACGCCTGCGTCGCGGTAGGAGAGGCCTTGCTCCTGCGCTGGGTCCTGGTTAGCGGGGCCGGATTTCGGTTGATTCATGGGGAAGAGGCAGAAGGTCGGTAAAATGCGATTTTAACCGATTGAAGGCGCCCCGCCGCCGCGGCCCGTGTGAGTATTTTGGTAGTAGCGGAGCGGGCGCGTCGATCGGAAACCCCGTTTTGTCGCCGAACACAACGATTTACACGCGATATCAGCGCCAGGCCTTCGTGTGGGCCGCGCGCGACAGGAACTGACAGAGCCCCTTCGGCCAGACACACCGTGCAGCGACAGCTAACGCTCGATCTCGGCACCCCGCCGCCATCGACCTTCGACAACTTCCATACCGGCGCCAATGCGGAGCTGGTCGCGCGGCTGCGCGGGCTCGACGCGGCGCTGGCCGCGGGCCCCGCCGTCGACCCGAAGGTCGACCGGACGTTCTACGTCTGGGGCGAGCCCGGTAACGGCCGTTCGCATCTGCTGCACGCGCTCGCATTCGAAACGCCGCCGGGCCGCGTGCGCTATATCGGGCCGAAGAGCGGCCTCGCCGCCTTCACGTTCGACCCGCAGGTGCCGATTTACGCCGTCGACGACTGCGACTCGCTCTCGGGCGCCCAGCAAATTGCGCTGTTCAATCTCTTCAACGAAGTGCGCTCGCACCCGAAGACGGCGCTCGTCGCCACCGGCAACGCACCCCCAATGGGGCTCGCGGTGCGCGAGGACCTGCGCACGCGCCTCGGCTGGGGCCTCGTGTTCCACCTCGCGCCGCTTTCCGACGCGGGCAAGGCCGCCGTGCTCAAGCACGCGGCGCGCGAGCGCGGCATCAATCTCGCCGACGACGTGCCGGCCTACCTGCTCACGCACTTCCGCCGCGACATGCCGAGCCTCATGCGCCTGCTCGACGCGCTCGACCGCTTCTCGCTCGAGCAAAAGCGCGCGGTGACGCTGCCACTACTGCGTACGATGCTCGCGAGCAGCGAGGATGAGGCGGGTGTTGATACGTCGGGCGAGGATATGTCGGGCGTCGAGACCGCGGATGGCGAGGTCGATCCGCGCACCGGCGAGGCAACCGCCGCCACGCATCCAGGCGAGGCGAGCGAGAGCATCCCCGCTCAGGAAGACGTTGCGCCCGAATCGGCCGATACCGCTGGTACGCCTGCGGATAGCGCTGAGCGAAACGGTGCCCACGGCGTCGAACTCGAACTGTTCCCGTCTCAAGAGACGCCGCAGGCCGGGCCCACGCCTGCGCCCGCCGACCCGGACAACCCTGCATCCGGCAGCGCTGCCGCCTACGAAGCCCCGAAAGCCCCCGCCCTGCAACCGCGCGCGCCGCTCGGAGCGCCGCCATTCCAGCCGCCGACCGACAATGTCGAAGGCGAACTGGGGGCCAAATTCCGCGACGTCGTCCACCGCGAGCTGGGCGCCGAGCTTCAGGGCGAGGTCGAAGCCGACGTCAGCGGCGAGATGAACGGCGAACTCGACGGCGATCTCGATCCGCCTTCGGATTCCGCCGATCCGGCCAATCCAACCGATCCCGCAAGCTCCGCCGACACCGCGCCGCCCACCGATCCGGCCCCATCCAGCCCGACGCACGGCGAGCACTCGCCCGCCCCAGGCACGGCGGCGAACGCCCCAACCCCGGCGCCATCGTCCGCACCGTCCGCCGAATCGCCCGACGCCCCGCATCCCGACGGCCCCAAGCACCAGGAACACCCTCAGCGCCCCGCCTCGCCGGCCGCAGCGGGCACCAGCAACGGCTTCACCCGCTTCAAGTAGAATGAGCGCCCATGGCTAATCTTGCACTTTTTGATCTCGATCACACGCTGATCCCCACCGACAGCGACCACGAATGGGGCCGCTTCATGGTGAAGCTCGGCATTGTCGACGCCGAGCGCTTCGCCGAGCAGAACGACCGCTTCTACGCCGACTACAAGGCCGGCCAGCTCGACATTCACGCGTATCTCGTCGCCATGCTCACGCCGCTCGCCAAGTATTCGCGCGCGCAGCTGAAGCAGTGGCACGACCAGTACATGCACGAAGTGATCAACCCGACCATCGTGCCGGCCGCCGTCGAGCTCGTGCAGCAGCACAAGGAAGCGGGCGACCTCTGCTGCGTGGTCACCGCCACCAACGAGTTCATCACGGCGCCCATCGCCGAGGTGTTCGGCGTGGACAAGCTGATCGGCTGCGAGGTCGAAACCGTGGACGGCCATCCGGCCTCGGCCTTCACTGGCCGCCCGACGGGCACGCCGAGCTACCGCGAAGGCAAGATCGTGCGCGTCGAGGCATGGCTCGCCTCGCTCGGCAAAACCTGGTCGGACTTCGAGCGCAGCTACTTCTATAGCGACTCGCACAACGACATTCCGCTGCTCGAAAAAGTCACCGACCCGATCGCGACCAACCCCGACGACACCCTGCGCGCCCACGCGCAAAAAGCAGGCTGGCGCATCCTCGATTTGTTCCAGGCATCGTGATCAAGAAATTCATCCGCAAGCTGTTCGGCCAGGACGACGCCTCCGCCACGGAAGGCGCCCCGGCCGGCAACGGCGACACCGCGCTGGCCGCGGCCATGCAGGGCGAAGCCGCTGGCGATGCCACCGGCCGCCCGCGCCGCAAGACGGTCACCATCAAGAAAGAGGCCAAACCGCGCGCGGGCAAAGGCGCGCCCGACCCGGCCACGCCCGTCGTCCTCTCCGCCGACATCCACGGCATCGATCCCTCGCTCATCTCCCGCAACGCGGTACGCGTGACCGAAGGCCTGCAGCAAGCGGGCTTTCGCGCGTTCATCGTGGGCGGCGCGGTGCGCGATCTGCTGCTCGGCGTCGCGCCCAAGGACTTCGACGTGGCCACCGACGCCACGCCCGACCAGGTGCAGAAGCTGTTCCGCCGCGCCCGCATCATCGGCCGGCGCTTCCAGATCGTGCACGTGCAGTTCGGCCAGGAAATCATCGAGGTCTCGACCTTCCGTGCGCTCGTCGATGCCCCGGCGGCCCCGCCCGCCGACGCGGCGCCCGCGAAGCGCATGCGCCGCGACGAGCTCGACCGCAAGACCCACCACGTGGACGCGAGCGGCCGGGTGCTGCGCGACAACGTCTGGGGCGAGCAGCACGAGGACGCCACGCGCCGCGACTTCACGATCAACGCGATGTACTACGACCCGTCCACGCAGACGGTGCTCGACTATCACAACGGCATGGCCGACATGCGCGCGCGCCTGTTGCGCATGATCGGCGACCCGCTCACGCGCTATCGTGAAGACCCGGTGCGCATGATGCGCGTGGTGCGCTTCGCAGCGAAGCTCGGCTTCGAGATCGAGGAACACACGCGTGCGCCGATCAAGGAGCTCGCGGACCTCATCAACAACGTGCCCGCGGCGCGCCTGTTCGACGAGATGCTCAAGCTGCTGCTCTCGGGCCACGCGCTCGAATGCCTCAAGTGGCTGCGCAAGGAAGGCCTCCATCACGGTCTGTTGCCGCTGCTCGACGTGGTCCTCGAGCAGCCGCAGGGCGAGCGCTTCATCACGCTCGCGCTCTCGAACACCGACGCGCGCGTGCGCGCGGGCAAGCCGGTCTCGCCGGGCTTCCTGTTCGCGACGCTGCTCTGGCACGACGTGCAGCAGCGCCTGCAGCAATACACGGCCGAGGGCGAGCTCCCCGTGCCGGCGCTGCATCGCGCGATGGACGACGTGATCGACGCGCAGACGGAGAAGCTCGCGATCCATCGCCGCTACTCGTCGGACATGCGCGAGATCTGGGGCCTGCAATTGCGCCTCGAAAAACGCGGCCGCAGCGCGATCAAGCTGCTGGAACACCCGAGATTCAGAGCGGGGTATGATTTCCTCCTGTTGCGCTGCGAATCGGGCGAGCTCGACGCCGAAGTGGGTCAATGGTGGACCGACTTCATCGACGGCGACTCGGCCGCGCGCGAAACGCTGCTCGCCTCGGGCGGCAGCAAGGAGCGCGCGCCGCGCAAGCGCCGCCGCCGTGGCGGCGCGAAGAACCGCAAAACGGGCGAAGCCGCAGCGGGCGCCGAAAGCGCCGAGGCGGCATCCACCTACGGCGGGGACAGCGACGAGCCGCACGAGGACTGAAGCCATGCCGTGCTCAGCCCCGTGCGCGCATGTCGAATGCGTTTCCGCAACAGAGGAAGTCAAGCCATGACGGTTGCCTGGCTGGGGATCGGCGCGAATCTGGGGGATGCGCGCCAGACTCTCAAAGACGCGGTGGTGTGTCTCGCGCAGCAGCACACCATCACCGTACTCGCCAAATCGAGTCTGTACCGCACCGCGCCCATCGACGCGGGCGGCGACGACTATTTCAACTGCGTCGTGAAGCTCGACACGCGGCTTTCGGTGCGCGAGCTGCTTGGCCTGTGCCATCGCATCGAGCACCACTTCGGCCGCGAGCGTCCGTTTCGCAACGCGCCGCGCACGCTCGACATCGACATCCTGCTGTATGGCGAGGCCGTCATCGACGAGCCCGACCTGATCGTGCCGCATCCGCGCATGACGGGCCGCGCGTTCGTGCTCGCGCCGCTCGCCGAGATCGATCCCGAGCTCGCCATTCCGGGCCGGGGCGTGGTCAGCACGTTCCTGCCCGCCGTCGCGGACCAGCGCATCGAAAAGATGAAGCCGCTGTGCCAGTGCCTCGCCGATCCCGAAGCCAGCAAACCCGCCGACGCAGCCGCCGATAGCACGGCGCCCTCGTCCTCATCGCAGCGCTCTCCGGGCACTTGCCGATGAGCACGCCCCTGCCGTTCTCCACCACGGTCACCGCGCGCGCCGCACGGCCCGCGCTCCAGTACCTCGCGATCGAAGGGCCGATCGGCGCGGGCAAGACCGCGCTCGCGACGCGTCTGGCCGAGCGCTGGCAGATGCAGACGCTGCTCGGCTCGCGCGCCGACAACCCGTTTATCGAACGTTTTTACCGCGATACGTCGCGCCACGCGCTGGCCGCGCAGCTCGCGGTCGCGTTGCAGCGCGAGCATCTCTCGCAGCAGGTGGCCGCGCAGCGCGCCGCCGGCACGCCGCTCGTGACGAACTTCCTTGCCGAGCGCAACGACCTGTTCGCGCGCCTCACGCTCTCCGAAGAAGAGCTGCCGCTGTTCCAGGCGCTGGCCGCGCGGCTGCGCGTGGAGGCGCCGCCGCCCGACCTCGTGGTGTATCTGCAGGCGAGCCCCGAGGCGCTCTACGCGCGCATCCAGAAGCGCGCGGTGGCGGCCGAGCAGCACATCTCCGACACCTTCCTGCGGGCGCTGTGCGACAGCTATAACGAATTTTTCTATCATTACGACCGTGCGCCGGTGCTGACCGTCGGCGTCGAGAATCTGAACCCGCTCGACTCCGATGCGGACCTTGCGCTGATCGCCGAGCGTATCGAGACGATGCGCGGCCGCAAGGAATCGTTCGTCAAGGGCACGTCGCTCTAAGCGGCGCGTGCCGTCCGTCCGGTTTTTCTCTTTCTAATCGACTCTCGGATTTCCCATGACTTACCTGCAGGAAACGAGCCGCAGCGCGGTCACGGTGCCCAAGCTCCAGGCGATGCGCGACGCCGGCGAGAAGATCGCCATGCTCACGTGCTACGACGCGAGCTTCTCGGCGCTGTGCGACCGCGCGGGCGTGGATACGGTGCTGATCGGCGACTCGCTCGGCAACGTGCTCCAGGGCCACACGACAACGCTGCCCGTCACGCTCGAAGACATCGCCTATCACACGGCCTGCGTCGCGCGCGCGCAACCGAAAGCGCTGATCATCGCCGACCTGCCGTTCGGCACGTTCGGCACGCCCGAGGACGCCTTTGCGAGTTCGGTGAAGCTCATGCGCGCGGGCGCGCAGATGGTGAAGATCGAGGGCGGCGAATGGCTCGCGCCCACGGTCAAGATGCTGGTCGAGCGCGCGGTGCCGGTGTGCGCGCATATCGGCCTCACGCCGCAGTCGGTGCACGCGTTCGGCGGTTTCAAGGTGCAGGGCAAGACCGATGCGGCCGCCACGCAGCTCGTGCGCGACGCGCTGGCGCTCGAAGCGGCGGGCGCTCAACTCGTGGTGATCGAGGCGGTGCCGGCGGCGCTCGGCGCGCAGGTCACGAAGCAACTGCGCATTCCGACGATCGGGATTGGCGCGGGCCTCGATTGCTCGGGCCAAGTGCTCGTGCTGCACGACATGCTCGGTATTTTCCCCGGCAAGCGTCCGCGCTTCGTGAAGGACTTCATGGCGGGACAGCCCGATATCGAATCGGCCGTGCGCGCGTATGTGAAGGCGGTGAAGGAAAGCACGTTTCCGGGGCCTGAGCACGTGTTTTGATGCGGGCTTGATGGCTGGCATGGCGCGATAGTGCAGAATGCAAAAAAGCGCGTTCCTTGCGGGACGCGCTTTTTTTACGCTCGCTTTCTTCTGCCGGTGCTACGCGCCCGACCCTTTTCGTGGATGCGCGAGGCGCACGCTCATCGAATCAAGCGTGCCGGCACAGCGCCGCGCAGCGCATTCGTCAACAGCAATGCCTCGGCGTTCAGCACGTCCTCGCGCGTGAGCACCCGCTCGCGCGCTCCGAACGCCGCGTCGTCGAGCAAGACGCCGCGCATCACGCCGGGCAGCAGCCCCGACGTCAGCGGCGGTGTCCACCATTGCCCATCGAGCTTCACAAACACGTTCGAGCGCCCGCCCTCGGTCAGATCGCCGCGCTCGTTGAAGAACAGCATGTCGAAGCCACCCTGCGCTTCGGCCTCGCGCCATGCGCGGTCGAACTCGGCACGGCGCGTCGACTTGCGCAGTAGCAGCGCGTCGGCCGACGCGACCGGCGCGAAGCCGTGATCGGGCGCGAGCAACACGCCGACCGTGTCGTGCGCGAGCGGCGCAAGCGGTGCACTGGTCAGCGTTGCCGCCCCACTCTTGCCGAGCGCGAGGCGCAAACGATGCGGCGCATCCTCGTCGGCAAACGCCGCGCATGCTTCAGCGAGACGCGCGCGCAGCGCATCGACATCGCACGGAAAGCCGAGCCATGCCGCGCTCGCCGCCAGCCGCGCGAGATGGCGATCGACGTGACGCACGCCTTGCGCGTGTGTCGCGTACATCGTCTCGAAGAGTTCGATGCCGGGATCGGCCTGGGTGAGAAAACGCGCTTTCAATCGGCACTCCTCGTATTCGTCGGCGGCCACGCTGTCCAGCACGATGCCCGCGCCCACGCCCATCTCGCCGCGCCGCGTTGCGCCGGACACTCCGGGTTTCGCAGCGTCGAGCGTGAGCGTACGGATCACGACCGAAAGGCAGAAGTCGCCGCACACCGCGCCATCGTTCGGGGCGTCCAGCCAACCGATAGTGCCCGTATAAAGCCCGCGCGGACCATGCTCGAGCGCCTCGATCAACTCCATCGTGCGATGCTTGGGCGCGCCTGTGATCGAGCCGCATGGGAACAGCGCGCGCATTGCATCGGCGAACGTCGTACCGGGACGCACTTTCGCCTCGACCGTCGACGTCATCTGCCAGACCGACGCATACGGCTCCACGCTGAACAGCGCCGGTACGCGCACCGATCCCGTCTGCGCAACGCGCGACACGTCATTGCGCAGCAAGTCGACGATCATCACGTTTTCGGCGCGATTCTTGGGATCGTTCGCGAGAAACCGCGCGGCGGCGGCATCCCCGGCCGCATCGGTAGAGCGGGCGGCGGTGCCCTTCATCGGCCTCGCGCGCAACGTTTCGCCATGCTTTTCGACGAAAAGCTCGGGCGAGCACGAGAGCACCCAGCGGTCGCCCGGCAGCGCGATCAGCGCGCCGTAGCGCACGCGCTGACGCTCGCGCAAGCGCCGGTACAACGCCACCGGCGCGCCGAACGCCTCGAAGCTCAGCCGGTAGGTGTAGTTGATCTGATACGAGTCGCCGATGCGCAACGCGTCCTGCACCGCGCCGATGTCGCGCTCGAAGCGAGCGCGGTCGACGCCCATCGTCACGCCGGCGACGCCCGCGGGCGCCGGTGCATCGCTGCCCTCGCGCGCGGCGAGCCAGGCATCGGCTTCGTCGCGCGAGAATCGCTCGCAGCGCTCGAACAATAAAAAACGCAGCGCGGCAAAGCCGTGCTGCGTTTCACTGGATGAGGCGTCGCGCTTCGCGAATTCGAGCGCGCGGCCGAATTCGTAGTCGCCGAGCACGAGCGCAAAGCGGCCCGCGCCCAGTTCGTCGTTCACTTCGCGGCAGGCCGCGTCGAGATCCGATGCACGCTCGCACGCGATCGCGCGCACGAACCCCGTGTAGAGGCGGCTCGAACGGCTGGCCGCCGTCGAATCGCCGTCGTCGAGCAGCGCAAAAACTGCGTCACCCGCCGCCGCGCCCTGGTTCACTGCCATTGACGTTACCGCCTGCTACCGTACGAAGAGAACGAACGCCGCACGAGGCGGCGTACAAACGCGCTTACAAACGCGCGTCCCGATCAATCGAAGAAGCTCTTCACGCGGTCGAACCAGCTCTTGCTCTGCGGGCTATGGCGCGAGCCGCCTTCCACGAGCGACTTCTCGAACTGCTGGAGCAGATCGCGCTGCTGCTCGGTGAGCTTGACCGGCGTTTCGACCTGGACGTGCACGTACAGATCGCCGGCAATGCTCGAGCGCAGGCCCTTGATGCCCTTGCCGCGCAGACGGAAAGTCTTGCCCGACTGCGTGCCTTCGGGCACCGTGAAGCTCGCGCGGCCCGCGAGCGTCGGCACTTCGATCTCGCCGCCGAGCGCCGCCGTCGTGAACGGAATCGGCATCTGGCAATGGAGGTCGTCGCCGTCGCGCTCGAACACCGAGTGCTGCTTGATGTGGATCTCGACGTAGAGATCGCCCGACGGCCCGCCGTTGATGCCAGGCTCGCCGTTGCCGGCCGAGCGGATGCGCATCCCGTCGTCGATACCCGCCGGAATCTTCACTTCGAGCGTCTTGGTTTCCTTCACCTTGCCCGCGCCGTGACAGTGCGTGCAGGGTTCGGGAATGTAGGAGCCCGTGCCGTGGCACTTCGGGCACGTCTGCTGGATGCTGAAGAAGCCCTGCGACATGCGCACCGAGCCCGAACCGTGACAGGTCGGGCAGGTTTCGGGCTTGGTGCCGGGCTTCGCGCCCGAGCCGTGACAGACTTCGCAGCCGCTCCAGCCCGGCACGCGGATCTGCGTCTCGTAGCCGTGCGCCGCCTGCTCCAGCGTGATCTCCATGCTGTAGCGCAGGTCCGCGCCGCGATACACCTGCGGGCCGCCGCGCGCGCCGCGGCCGCCGCCGGCGGCGGCCTGGCCGAAGATATCGCCGAAGATGTCGCCGAAGGCGTCCGCGAAACCGCCGAAGCCCTGCGCGCCCGCGCCGCCCATGTTGGGATCGACGCCCGCGTGGCCGTACTGGTCGTAAGCCGCGCGCTTTTGCGAGTCCGACAGCATTTCATAGGCTTCTTTGACCTCCTTGAAATGCTCTTCCGCATCCTTGTTGTCCGGATTGCGGTCGGGGTGGTACTTCATCGCCAGCTTGCGATACGCCTTCTTGATTTCGTCGTCGCTCGCGTTTTTCGCGACGCCCAGAACCTCGTAGTAATCCCGTTTCGCCATATCGGTTCAACGCCGGCCGCGCGCCTTGCGGCACACACCGGCTCCTCTTGAATGCTGGATCTCGTGACCCGTTTGCCGCTCCCTCGAACCGCCGCGCGGACGTTTTCGCGCCCCGGCGGCCCCTGCAAGAGAACGGCCTCCATAAAACAAATGTGCCCGGAAAGCCAAAAGGCTCGCCAGGCGCTCCAATGCCGACCCGCATCGTAACCGATGCAGCCGTGCTTCGGTCTGTTCAGTCGTTCCGGTTCGGGCCGATTCCTCAAGCATCCGGCGCGAGTCGCGCCGGATGCCCTGGCCCTGAACGAACAGACTTAGTCCTTCTTGACTTCCTTGAACTCGGCGTCGACCACGTCGTCGGCGCTGTTCTGCGCAGCGGCCTCTCCCGCACCCGCGGCGCCTGCCGCCGCACCGGCCGCGCCTTGCTGAGCCTGCATGTCGGCGTACATCTTTTCGCCGAGCTTCTGCGACGCCGTCGACAGTGCCTCGACCTTCGCTTCGATCGCCGCCTTGTCGGCCGACGCGTCCTTCAGTGCGTCTTCGAGATCCTTGAGCGCGGCTTCGATCTTTTCCTTTTCGGAGGCGTCGATCTTGTCGCCATACTCGGCCACGGCCTTCTTCGTGCTGTGAACCAGCGCGTCGCCCTGGTTGCGCGCGTCGGCCAGCTCACGCAGACGGTGATCTTCTTCCGCGTTCGCTTCGGCGTCCTTCACCATCTTCTCGATTTCGGCTTCGGACAGACCCGAGTTCGCCTTGATCGTGATGCGGTTTTCCTTGCCGGTCGCCTTGTCCTTCGCGCCGACGTGCAGAATGCCGTTCGCGTCGATGTCGAAGCTCACTTCGATCTGCGGCACGCCGCGCGGTGCGGGCGGAATGCCTTCGAGGTTGAACTCGCCCAGCAGCTTGTTGCCCGCTGCCATTTCGCGTTCGCCCTGGAACACCTTGATCGTCACGGCGCCCTGGTTGTCGTCGGCCGTCGAGTAGACCTGAGCGTGCTTGGTCGGGATCGTGGTGTTCTTGTTGATCATCTTCGTCATCACGCCGCCGAGCGTCTCGATACCGAGCGAGAGCGGGGTGACGTCGAGCAGCAGCACGTCCTTGCGGTCGCCCGACAGAACCTGGCCCTGAATCGCGGCACCGACTGCCACGGCTTCGTCCGGGTTCACGTCACGGCGCGGATCCTTGCCGAAGAACTCCTTGACCTTCTCCTGCACCTTCGGCATACGCGTCTGGCCGCCGACGAGAATCACGTCGTCGATGTCGCCAACCTTGACGCCCGCATCCTTGATCGCCACGCGGCACGGCTCGATGGTGCGCTCGATCAGGTCCTCGACCAGCGCTTCCAGCTTGGCGCGCGTGATCTTGAGGTTCAAGTGCTTCGGACCCGAGGCATCGGCCGTGATGTACGGCAGGTTGATTTCGGTCTGCTGGCCCGACGAGAGCTCGATCTTGGCCTTTTCAGCGGCTTCCTTCAGGCGTTGCAGCGCGAGCACGTCCTTCGAGAGGTCGACGCCCTGCTCCTTCTTGAACTCGCCGATGATGTAATCGATGATGCGCTGGTCGAAGTCTTCGCCGCCGAGGAACGTGTCGCCGTTGGTCGAGAGCACTTCGAACTGCATTTCACCGTCCACATCAGCGATTTCGATGATCGAGATGTCGAACGTGCCGCCGCCCAGGTCGAACACGGCGATCTTGCGGTCGCCCTTTTCGGCCTTGTCCAGACCGAACGCGAGCGCGGCTGCGGTCGGCTCGTTGATGATGCGCTTGACTTCCAGACCCGCGATGCGGCCGGCGTCCTTGGTGGCCTGACGCTGGCTGTCGTTGAAGTACGCGGGAACCGTGATCACGGCTTCGGTGACCGGCTCGCCGAGGTAGTCTTCAGCGGTCTTCTTCATCTTGCGCAGCACTTCTGCCGACACCTGCGACGGCGCGAGATTGTTGCCGTGCGCCTGGACCCATGCGTCGCCGTTGTCGTGCTTGACGATCTTGTAGGGCATCAGGTTGATGTCCTTCTGCACTTCCTTCTCGTCGAAGCGGCGGCCGATCAGGCGCTTGACCGCGTACAGCGTGTTCTTCGGGTTGGTGACCGACTGGCGCTTGGCCGGCGCGCCGACCAGCACTTCGTTGTCGTCCATGTAGGCGATGATCGACGGCGTCGTGCGGGCGCCTTCGGAGTTCTCGATCACCTTGACCTGATTGCCTTCCATCAGCGCCACGCACGAGTTCGTGGTGCCGAGGTCGATGCCGATGATTTTGCCCATTTTTGTCCAATCTCCAGATTTTGATCGCTGGGCGTTCGCCGCTTCTCGCGTCGTGCGGGGGCGTTCGCCTCAGTTCAATTCGGTTTCAATTCACTGCTGCCCAAATGTGTGCCGCAAAGGCGTTTTCAAGAGCTTCGGGCTATGCATTCGTTAATTTTTTTCAATCGGCGGCGCGTCTGCGGGGAGCGCGCCGCCCAGTCTTTCCGATACCTTACGAAAAGCCGCTCGGGACGCGTTACTTCGGCTGCGAAACCGTGACCAGCGCCGGGCGCAGCACGCGATCGGCGATCACATAGCCCTTTTGCAGCACCGCGACCACCGTGTTCGCTTCCTGCTCCGAAGGCACCATCGAGATGGCCTGGTGGCGATGCGGGTCGAACTTCTCGCCGACCGGATTGATCTGGAGCACCTTGCCCTTCTCCAGCGCGCCGGCGAGCTGCTTGAGCGTGAGTTCGACGCCTTCGTTAACCTTGGCGAGGTCGTCCGAACCGTGGGCGAGCGCGGCCTCGAGGCTGTCCATGACCGGCAGCAGATGCTCGGCAAAGCTCTCGATGGCGAACTTGTGCGCCTTGGCAACGTCTTCCTGGCCGCGGCGGCGGACATTTTCCGTTTCGGCCTTGGCGCGCACGAATGCGTCCTGCAGCTCGGCCACCTTGGCCTGCGCTTCGACGAGCGCTGCCTCGGCCTCGCCTTGCGGCGCCTGCGCGGCGCCTTCAGCCGGTTGTTGTTGCGGCTCGCCGGCGGCAGCGGCCTGCGACGCCTCGTCCGCGGGCGTGGGGTTCTGGCTCGTCGGGTTCTCTTGCGTGTTTTCCATGTCGCTGAACGTCGTTGAAGAGTAAAAAGGGGAGCAAAGCGCGGGCCATTGTTGCCCGCATCGTCCGTCAGGCCGGCGAGCGTTGCGCCGACGCGACAGCAGCTTTGTTCATTGCGACAGCACGTGGGTGCCGGATCGCTTATTTCAAGGGCTTCGCGCCGCTTTTTTATACACGGATCAAACCGCCGAAATCGCTCGTTACAACCATTACCGCAGCGCCGCAAGAATGAAATTGAGTACGGGGCAACCCTGACCTACACTCAGGAACAGGTGCTGCTCACGACGTGTTTACCCTGAGTCGGCACCGCACCGAATGGGCCCTGCCGCCGTCCGCGAACGGGCCTCGTACTGGGCGTTTTGCAGCAATCCCTTGGGGAGTACCGTGAAACTGACCTTTGCCATCTCGGTGGTCGCTCTGGTACTCATTGCTGGAACCACGACCATCTGCATGTCCGGCGCCGTGAACGAAAACACGACGGAGTATGGGGGCGTCCACGCCACGATGGAGGCGCTCTTCAATCCTCACGCGAAAGTTTGTCGATAGTGCGGCGGTCGCGCTTGGTCGGCCTGCCGTGCAGCACGGCGGCCGGCTCGCGAAAGAGCTTTTTGCGCTCCTGCTCTGCCGTGCGTCGCGCGCGGCCGCTCTCCGTCTCCGCGTAGAGCGTCTGGGCGACGCTCGCGGGGCCGCGCACTTCGCAGATGCCCATCACCTTAACTTCCCACACCACGTGTTCGATCTCGATCTCCACGAGGTCGCCCACGCGCACGTCCCGTGAAGCCTTTACCACGTCGCCGCCAATGCGCACGCGGCTTTTGGCGATGGCGTCCGACGCCAGCGAACGCGTCTTGAAGAAGCGTGCGGCCCAGAGCCATTTGTCGATGCGCAGGCGCGCGCCGGGTTCGGTCGAGATCTTGTAATTCATAGAGGCTTCCTGCTGCTTCCTGATTGAGCGTCGCGGGTCTGTCGGCCAGAGTTGGCGCTTTTAGTGCTCTACCCAGCCTGCGCTCAAGCCACCGCGCCTGCCGGAGCCGCGGCCTGCACCGGCCAGCCCTGCAGGTTCTGCGCGACGATTTCGCCCAGCGCCGCGATCCACGCGCGCGAGTCATTGAGGCACGGAATGCGGTGAAACTCCTTGCCGCCGCCGTGCAGGAACTCGTCGCGCACCTCCATGCCGATTTCCTCGATGGTTTCGAGGCAGTCCGCCGTAAAGCCGGGACAGAACACATCGGCGCGGCGCACGCCGCCCTGACCCAGCTCCTTGAGCGTCGGCGCGGTATAGGGCTGCAACCACTGGGCCCGCCCGAAGCGGGACTGGAACGTGACGCGGCACTCCACCGCCGTGAGCTCCAGCGCATGCATGAGGAGCGCCGCCGTCTGCTGGCATTGATCGTGGTACGGGTCGCCGAGGTCGAGCGTGCGGCTCGGCACGCCGTGAAAGCTCAGCACGAGGCGGTCGCCCGCCGCGAAGTCGGGGCGGCCATGCGCGTGCCAGTACTGCTGCACCTGCGCGGCGAGCGCGGCGATATAGGCCGGATGGTCGTGGTACGCGCGCACCGTGCGGATTTCCGGCTGGTTGCGCATGCGCCGCAGCGCGGCGAATGCGGCATCGAAGGCCGTCGCCGTCGTCGACGCCGAGTATTGCGGGTACATCGGCACGAGCAGGATGCGCTCGGCGCCCGCGAGCTTGAGCTGGTTCAGCATCGCCGGGATGTCGGGCATGCCGTAGCGCATCGCGTAGTCCACGAGCACCGTGTAGTCGTTCAGATGCAGCAGGTGGCGCAGGCCATCGGCCTGCTTCTGCGTATGCACGCGCAGCGGCGAGCCCTCGGGAGACCAGACCGCCGCGTACTTCTTCGCCGACGAGCGGCCGCGAAATGGCAGGATCAGCCCGCGCAGGATCACCTGCCAGATGGGCGCGGGAATCTCGACCACGCGCGGGTCGGAGAGGAATTGCGCGAGATAGCGGCGCACGGCGCGCGGCGTGGGCGCGTCGGGCGTGCCCAGATTGATGAGCAGCACCGCGACACGATGCGCGACGGCGGACTGCAGGGGCCGCTCCAGGTCGAAACGCATAGGCGATCAGGGGCGCCGCACTTCAACGCGCGGCAACGGTTGCACAAGTGCGCATTATAGCGGGCGCATTTCGATGCGCCTGGCCCGCTCCGAAGCGATTCCTGGAATCATGCTGGCAGCGCTCGCCACGCTGGCCATTCGGCCAATGGCGCGCCGCGCCGCTTCGGGCGATGATCACGCATACACCGGATACACAGGGAAACGCGAGAAAAACGTGTCCGGTTCAGTTCTGGCTGAGCGCGAGGGAGAGCAGGCGCGCGGTGATGTCGACGATCGGAATCACGCGGTTGTAGGCCATGCGCGTCGGGCCGATCACGCCGAGCGTGCCGACGATCTTGCCGTTCACTTCGTAGGGCGCCGTCACCACGCTCATTTCCTCGATCGGCACGAGGTTCGACTCGCCGCCAATGAAAATCTGCACGCCCTGGGCGTGGCTCGACACGTCGAGCAGTTGCAGGAGGCTCGTTTTCTGGTCGAACACGTCGAAGAGCTTGCGCAGGCGCGCCATGTCCGACGACAAATCGGCCACTTCGAGCAGGTTACGCTCGCCGGAAATGAGCACGGTCTCGCCCGTGTCGGTCTCGTCGGTGCTCGCGGTCACGGCCGCGTGCATGAGCGTGGTCATGTCGCCGCGCAGCGCGTCGATCTCTTCGCGCAGGCGGCGGCGCACCTCGTCGAACGAGAGGCCGGCAAAGTGCGCGTTGATGTAATTGGAGGCTTCGATGAGCTCGGAAGGCGTGAAGTCGCGTTGCGTCGCCATGATGCGGTTCTGCACGTCGCCTTCGGGCGTCACGATGATGAGCAGGATGCGCTTGTCCGACAGGCGCATGAACTCGACCTGCTTGAACACGTGGCTGCGCCGCGGGGTGAGCACCACGCCCGCGAATTGCGAGAGGTTCGAGAGCACGCTGGCCGCCGCCGCCACCACCTTCTGCGGCTCGCCGGGGCGCAGCGTGGTCTTGACCGCGCGCGTGACCGCATCTTCGTCGGCCGAGGGCTCGACGGTGAGCATGGTGTCGACGAAGAGGCGATAGCCGCGCGGCGTGGGCACGCGCCCCGCCGAGGTATGCGGGCTGGACACGAGCCCCAGCTCCTCGAGGTCCGACATCACGTTGCGGATCGTCGCCGGGCTCAACTCCAGGCCGGAAAAGCGCGACAGCGTGCGCGAGCCGACCGGCTGACCTTCGGCGATGTAGCGCTCGATCAGCGTTTTGAGGAGGGTTTGTGCGCGGGGATCTAGCATGACTGAAAATTCTAGCCTAATGCCGGGTTGGCGGCGAGTCCGCGCTCGCCTGCGCTGGCGGCCCGCGAGCGCGGGTCGGCGGCGCCTGGCGGGGCGCTCCGGGCGCCCTGCTGGATACCATGCTGGGCGGCCTGTAAAAACGGCGGCATTTATGCCACTGTCATAGGCGCGTCATCGCCGTGTCACGGCCGCCTGCAAAAAAGGGGCGCAGCGCACGCCCGCGCCCGGCGGGCGTGGGTCGCCAGGTTCTTTTCGAGACTCGACTATGGTGTAATGCCGGCATGCAGATCCAGAAGATCCAGAGCCAGTTCAAGACGGTTGCGCTCGTCGGGCGCAGCAATACGCAAGGCATCGGCGAGCCGCTGATGGCGCTCGCGCAGACGATTTCGCAGCGCGGCTTCGACGTCGTGTTCGAGGCGAGCACCGCCCAGCAGATCGGCGCCACCGGCTATCCGGCGCTGCAGATCGCCGAGATCGGCGCGCGCGCCGATGTGGCCGTCGTGCTCGGCGGCGACGGCACGATGCTCGGCATCGGCCGCCAGCTCGCGCCCTATCGCACGCCGCTCATTGGTATCAACCACGGGCGCCTGGGCTTCATCACCGACATCCCGTTCTCCGACATGCAGGAGGTCGTGCCGCAACTGCTCGCGGGCAGCTTCGAGCGCGAGGAACGGTCGCTCCTCGAATCGCGCATCACGCGCGACGGCGACCCGATCTACCATGCGCTCGCCTTCAACGACGTCGTGGTGAACCGCAGCGGCTTTTCGGGCATGGCGGAGCTGCGCGTGCACGTGGACGGCCGCTTCATGTACAACCAGCGCTCGGACGGCCTGATCGTCGCCACGCCCACGGGCTCCACGGCCTACTCGCTCTCGTCGCAGGGGCCGCTGCTGCATCCTCAGCTCCAGGGCATCGTGCTCGTGCCGATCGCGCCGCACGCGCTTTCGAATCGCCCGATCGTGCTGCCCGACGACTGCAAGGTCAGCATCCAGGTCGTCGCGGGCCGCGACGTCAACGTGAATTTCGACATGCAGTCGTTCACGGCCCTCGAACTCAACGACGTGATCGAGGTCCGCCGCTCGCGCCATACCGTGCCTTTCCTGCACCCGGTCGGCTATAGCTACTTCCGGACTCTGCGCCAGAAGCTGCACTGGAACGAACACCCCTCGCTGCAAGACGCCCCGGAAGAGTGACGCCGCCATGCTCCGCCATCTTTCGATCCGCGACTTCGTGATCGTCGCCGCGCTCGACCTCGAATTCGACAAGGGCTTTTCCGTGTTCTCCGGCGAGACCGGCGCAGGCAAGTCGATCCTGATCGACGCCCTCGCGCTCACGCTCGGCACGCGCGCCGACGCCGGCGTGGTGCGCACGGGCGAGGCCCGCGCCGACATCACCGCCGAGTTCGACGCCCCGCCGCACATCGCGCAGTGGCTCGACGAGCAGGCGCTCGCGACACCCGACGGCGAAGATACGGTGATGCTGCGCCGCGTGGTCGACAGCGGCGGGCGCTCGCGCGCGTTCATCAACGGCACGCCGGCCACGCTCGCGCAGTTGCGGGAAGTGGGCGAGCGGCTCGTCGACATTCACGGCCAGCACGCGCATCAGCTGCTCATGCGCCCCGACGCGCAGCGCGAGCTGTTCGACACGCACGCGGGCCTGACCGAGTTGGCGGCCGCCGTCACGCGCACGTGGCGCACCGCCCGCGACGCGCGCCTCGCCGTGCAAACCGCGACGTCACGCGATCGCGAGCTGCAGCTCGAGCGCGAGCGCCTTGCCTGGCAGCTCGCCGAGCTCGACAAGCTCGCGCCGCAACCGGGCGAGTGGGAGGAAGTGAACGCCGAGCACGTGCGGCTCTCGAATTCGGCGAATCTGATCGAAGGCGTGCAGGGCGCGCTCGCCGCGCTCTCCGAATCCGACGAGGCGATGATCTCGCATCTGAACTCGATTCTCTCGAAGCTGCGCGATCTCGCCGAAGTCGATCCCGCGCTCGGCGATGCGCTCGCCGCGCTCGAACCCGCCGCGATCCAGTTGCAGGAAGCCGCCTACTCGCTCTCGCATTATGCGCAGCGGCTCGATCTCGATCCGCAACGGCTCGCGCAGGTCGAATACCGGCTCGACGCGCTGCACTCGGCGGCGCGCAAGTTCCGCCTCCACGCGGAGTCGCTGCCCGAGGAACACGCGGCGCGGCGCGCCCAGCTCGCCGCGCTCGACGCCGCCTCCGATCTCGACGTGCTGCGCGCCGCCGCCGACAAGGCGCACGACGCGTATCTCGCCGAAGCCCGCCAGCTGTCGAAGGCGCGCGCCAAGGCCGCCAGGGCGCTAGGCGCGGCGGTCACGCAAGGGATGCAGGAACTGTCGATGGCGGGCGGCAGCTTCGAGGTCGCGCTGGTGCCGCTCGGCAGCAGCGCGAACGGCGAGCCGATTGGCGGCGCGCACGGCCTCGAGCAGATCGAATTTCGCGTGGCGGGCCACGCGGGCGTGCCGCTGCGGCCGCTCGCGAAGATCGCCTCGGGCGGCGAGCTCGCGCGTATCAGCCTCGCGCTCGCCGTGATCGCGAGCGCCGCGAGCCCCACGCCCACGCTGATCTTCGACGAAGTGGACACCGGCATCGGCGGCGGCGTGGCCGAAGTGGTCGGGCGCCTGCTGCATCAGCTCGGCCACCAGCGCCAGGTGCTGTGCGTCACGCACCTGCCGCAAGTGGCCGCGCGCGGCGATCACCACTTCCAGGTCTCGAAGTCCGGCGACGGCAACGGCGGCACCGTCTCGGTCGTCACGCCGCTCGACCGGCCGGGCCGCGTGGAGGAAGTCGCGCGCATGCTCGGCGGGCTGGAGATCACCGCGACTACGCGGCGGCATGCGAAGGAGATGCTGGCGGCTTGAGCTTGCCGCCGCTGCCGCATACGCCAGCCGTACGACGCCAGTCAGGCGTTGTACCTTCGGCAGTACGCGAGCACATGCAATCGAGGAGCTAGCAGCAATGCAGTCGGACCACCGCAAGACGGATGAAGAAATCGCGCAGGCCATCGAACCGCCCGGCCTCGCAGATCCGGGCCAGACGCTGCTGGCAATTCTGGCGCTCAACCGAAAAGAGATCGAAGCGGGGGAACTCATCCCCGCCAAGGACGTATTCGCCGAACTGGAAAGAATGGATAAAGAGGCGGGATTTATCTAATTCCAGTTCGATTACGCGCGCTGCACCTTAACCCCGCTCCCCAAACACCCGCCTCCACAACGCCAGCACCGCTTCGCGTTCGCGCTCGACCCGCGCGGGATCGACGCGCGCCGTCTCCATGCCGTCCAGCCGCAACTGGTGCTGGAGCTTGCGATAGAGTCGGTACGCCGAGCCGATCGTATCGGCCTCCTCCTCGCTCATCAGCCCGAAGCGCGACACCTCGCGCAGCAGCGCGATATTGCCCGTGTTGCGGATCAGCTCGGGGTCCTGCGCCGCGTGCAGCAGCACCCAGTACTGCACGAGGAATTCGATGTCGACCATGCCGCCGCGGTCGTGCTTGAGATCGAACAGCTCGGTGCGGTTCGGGTGGCCGTCCTCCACGCGCTGGCGCATCTCGACGATCTCTTTTGCGAGCGGCGCCGCATCGCGCGGCGTCGTGAGCACCTGCACGCGGATCGCCTCGAACGCCTGGCCGATGGCCGTGTCGCCGGCCGAAAAGCGCGCGCGCGTGAGCGCCTGATGCTCCCACACCCACGCCGTGTTCGCCGCGTCGCCCTCGCGTAGCTGGTAGCGCCGGAACGAGCCGAGATCCGTGACGAGCAGCCCCGATTCGCCGTTGGGCCGCAGGCGCAGGTCCACGTCGAACAGCGTGCCCGCGCCCGTGGACGTCGTGAGCCACGTGATCAGGCGGCGCGCGAACGTGGCGTAGATCTCGGAGGCGCGCTCGTCCTCGTCGTCGTAGAGAAAGATCAAGTCGAGGTCCGACGCGTAGCCCAGCTCCTTGCCGCCGAGCTTGCCGTAGGCGATCGCCGCGAAGCGCGGCACCTCGCGGTGGCGCTTCGCGAACTGCTTCCACACCGTTTCGATAGTGACGTCGAGCACCGCGTCCGCGAGCTCGGAGAGCAGGTCGCTCACGTGCTCGACCGTGAGCCGGCCCCCGAGATCGTTGAGCAGGATGCGGAAGACTTCGGCCTGGTGCGCGTGGCGCAGCAGGTCCATCTGCTGCTCGACGTCGGCGGCCGCGGCGAGCCGCGCGCGCAGGAGGCGCGAGAACTCAGGCCAGTCGAACGGCGTGGCGACGGCCTCGTCGTCGAGCAATTCGTCGAGCAGTTGCGGATGGCGGACCAGATAACCGGCCGCCCAGCGCGACGCGCCCAGCACCTTGAGCACGCGGTTGAGCGCATCCGGATATTCGGTGAGCAGCGCGAGATAGGCGCCGCGCCGGATCACGGCTTCGAGCAGGTCGAACATGCGCGCGAGCGTGTCGCCGCGCCGCTCGTGCGGTTCCAGCGTGCGCGCAGCTTCGAGCGCGCGCTGCGCGACGTTGTCGAAGCGCTCGCGGCTCTTTTCGGGCAGGCCCGTATAGCGCGACGACTGCCACAGCCCGCGCAGGCGCGCGAGCAGCGGCGCCGGGTCGTCGATGCCGAGCTCCGCGAGCCGTTCGAGCAGCGCGCCGTCGGTGACCTCTTCGGTCAGCGCGTCGCTCCAGACCCACGCGGCCGCGCCGTCGCCGGGCGCGGCGCAGCCGCTCTCGCCGCCCACCTTGTCGGAGAAGATCTGGTCGAACTGCTGCTCGACTTTCTCGCGATGCGCGTCGAGCACGGCCATCAGCGCGGCGTAGTCGTCAAAGCCCATCGACTTCGCGAGCGCCGCGCGCTCTTCGGGATCGACGGGCATCGCGTGGGTCTGCGCATCGTCGCGGTATTGCAGCCGGTGCTCGAGCTCGCGCAGGAAGTTGTAGGCGCACGTGAGTTCGCCACAGACTTCGGACGCGATCAGCCCGCGCGCCGCCGCATAGCCGAGCACGGCGAGCGTCGGGCGCACGCGGAAACCCGCGTCCTGGCCCCCGCGGATCAGCTGGAACACCTGCGCGCTGAATTCGATCTCGCGGATGCCGCCGCGCCCGAGCTTGATGTCGTCGGCCTTGTCGGGGCGCATGCTGGCGCGGCGCTGCGCCTCGTGACGGATCTGCATGTGCAGCGAACGGATCGCGCTGATCACGCCGAAGTCCAGGTAGCGCCGGTAGACGAAGGGCTTCACGAGCCGTTCGAGCTGCGAGGCGAGGCGCAGCGCGCTCTCGCTCCGCTCCTCCGAGACGAGCCGCCCCTTGATCCACGCGTAGCGCTCCCATTCGCGGCCCTGCACGTAGAAATATTCCTCGAGCATGCCGAGGCTGCACACGAGCGGGCCCGAATCGCCGTTGGGCCGCAGCCGCATGTCGACGCGAAACACGAAGCCGTCCGCCGTCACGTCGGAGAGCGCGGCGATCAGGCGCTTGCCCACGCGCGCGAAGAAGTCCTGGGTGGCGATGGGCGAGCGCTGACCGCCCGTGGTCTCGCCGTCGTCCTCGTAGACGAAGATCAGGTCGATGTCCGATGAAACGTTGAGCTCGCGCCCGCCGAGCTTGCCCATGCCGACCACGCCGAGCGTCAGGCGCTCGCCGTTGGGCCCGCGCGGCTCGCCGAAGACCGTTTCGAGGTCCGCGCTCACGACCGCCAGCGCGCGCTGGATCGTCACTTCGGCGAGATCGGTCATGGCGCCCGTGACTTCGCCGACGTCGGCCGCGCCCGCGAGGTCGCGCTCCATCACCGCGCAGATCACCTCGGCGCGCAACTGGCGCAGCGCCTTTTTCAACTGCTCGTCGGTGAGCGGGATGGCGGGCTGGCCTGGGCTCGCAGCGGGGTTGCCCGATCCAGCGCCGCCGCGCGCCTCGTCGCTCAACGCATCGAGCCGCGCGGCGATGCGCTCGCGCGTGAGCGGCGAGGCGGCCAGCGCCTGAACCTGGTCCGCCAGGCCGGGACGGGCGGCATAGGCGCGCGCCGCATAGCGCGAATAGCTGGAACTCAGAAGGGAGGTAGCAGTCATGTAGGATCTTGCCCAGCTCGTTGAGCGGGGGGAGTGGGCAGGCGTCGGCATTGTTTCAGCCGCATCGATGGATCGAAGCGCCCTCGCCGCCGTGCAAAACACCCCGTGCACCAGCGCACCGCAAGCCATCCCGGCTTCCCCGGATGGCCGGCCCCACGGCCCCCTGTGATACATTTCGACGTCAGAACGCAACGCTACCATACCCCACCCGCCGCAGCATGTCCGAGCGTAACGACCCCGCCGGCCCGCATCAAACCGGACACGTCAGCCGGGAAAACGCCGACGCGGGCCCACAGCATCATCATCCGGTCCTGCGCCACACGTTTCGCGTGCTGGCCTGCATCGCGCTCGTCCTTTATTTCATCGTCGGCGTGCTGCTGCTCGGGCTGCGCTACATCGTGCTGCCCCACGTGGACGATTTTCGGCCGCGCATCGAGAAGCTCGTCTCCGGGAAGATCCACGCCGAGTTCCGCATCGGCAAGCTCTCGCCGCACTGGTCGGGCTTCCAGCCCGGCATCGACGTCGCCGGGCTGACGATCCGCGACCGCCACGGCAAGCTCGCGCTGAACGTGCCGCACGCCACGGCCGCGGTCTCCTGGCGCTCGCTCGTGAGCTTCGAGCTGCTGCTCTCGAGCGTCGTGGTCGAGCGCCCCGACGTGCTGATCGCCCGCGAAGACGACGGCACGCTCACGGTCGCGGGCGTGCCCGTGCCCACGGCGCACACGGGCAACGCCACCTTCACGACCTGGCTCATGCGCCAGCAGGCCATCGTGCTGCGCGGCGGCACGCTGCGCTGGAGCGACGCCACGCGCGACGCGCCCGAGCTCAAGCTCTCGGACATCCGCGTCGCCATCCTCAACGACGGCTACGACCACCGCGTCGCGCTCCAGGCGCCCGCCGAGGGCACGGTGCTGCACGGCCCGCTCGATTTCCGCGCGCATTTCCGGCACGCGCGCGATGCGCAGGCGGGCAAGCCGATCGCCTGGAGCGGCGACGCCTATATCTCGACCGGCCCCGTCGACCTGCCGACGCTCGCGCGCTACATCCACTTGCCGCTCACCATGTATGCAGGACGCATCGACAACGCGATCTGGGCGCACTTCGAGGCGGGACGCATCAAGTCCGCCGACGGCATGCTGAGCGGCAACGACATCGCGCTGCGCGTGAAGGCGACCCAGCCGCGCCTCGACCTGCCCATCGCGCAGTTCAACTGGCGCCTCGGGATCGAGCCCGGCGACTACACGCTGCAGATGCACGACTTCCACGCCGAGCTCGGCCAGCCGCCGCTCGACGACGGCACGCCGCTCGTGCGCTCGCTCGCGTTCACGACGCTGGACGGGCGTTTTCGCCAGCAATCGCTCCAGCACGGCCAGCTCTTTGCCGTGCACGGCGACCGTATCGATCTGGGCATCCTCGCCGAATTCATGCGCGCGCTGCCGCTGCCCGGGCGCGTGCAGAACGCGCTCGTGCGCTTCAATCCGCAAGGGCTCATCGCCAACTACGAGCTCGCGATGGAACGCGCCACGCCCGAGTCGGGCGAAGCGGCGGTCGAGCAGCGCACCACGAGCGTCGAGCCCATCGCCCATTACCGATTCAAGGGCGACCTCCAGGGCATCAGCGTGGCGGCCCAGGAGCCGGGACCCGGCCTCACGCCGCGCGGCCACCCGCGCGCGGGCCTGCCCGGCGTCGAGAACCTCTGGGGGCACATCGACGCCGACGAATCGCACGGCACGCTCCATCTCGACACGGCCGCGACCGCGCTCACGCTGCCAGGCGTGTTCGACGATCCGCGCCTGAAGTTCGACCGCCTCTGGGGGGCGATGACCTGGACAGTGGCCGCGCAGCGTCAGCCCGGCGACAAGCTCAAGGCGTTCGCGGTCGACGTGAGCGAGCTGGGCGTCGAGAACGCCGACGCGCGCGCGAACATGACCGCGCACTACACGAACCCGGGCCACGGGCGCGGCGCGCTCGACCTCGTCGCGAAGTTCGATACGGCGCAGGTCAAGGCCATCCCGCGCTATCTGCCCACCAGCATCACCGAGAAGACCCGCACCTATCTGGGCCACGGGCTCCAGGCGGGGATCTCGAAAGGCGCGACGATCGAGATTCACGGCGATCTCGCCAAATTCCCGTACTCGCGCGACCCGCAGGCGGGCCAGTTCCGCATCGTCGCGCCGTTCCGCAATGGGCGCTTCGACCCGTCGCCGTATCCGCCGCGCAAGCTGCGTAACGGCGCGCCGAACGTCTGGCCCGCGTTCGACGGCATCGACGGCGTGTTCCGGCTCCATGAGAACAAGCTGCGCTTCGACGTGGATCGCGGCCACTATCGCAACTTCGTGCTGCGCGACGTGAGCGGCCGCATCGACGAGCTCGGCATCAAAGGCTCCGATCTCGTGATCGAGGGCGCCGGGCGCGGGCCGCTCGCCGATCTGCTCGACTATGCCGATAACAGCTCGATCGGCGTGATGTCGAAGCATGCGACCGCGAAGGTCCATGCGCAGGGGCCGGCCACGTTCGCGCTCAAGCTCACGATTCCGCGCAAGCCGATGCCGAAGGTCAAGCTGGCGGGCGCGATCGGCTTCGATCACGACACGCTCAGCGCCGACAACGTGCCGCCGCTTTCGAGCCTCACGGGCAAGGTGCGCTTCACGAACCGCAGCGCCCAGGTCGAGCGGCTCACCGGCCACTTCCTCGGCGGCGACGTGCGCGCGAACGGCGGCCTGAGCGACGACGGCCGCTATAACGTGAACGTCGCGGGCAGCGTCGCCGTGGATGCGAACGCGGCGCGCAGCCTGAACCTGCGCGGCACGCCGGCGGCCGTGGTCGGCCGCTTCTCGGGCTCGGCGCCGTGGTCGCTCTCGGTGGCGGGCGTGCGCGGGCGTCTGCCCGACGTGAAGGCGAACTCGGATCTGACCGATCTCGCCATCGACCTGCCCGCGCCGTTCGGCAAGACCGCCGGCGCGCCGATGCCGTTGCGCTTCGCGCTGCAGCCCGGCACCGGCGACAACAACGACGCCGGCACGGTGGCCGCCGCCACCGACGACTCGCAGTACGAGCATGCCGAGCTCGCGCTCGGGCCGCTCGCTGCGCGCTACGTGCTGCGGCGCGATCCTGGCCACGTGCCGGGCGTGGTGCGCGGCGTGATCGCCATGAACCGGCCCGCCGATCTGCCCAGCGAGGGCGTGGTCGCCGTGGTCGACGTGCCCACCTTCGACGCCGACGCATGGCGCCGCGTCGCGCAGGAGCTGCGCGGCACGGCGGCGGCGAGCGAGGCGGCAAACCCGGCGATGAATGCGGCAGGAAACGCGGGGGCAAGCCCGGCGACGACAGCCGGCACCGCGAACGCAGCCTCCGAAGGCACTCAGGCGTCGGCGGCAAGCGCGCGAGCCGCATCGCAAACGTTGGCAACGGCCGCTCCGACGCAAGCAACCTCGGCGACCGCGAGCCCGGCGCAAGCCGCATCGCAAACAGCAGCCACCGCCAGCCCGGCACCAGCCGCATCGCAAGCCACGGCCACGGCGACCCCAGACAACGCGCCCGCTCCCGGCGGCGCCTTCGCGCCCTACCTGCCCTCGCGCTTCGCGGTCCACGTCGGCACCCTCACGCTGCTCAAGCGCCACTGGGAAAACGTGATCGTCGGCGCCACGCGCACGGGCAAGGAGTGGCAGGCCAACGTCGCATCGAACCAGGTCTCGGGCCACGTCTCGTGGAAGCCGGGTCCCGTGGTCGGCTCGCCCGGCACGCTCGAAGCGCGGCTCGCGCGCCTCGTCGTCCCTGCCGCGACCGAGAACGATCTGCTCGGCCAGGCCATGTCGCAGCGCGCGCAGAACATGCCGTCGATCGACCTCGTCGTGAACCAGCTCATCGTGCGCGGCCGCGACCTGGGCCGCCTGCAGATGAACGCCCACAACTACGTCGACAACGGCGTGCCGGTCTGGCAGCTCGACACGCTCGACATCACCAACCCGGACGCGCACCTCACCGCGACCGAGAACTGGCGCGCCGTCGGCGACGAGGCCCCGCCCTCCGACACCGCGGGCGAAACGGGCGAGACGCCGAGGCGCACCGCCGTCGACTTCCATCTCGACATCAAGGACGCGGGCGCGCTGCTCGAACGCGCGGGCGTGGTCCACGTGGTCAAGGGCGGGCAAGGCACGCTGAGCGGCAAGCTCGTGTGGCGCGGCGGCCCGACGATGCTCGACTATCCGACGCTCAACGGCAGCCTCGCGCTCGACCTGCACCACGGCCAGATCCTCAAGATCAATCCGGGCGTGGCGTCGCTGCTCGGCGTGCTGAGCCTGCAAAGCCTCGCGCACTTTCCCGACATGGACTTCCGCGACGTGATCGGCCGCGGCCTGCCCTTCACGAGCGTCACCGGCACCGGGCAGATCCAGAACGGCATCGCCCGCACGGACGACTTCAAGCTCGTGACCGCGCCGGGCCGCGCCCAGATGACGGGCAGCATCGACCTCGCCCACAAGACCCAGGACCTGCGCGTGCACGTCGTGCCCACGGTGAGCGCGGGCGCGGGCGTGATCGCCGCGGCGATCATCAACCCGCTGTTCGGCCTGGGCGCGCTGATCGCCGATTTCGCGCTCCTGCATACCGTCGAAACGACGTTCGCGCGCACCTATGCGATCACGGGCTCGTGGTCCAAACCGCTCGTCGAGCGGGTGCAGGGCGATCAGGGTAAGATGAACGCGCAGGCCCCGGCGGCAGCGCATTGAGAGGAGACGCATCGGTCCGCATCGCGGTTTCAGGGTTTCAAGGCTTTGCGGCCCCGCGCCCGACCCCCGATCCGATACCCGGGAGACCCGTGCGATCCAGATAAGCCGATGCCGCCGCCTGCCGGGCATGGCGCATGCGTGCCACGCCGCACGGCGCATGATTCCCGGAGCCACCCTCCTCTGTTCATTCAAGAGCCGTCGATGAGCGATACTCCCACTTCCGCAACGCCCGGCACGCCGTTTCGCGTCGCCGCGTTGCAGATGGTCAGCACGCCGGACCCCGAGCGCAACCTCGCCGATGCCGAGCGGCTGATCGCACAAGCCGCGAGCCAGGGCGCGCGCCTCGTGCTGCTGCCCGAATACTTCTGCTTCATGGGCCACAAGGACAGCGACAAGCTCGCGATCCGCGAAGCCTATGGAGACGGCCCGGTCCAGCGCTTTCTCGCCGATGCCGCGAAGCGTCACGGCGTCTGGATCATCGGCGGCACGCTGCCCTTGAAGGCGCCCGAAGAAGCACGCGTGCTCAACACCACGCTCGTGTTCGACCCGAGCGGCGCGGAGCGCGCGCGCTACGACAAGATCCACCTCTTCAGCTTCGAAAAAGGCGCCGAATCGTTCGACGAGGCGCGCACGATCCGGCCCGGCGCCGAGGTGCGCACCTTCGACGCGCCGTTCGGCCGCGTCGGGCTGTCGGTCTGCTACGATCTGCGCTTCCCCGAGCTGTACCGGCGCATGGGGGACTGCGCGCTGATGGTCGTGCCGTCCGCATTCACGTACACCACGGGCCGCGCGCACTGGGGCACGCTGCTGCGCGCCCGCGCCGTCGAGAACCAGTGCTACGTGCTCGCCGCGGCGCAAGGCGGCCAGCACGAGAACGGCCGCCGCACCTGGGGCCACAGCATGCTGGTCGACCCGTGGGGCGAGATCGTCGACGTGCTCGACGAAGACCCCGGCGTGGTGGTCGGCGACATCGACCTCGAACGCATAGCCGCCGTGCGCGCGAGCCTGCCCGCGTGGCGGCATCGCGTGCTGGACTGCCCCTGACGACCCTTTGACTGCTCCTGTCAGGCGCTGAAACCCCAACCGAAGCGCTTGATTTGACGACGTTTTGCCCGCATTTACACCGACAGACATTGCTTACCAGCTTACTGAGCGCATGAACATCATCGAACCCGGCATCCGCAATCTGGCGACCGCGAAGGACCTGCTCCTTACGCCCTACGGCCTCGACGAGGCAGTGCTCACGCGCACGCTCGGCGAGATCTTCACGCACCGCGTCGACTACGCCGACCTCTACTTCCAGACCACGCGCAGTGAGGCCTGGAGCCTCGAGGAAGGCATCGTCAAGTCGGGCAGCTTCAGCATCGACCAGGGCGTGGGCGTGCGCGCCGTCTCGGGCGAGCGCACCGCGTTCGCCTACTCCGACGACCTCTCGCCCGAGGCGATCCGCCAGGCCGCCATCGCCACGCGCTCGATCGCGCAGGCCGGCGGCGGCAAGCAGAAGATCAAGGTGGCCACCTCGCTCAAGGGCATCGCGGGCCGCGACCTCTATCTGCCCGCCGACCCGCTTTCGTCGCTCGAAGCCACCGAGAAGGTGAAGCTGCTCGAACGCGTCGAGCAGATGGCGCGCAGCCGCGATCCGCGCATCACCCAGGTGATGGCCGCGCTCGCGGGCGAATACGACGTGGTGCTGGTCGCGCGCAGCGACGGCGCGCTGGCCGCCGACATCCGTCCGCTCGTGCGCGTCTCGGTCACGGTGATCGCCGAGCAGAACGGCCGCCGCGAGATCGGCAACGGCGGCGGCGGCGGACGCTTCGACTACGCCTATTTCACCGACGAGATCCTCTCGAAGTACGTCGACGACGCCGTGCATGCGGCGCTCGTCAATCTGGAAGCACGCCCGGCCCCGGCTGGCGCGATGTCCGTGGTGCTCGGGCCGGGCTGGCCCGGCGTGCTGCTGCACGAAGCCATCGGCCACGGGCTCGAGGGCGATTTCAACCGCAAGGGCTCGTCGGCGTTCGCGGGCCAGATCGGCCAGCGCGTGGCCGCCAAGGGCGTCACCGTCGTCGACGACGGCACGCTGCCCAACCGCCGCGGCTCGCTCAACATCGACGACGAAGGCAACCCCACGCAGTGCACGACGCTGATCGAGGACGGCATCCTCAAGGGCTACATCCAGGACTCGCTCAACGCGCGCCTCATGAAGATGCCCGTGACCGGCAACGCGCGCCGCGAATCGTACGCCGCGCTGCCGATGCCGCGCATGACCAACACCTACATGCTCAACGGCGACAAAGATCCGCAGGAGATCATCGCTTCGGTGAAAAACGGCCTCTACGCCGTGAACTTCGGCGGCGGCCAGGTCGACATCACCAACGGCAAGTTCGTGTTCTCAGCCTCCGAGGCCTACATGATCGAGGACGGCAAGATCACCTACCCCGTGAAGGGCGCGACGCTGATCGGCAGCGGCCCGGAATCGCTCAAGTACGTGAGCATGATCGGCAACGACATGCGTCTGGACTCGGGCGTGGGCGTGTGCGGCAAGGAGGGCCAGAGCGTGCCCGTGGGCGTGGGCCAGCCGACGCTGCGCATCGACCGCATGACGGTGGGCGGCACGGTCTGAGGTCTGCCGGACTGCAGGATTCATGCGCGGCGATGCGGAAAAACCGCATCATCGCGCGGATTTTCTGCATCATGGGTTCATCGCTCGCGGATAGTCCGCATTTTTTCACGACCCGGCTTGCCAGCCACGAGAAGCTCGGGTTATAAAGGCAATTACCCTTTTCGACGTAACCAACGTTTTCGCAATCGAATCCGCCATGTTCGCCACGAAGTTTTACTTTTACTTTTTTTGGTATCTCAGACCGCTGGCGGATCGAGAGGGTTGACAGTACGCGCAGGAACCCGAATTCACGAAAAACCGCCAGCCGAGTCTGGCGGTTTTTTTTCGTCCCTACCCCGAACGAGCCTCACTTTCATCTAACCGATTTTCGACGCAACGCGGAGCGCGTTGCACGCTACACAGGATCAGGAGAAACGACCATGCCCCCGCACAACACCGACGATGTCCGCATTCGCGAACTCAAGGAACTCACGCCGCCCGCACACCTGATCCGCGAGTTCCCGTGCTCGGAAGCCGCGTCGACGCTGATCTTCGAGTCACGCCGCGCGATGCACCGCATCCTGCACGGCATGGACGACCGCCTGATCGTCATCGTCGGGCCGTGCTCGATTCACGACACCAAGGCCGCGCTCGAATACGCGAACAGGCTCGTGGAGCAGCGCGAACGCTTCAAGAACGAGCTCGAGATCGTGATGCGCGTGTACTTCGAAAAGCCGCGCACGACGGTGGGCTGGAAGGGTCTCATCAACGACCCGTACATGGACAACAGCTTCAAGATCAACGACGGCCTGCGCACCGCGCGCGAGCTGCTCGTCTCGATCAACGAGCTCGGTCTGCCGGCGGGCACCGAGTACCTCGACATGATCAGCCCGCAGTACATCGCCGACCTCGTTTCGTGGGGCGCGATCGGCGCGCGCACGACCGAGTCGCAGGTGCACCGCGAGCTGGCCTCGGGCCTCTCATGCCCGGTCGGCTTCAAGAACGGCACCGACGGCAACGTGAAGATCGCCGTCGATGCGATCAAGGCCGCCTCGCAGCCGCACCATTTCCTCTCGGTGACCAAGGGCGGCCACTCGGCCATCGTCTCGACGGCCGGCAATGAGGACTGCCACGTGATCCTGCGCGGCGGCAAGACGCCGAACTACGACGCGCAAAGCGTGGACGCCGCGTGCAGCGACATCGGCAAGGCCGGGCTCGCCGCGCGCCTGATGATCGACGCGAGCCATGCGAACAGCTCGAAGAAGCACGAGAACCAGATTCCCGTGTGCGCCGACATCGGCCGCCAGGTGGCGGCGGGCGACGAGCGCATCATCGGCGTGATGGTGGAGTCGCACCTCGTGGCGGGCCGTCAGGACCTCAAGGAAGGCTGCGAGCTGACCTACGGCCAGAGCATCACCGACGCGTGCATCGGCTGGGACGAAAGCGTGGGCGTGCTCGAAGGGCTCGCGCAAAGCGTCAAGCAGCGCCGCGTCGCGCGCGGCAGCGGCAACTGAACGGTTTTTCGTTCGGCCACGAGCGCGCCGTGCGGGCGTTATAGCCGCGCGGCGCGCTCGGGCCGCACCGCGCCGATGCACAGGTCGGCGATGCCGATGACGTTGCCGATCAGCCGTCCGCGCCGGTCGAGATGCGCCTCGGGGCGCACCGACTTCACGCAGTTCATGCCGATCGCGCGCACGATGTTGCTCGCTGCTTCCTTCCTCGACATCACGCCCTTGCGGCACAGATACATCGCGTTGACCACCTGCGAATAGCCATAGCGGCGCCCCGAGACGCGGCCGCCGCGCAGGCCGAGATGCACGCCCACGAGCGTGTCGCAGTACGCGAGCCGCCCGCGCCGCGCCAGCCGGCGCGAGAAGTCCTTGTCCTCCAGCCAGCCGTAGAGCACGAGCCGCTCGTCGAAGCGCAGGTCGCGAATCGCCTCGCCGCGGCACGCCATGTTGCAGCCGTACAGCTCCACGCAGGGCCTGAGCGGCACGTCCGGCAACGCCACCTCTTGCGCGCCGTCCACCAGCGCGAGCGCCTCTTCCCACGCGACCGGCTGCGTGTTAGCGCCGTCGCGCAGCGTGCGGCCCGACAGCCCCGTCAGCGACGGATCGTCGTCGAATCGCTGCGCGCACCGTTCGATCCAGTGGCGCTCGGGCGCAAAGTCGTCGTCGAAGAAGATCACGACGCCGATGTCCGGTGCGAGCGCATCGAGCGCGCGATTGCGCTGCACGCTCGAACCCGCCGGGCCGAGCAGTTCGTCGATGCGCAGCCCCGCGGTGTCGTAGGGTCCGAGGTCGGCCGCGCAGCTCGCCGAGAGGATCACCTGAGCGGGCCGCAGCGTTTGCCGCGCCAGCAGCCGCACGGCCCATGCCGTCGCCGCGGGCCGGCCCTTGGTCGCGATCACCACCGCGACGCGCGAGCGTGCCTTTGCGCCGTCTGCTGCGCTGGGTGAAAGATCATCGGTTGCAAGCGTCGTCATCCGTTTCTCCGCATTCCAGTGACCCTACCCGCGCCGGCAAGAAGCGCGGGCGAGCACGCGGCCAGCCAGCGCCCGGCATCAGCGCCTCAAAGCCTCACTCAAAGCCTCAGCGCCTCAGCGCCACGCGGTACAGCATCCACGCGGCGCCCGCCGCGAGCCCGAGCGTCATGGCCCAGGCGATGCCGGTCACGCCCCAGTGGTGCATCGCGGGCGGCACGCTCGCCAGCAGCACGCCGACCTGAACCAGCGAGGCCACCGTGACGGCGCGCGCGTCGCCGACCGCGCGCAGATACGACGCCAGCACCGTGTTCAGCGCACTGATCGCCATGTTGATGACGAAGATGCGAAAGAGCGGCACGGCCGGCAGCCACGCGGCGCCGAGCACGAGCATGAACAGCGGCTCGGCCGCGAAGCGCAGCGCGACGACCACGGCGGCGAGCCCCAGCGCCGCCGCGACGAGATACAGGCGGAACAGGCGCGCGGCCGCCTGCGGGCCGCCGCGATGATGGGCGGCGAAGGTGGGAAAGAGGTACTGCGACATGGCGATTGCCGCGTCGGCCAGCAGCATCTGCGCGAACTTCGACGACATCTGCCAGGCGCCCAATTGGGTCGGGCCGAGCAGCTTGCCGACGACCACCTTGTCGAACTGGTTGCTCACCAGGATGATGACGCTGCTCGCCCAGATCCAGCGGCTGAAGCCGACGTAGTGCCCGATCCCGGACCAGCGCAGGCGCACGGGCGGACGCGGCGCGAGCGTGGTCCACGTGAGCACGCT
This sequence comes from Paraburkholderia sp. J63, assembly GCF_905220245.1. Taxonomy (NCBI): domain Bacteria; kingdom Pseudomonadati; phylum Pseudomonadota; class Betaproteobacteria; order Burkholderiales; family Burkholderiaceae; genus Paraburkholderia; species Paraburkholderia sp. J63. The sequence continues at coordinate 114,892 of NZ_CAJMZF010000010.1, read as the reverse complement.
CTTGGACGCCTCGCCGGTCATCATCCCGAGCAGCAGCGCGTACGGCCCCGCGCCCGCCAGGGCGAGCCCGATGCCGACGCTGCAATCGACGCTGGCCGCCGCGATCTCGATGGCCGCGACATGCTGAAAGCGCCGCTCGCGCTGCGCGATGAAGTACGCGGGCGACGCGAGCCCGCGCAGCAGCGGCAGCAGCGCGGCGAGCTGGACCAGCGCGAGCGCGCCGCCGAGGTGAAACTGCGCATTCATGAGCGGCGCGCACGCGACCAGCAGCAGCGCGATCAGCAGCCCGCGCGTCGCGAGCGTGGTCCAGACGGCGCCGTACTGATCGCGGGTCGGCGGCGTCGGGCCCTGGATCACGGCCTGCGGGAGCCCCGTGTCGGAGAGCGCTTCGGCGATCATGACGGCAAGCAGCGCGACGCTCGCGAGACCGATCGCGGACGGCCCGAGGATGCGCCCGATCGCGAGGAACTTGACGGCCACGAGGCCGCGCACGACGACCTGCTGCAGCAACACCCATGTCGCCGCGCCAGGACCGAAGCCCGCCTTCACCGGCCATGCCGGCACCCGCATCGCGCGCAATCTGGGCCTCCTTTCTGGTGAGGTCGCGCCCACGCCGCTGGCTGGCCGCGCAGCGTCGCCGGCATGGGAGCCCGCGAACGGCGCGCGCAGCCGGAGCGTGTTCTGCACGTTACCGCGCCCGATATGTCACCAGACGCCATCTGCCAGGCGGATTCGGACGCGGCGAGCGCCGGTTGGACGGACATCGGTGCGGCGCGTGGCCATGAGCATCCATCCGTGCGGCGCGCCTGCGGCGGCGGCCTGCCCCGCCGAGTGCCGCTTGTATCCCGCCATGTCCCCGCGCCAGGCATTTTCGGCCAGCCCGCGCCGCAATTTGGCGCTTGCCGCGTGCGTTGCGCTGCTATGTTGGTCGCAACGTCATCCGCCGGATCGCCGTCATGGAAACTGTGTCGATCGCCCGATCCCGTCGCGCGTCTCCGGCTTCCGGTGTCGCCACCGATCTGTCCAGCGCCACGGCCGATGCACCCTGCCCGTGCACATCGACCGGCGACGACTGGATCGCGATCATCGAGCCGAATTTCACGGGCCACCGCTGGCGCTACGTCGACTGGATCGCGCAGGCGAGCGTCGAGGCGGGGCATCGCTGCGTGATCGTCACCGATACGGCGTACGCCGCCCATCCGCTCGTGCAGCGCATCGCGCGCGAAGCCTGGCCCGAGCGGCGCGTCGTGCTGCTCGATCTGCACACGGTCGCGCGCGGGCCGCTGCTCGACTGCAGCGTCTACCTGCGCTTTCGCGACTTCTACGCCCGCGCGCTCGCCGAAGTGAGCCGCACGATGCCCGTGCGGCTCGTCGTGGCGCCCTACGCCGACTACTTTTTCTACACGCTCGCCGCATTCGGCTCGCCGTTCGGCGCGACGCCCTGGATCGCCATCGTCATGGGCATGACGTTTCATCACGCCGATATGGGCATGCGCACGCCGCGCCGGCCGTTCGTCGATCGGGTCAAGGCGATGCTGTTCCGGCGCGCCATGCGCGCGCGCGGATTGCGCAGTCTCTTCACCATCGACCCGACGCTGCCCGGCTGGTTCGCGAGCACGAAACCCGCGCGCGCCGCTCCGCTCGTGTATCTGGCCGACCCGTTTCCGCAAACCCAGGCCGAGCATCCGCTGCGTGCGCGCGCGCGTCTCGGGCTCGACGCGCACACGCGCTATCTGCTCGTCTATGGCGCGATCGGCGAGCGCAAGGGTATCCGCGAGCTGATGCACGCGCTCACGCGCAAGGGCGGCGCGCCGTGTCTCCTGATCGCGGGCGAGCAGGACGAGGAAACGCGCGCGTTCATCGACGCCCACGCGCCGCATCTGACGCCCGCGCCCGTGATCTTCGACCAGTTCATTCCCGAGGACATGGAGCGCGAGCTCTTTTCCGCGTGCAACGCCGTATGGCTCGGCTACCGGCAGCATTACGGCATGAGCGGCGTGCTCGTGCAGGCTTACCGCTTCGGCAAGCCGGTGCTCGCGAGCGCCAACGGGCTGATCGGCTGGTTCTGCCGCGACGGCGCGCTCGGCCCGCTGCTCGACGATCTCGAACCGGCCACGATTGCGCGGGCGCTCGATGCGATCGACAAGCTCGATGCGGGCGGCGCCTTCGCGGCCCCGCGCCCTGCGGGCGAGCATCTGCTTGCGCGCAATACGCTCGACGAATTCAAGCGCACGCTGCAGGACGCACTGCGGGATGCGCCGCAGGACGCCACTCGGGATGCGCCGCGGGACGCATGGCCGGCCGCGCCGGCCTGAACGTCCTGCGCGCCGCCGAAAGCGGCTTCATACCGTCGCCCCGATCCCACCGACCTCACCCCATTCAGGCCACGCCTTCAACCTTGCCTTCCACGGCGCCGCTGTCGCGCCGCGCGGGCGCACTGCGCTCGCGCAGATCGGGAAACAGCAGATCGCGCAGGCGCAGGAACGGGAACTCGACCGCGCGCGTGGTCAGATAGCCGAGCGCGATGGCGATGACGAACTGCGCGCCGAGCACGACCGGCCACGCGGCAAGCGGCGGCACGCCGAGCGCGCTGGCCTCGCGGATCAGGAACTCGCCCGGTGCGAGCGCGAGCGAATGCCACAGGTAAATGCCGTACGAGTACACGCCGAGCCACGCAATCGCGCGATACATCCACGACGTGCGCAAGCCGCCCGAATGCTCGAGCACGAGCACGATCAGCGCGCAAAAGCCGATGGCCTGGAGCGTGAAGCCGATGCTCTCGTCGAGCGCGACGTGGCGCGTCGCGAGCGCGAGCCACGCGACCAGCAGCACCACCGTGCCCACCAGCCAGCCCCGGCGCGCGGCGAGGCTGCGCCAGACGTCGGGCTTCATCCAGTAGAGCGTGGCGAGCAGCACGCCGAACAGCAGGCTGTCGATACGGTATTGCGTATAGGCGAACGCGGCCTGCAGGTCGCCTCGGGCGACCACGGCGCAGCGCGCGCCGAGCACGAGCGCGCACAGCACGGCCATCACGCCGATCAGCGCATTCGCGCGCAGCCGGAAATGCGCGAGCAGGATCAGCAACGCGGGCAGAAAGAGATAGAAATGCTCCTCGACGGCGAGGCTCCACGTCTGCACGATCGAGGTGCCGAAATAGTTCTGCAGATGCGTGAGGTTCTGCCACAGGAAGGTATCGCGCGGATGGCGGCCCGCGATCACGTGAAAGAGAATCAGCACGTAGTACGCGGGCCAGATCTTGAAGATGCGCCGCACGATGAAGCGGCGCGCGCCGATGCGGCCCGTTTGCGCGTACTGCCGCAGCAACAGGCCGCCGACGAGAAAGCCGCTCAGCGTGAAGAAGAGATTCACGCCCTCGCGGCCGAAGCTCTTCAGCGGGTACTCGACGAAGTCGACCAGCGCATAGCCGGTATGGACCGTACGGAAGTGAAAGCCCATCACCGCGAGGATCGCGATGCCGCGTACGAAGTCGAGCTCGACGGATCGTCCGCGCGCCGTCAATCGCGCATCGCGCAATAGCTTCATGACGCTTTCCTCGCTCAAGGCCGGCTGCCGGGAGAGCCCCGGACGCCCCCATCTTGCGCAACCAGACCCGGCTGCGCTCGCCAACATCCCGGCGTTCTCGGACACCTGACACGGCCCGCCACAATTCAGTCGCTTCGCGCCACCGGCATGCGCAGGGCGCCTGCTGCGTTTTATATTGAATCGCCCCTTCGCATGCGGCGAAAGCCGTGCGCGAACCCATGCGGGACAAGAGCGGGAGAAGCGCCGATGCGAAACAAACATGCCGTCCTGTGGCTCTGGGTGTGCGTCGTGCCGCTTGCGTTCGACTACAAGGCGCCCGATGCGCAGTTCGGCCATGGCACGCAATGGCTGGTCGTCCTTCCGGCGCTCGCCGGCGCGGCCATCCTCGCGCTGATCGGCCCGCGCTTCACGCGCGCCTCGCGGCTGCGCTCGTTCGTGACGGGCGCGCTCGTGCTGAGCCTGGCCGGCAGCGTCATCGCGCAACTGCTGCAGCACAATCCAGTCGGCAACTATCTGCGCGTCCTGCTGCCGTTCCTGCTGTTCGGCCTGGGCTACGCGGCCATGTGCCGTCCGTGGCACCCGGTGCGCCTCGCGCAGATGCGCCGCGCGCTCTACTGGGCGAACGTGCTCGGCCTCGTGTTCACGTTCGTCTTCGGGATGACGGCGGTCGGCGGGCCGCTCGCCGACATACGCTTTCGGATCGTGTCGCCGACCATGCTCGGGCTCCAGGCCATGCTGCTGCATCAGTTCATCGTCGCGCGGCGCTTTTCGGTGCCGATGGTGCTGGTGTTCGTCGCGACGCTCGTCGTCGAGCTACTGAGCGTGACGCGCAGTCTTCTCATCGCCACGGTGCTGCTCGCGTTGTTCGCCATGTGGCTCGCCGCGCCGTCGCTGCGCCATATGGTGAAGGCGGCCATGCGCGCGAGCGCCGCGCTGCTGTGCGTGGCCGCGCTCGCGCTCGCCACCGCGTGGCTGTTCCCGGCCATCACCAACCACTGGACGCAGCGCGTGCTCGCCGCGCAGAACTCGGAATCCGACCGCGATCCGACCACGATCACCCGCATTGCGGAGATGCGCGACCAGTTCGACCAGGTCACGGCTTCGGCAGAAGCGCTGCTGTTCGGCAAGGGCTACGGCCATGTGTACCGCTATTCGCCGCTCTACTACCCCTATGTGCAGGAGACCTTCAGCAAGGAGGATTACTTCGCTACCAGCGACTGGGTCGCGGGCCATAACTTCTGGATGTACCAGGTGTACGCGAACGGCATCGTGTTCGGGATCTGCCTGCCGCTCGCGGTGATCGTCGCGCTCGTGCGCGCGGGCATCGCGTTCCGGCGCTGGCACCGCATCGCGCCGCGCGACCCGCTGCTGATGCCCCTGAGCATGTCGATCCTGCTGCTCGCCGCGCTACCGGCGACCTCGATCGGCGGCAATCCGCTCGGGCCGCGCTTTTCGGGGCTCGTCTACGGCATCGCGCTCGGCCTCGTGGTCGCCCTGTACTCGCAGTTGCATTACCGGCTAGACATCGTGAGGAGACATGCACGCGCCCCGCGCGTCGCACGCGTCGCACCGACGGCCCGCTCGCCGGCGTCGGTACCGGCACCGCTCACCCCGTACGCCACCCCGGAGCCCCGATGAAAATCCTGCACCTCGTGTCCACCGTAGATCCGCGCTCAGGCGGTCCGATCGAAGGCGTGCGCCAGAGCGGCCTCGCGATGGCCGCGCTCGGCCATCACATCGAAGCGGCGTCGCTCGACCCGATCGACGCGCCGTACGTGCGCGATTTTCCGCTGCCGCTGCACGCGCTCGGGCCCGCGCGCGGGCGCTACGGCTATTGCGCCGGCTACGTGCCGTGGCTGCGTGCGCAGGCCGGGCGCTTCGATGCGGCGATCGTGCACGGGCTGTGGCAATACCACGGCTTCGGCGCGTGGCGCGCGCTGCGCGACGCGCACGTGCCCTACTACGTGTACGCGCACGGCATGCTCGACCCGTGGTTCCGCCTCACCTATCCGCTCAAGCATCTGAAGAAATGGGCCTACTGGCCGTGGGCCGAATATCGCGTGCTGCGCGACGCGGCCGCCGTGATCTTCACGACCGACGAGGAGCGCCTGCTCGCGCGCGAATCGTTCTGGCTGTACCGCGCCAACGAGCGGGTCGTGTCGTTCGGCACCCTTGCGCCCGCGGTGGACGCGCACGCGTTGCGCGAAGAATTCCTGGACGCGGCGCCGCACCTGCGCAACAAGCGCATCGTGCTGTTTCTGGGCCGCCTGCATCCGAAGAAGGGCTGCGACATGCTGATTCACGCGTTCGCCGAGCACGCACGCGAAACGCCCGATGCCCATTTGCTGATGGCCGGTCCCGACAACGGCAACTGGCAGCCCGCGTTGCAGGCGATGGCGCAGTCGCACGGCATCGCGCACCGCGTGAGCTGGCCGGGGATGCTGCAGGGCAATCTCAAGTGGGGCGCGTTTCATGCGAGCGACGTGTTCGTGCTGCCGTCGCATCAGGAAAATTTCGGCGTCGCGGTGGCCGAGGCGCTCGCGTGCGGACTGCCCGTGCTGGTGTCGGACAAGGTCAACGTCTGGCGCGAGATCGAATCGGACCGCGCCGGCTTCGTCGCGCCCGACACGGTTGCCGGGACGCGGCGCATGCTCGCGGCGTGGCGCGGACTCGACGAACGCGCGCGCAATTCGATGCGCGCCCAGGCACGGCGCACGTTCGACGCGCGCTTCGCGATGGACGGCATGGTGCGCTCGCTGCTCGACTTGCTGCAGGAGCATGCGTCGCTCGCCGCCGTGCGTTCGCGCTCGGGGCGCCCGATGAGCGCCAGGGCGCGCGTCGAACCGGAGGAACCGGCTGGGGAAGCGGCCTCGGCGCAGAGCTGAGCGCAAAACTGAGCGCCGCCAAGCGGCGCGTGCGCGCCGGCCGCTCGTGGATCGGATCAGAACAGGAATATCAGATTGCAGACTGGCAGGCATGGGTAGGGATTGGCAGGGGTGACGAAGCAACGCAGCTGAACCGGCAAAAACAGTCAAACGATGAGCGGGCGTTGCACTTTCGTAGCGATGTGCGAATCCTGATAGTGAGGGGGCAAGGCTATGTTACAAGACAGCACACCTGAATTTACGAGCGCGGAGGCCGCCGACGGAACCGCAACAGCGCGCGTGCGCGAGGCCCTCTCGTGCGATCGCGCTGGCCGCCTTCGCAAAGCACTGGCGGGCCGCGCATGGGCGGCAATGGCGGCCACGGTGACCGCAGTGACGTTCACGGCCCTGGTCGCGGGCTGCGGTCTGTCGCCGGGCATGACCGCGCCTTCGAGCGTCACGCAGGCGAAGGCCGCGACCGAAGCGGCGCGCACCGGCTCGGGCAAGGACGATCAACCGCCGACGGGCGCGCTCGTCGAGATCAACAACGAACTGGTCGCGAAGCAGGCGGCGGCGAGACCGACGACAATCCCGAACGACGTCGAAAAGCTGTTCGGCACGCCCAAGCCCTATACGCTCGGGCCCGGCGACGTGCTCAGCATCGTCGTGTGGGACCACCCCGAGATGAACCTGCCGACCACGTCGTCGGCCAACGGCGGCCCCCAGGATCAGAGCACGAGCCAGGTCGTGTCGGGCTATACCGTCGACTCGACGGGCTCGATCCAGGTCGCCTATGTGGGCACGATCCACGTGGCCGGGCTGACCGAGTTGCAGGCGCGCGACCTCGTGGCGAACAAGCTCGCCTACTACCTGAACAAGCCGCAGGTGACGCTGCGTATCGAGGCATACCGCAGCCGGCGTGTCTATGTGGACGGCGAAGTGCGCACGCCCGGGCTGATGGTGCTCAACGACATGACGATGTCGCTGCCTGAGGCGATCAACCGCGCGGGCGGCTTCACGGCGGCGGGCGACCGTTCGCGGGTTAGCGTGACGCGCGGCAAGGAAACGACCATGGTGGACATTCCCGACATGATCAAGAAAGGCGTGAACCCGGACAACATCCTGTTGCAGAACGGCGACCTCGTGCGCGTGTATTCGTCGAATGAAAGCCGCGTGTACGTGCTGGGCGAAGTCGGGCACCCGGGCCCCCTGCCGTTCGACAATGGCCGCCTCTCGCTGAACGACGCGCTCGGCGACGCGGGCGGCATCAGCCAGGGATCGGGCGACGCTTCGCAGGTCTATGTGGTGCGCGGTCAGAAGGAAGGCAACCGCACGGTGTTCCACCTCGACGCGTCGACGCCGGAAGCAATGGCCACCGCCGACGAGTTCGAGCTGAAGCCGAACGACGTCGTGTTCGTCGATGCATCGGCGCTCGTGAAGTGGAGCCGCGTGGTCAACCTGATCCTGCCGAGCACGCAGGCAGCGTCGGCGGGCCGGTACGTCGGAGCCGGGTACTAACGGCTAGTGAGCGAGAGCCGGGGCATAAGCGGTGCGTGAGCGGGCCTGATGGCCTGCTCACGTCGCAACGGCGGCTCACGAAAGGAAGGGCCGCGCCCTCGCGCGAGGATCAGTGCTCCTCGAAACGCCAGCGGATGAAGCGGCACGGATTGCCGCCGTACATGCCTCCTGCCTCGAGCGAGCGATGCACGACCGACAACGGCGTGACGACGGCCGAGCGCCCGATCGTCACGCCCATCTGCACGACGCATTTCGATGAGATCCACACGCCGTCCTCGATCACGATCGGCGCGACGCGCAGGTCCATGTTCGTGCGCATCTCGTGCGAGCCCGCGCTGAGAAACGCGCCCTGCGAAAGACACACGTTCGAGCCGATGCGTATGGGCGCCTGGTTGTAGATCCACACATCGACGCCGATCCAGCAGTTCTCGCCCAGTTCGAGATTCCACGGCGCCTTCACGCGCAGCGGATGCACGAGGCGGCAGCCGCGCCCGATCTTCGCGCCAAACAGCCGCAGCAACGCGACGCGCAGCGCCGAGAACGGCAGCAAGCGGTTATCGAGCATGCAGGTCTCGGCGACGTACCACGCCGCCTGGACGAAGCGCCCACGACGCGCGATGTAGTTACCCTTGCCCGCGCGGCTCAGGTCGATCACGCGAACCGGCGCGTGGGCACTTTGGGGCGCGTGCGCCGCTGCTTCCGCTGCATCCGAGGGCGACGTCTCCGGTGATGCCATCGCAGCACCATCCGTCAAACCGCCGATGCCGATGCCCTCGATACCTTCGATCGCTTGCGTCATGAGCGCTCCTTGCCCATACGGGCCGGCTTTTGTTCGTTCTCCGATCATTATCGGGCGGCCATCCAGGCGCCTCGCGAGCGTGGCCGACACAGCAGGGGTTTTGGCGCGCCCGCGCCACGCAGCCCGCGCACCATGCAGGCATGGCGCCGCGCCTTTCGCGGCGCAGGACAGCCCATCATGTCTACGCGCTTTCATCCGTTGCGGCCCGCCCGCGCCGCGCCCTACGTGCTCGCCGCCGCGCTCCAGGCCGTGTGCGTCATGTGCATCGCGTGGCCGTGCATCACGCATGCGCAGCAGCCCGCCACGGCCGGGGCCCAGCCATCGCCGGCTTCGGCAAACGGCCAGCACGGCGACGATCTGTCCGCCGCCGCCCGCCGGGCGCGCGCCGACGAAGAGCGCATGCTCGGCGGCCCGAGTTCGGCGGGCAACCCCTACCAGAGCGACGCCTACAGCAGCGACGGCGCCTCGCCGGCCGCGCAGGCAAACGAGCTGACGAGCGAGGCGCGCATGCGGATCGTCACGCCATCGAACTTCTACGCAGCGAGCGGCGTGGCCGCCGCCACGAGCGCGGGCGGCCGAAACGACACACGCGGCGGCACGGACCGGATCCGGCAGCGCCCCGGACGCGCGACAGCGGGGAAATACGACCCAGCGGACGACCCGACGACCGGTAGCGGCGCATGGGCCGCTTACGACTATGGCGCGAGCACGACGTCGCCGACCGCGCCGATCTATGGCAATCCGTACACGTCGCAACGCGAGGCCGCGGAGAAGCTGTACCGCTCGCCCTGGTGATTCCGGCAGGGTCCGCCCAGCCCCGCACGCGTCACGCGCTCACACGTCGGACCGGTCGGCCTGCGCCGGCAGCGTCGATCCACTCGCGACCGCCGGAGCCGCTGTATCCGCGACGGCAGGCTGCGCGCCATCCCCAGGCGCGCCGCCCGCGAGCACGGCAAGCCGCGCATCGAGCGCGGCGAAAATCGCATGCGGCGACAGCATCCGCTGCGCGTACTGGCGCGCGGCCTGACCGAGCGCCGCGCGCCGCTGCGGGTCGCCCGCGAGCGCGACGATCGCGGCCGCGAGCGCATCGCGATCCTCGGGCGGCACCACGACGCCGGTCTCCGACACCACGTCGAACAGGCTCGTGCCGGGCCGCGCCATGGCGACGACCGCGCGCCCGCTCGCGAGCATGCCAGTCAGCTTCGAGGGCATCACGAGATCGGCCGCGTCGTTGCGCTGCGGCAGCACGTGGATATCGGCAAGGTTCAGCAATTCGTTGAGTAATTCGGCCGGCTGCACCGGCAGCACGTGGCAGTTCGGCAGCGGCGCGCAGCGCGTCATCAGCTCGCGTCGGGCCGCGCCATCGCCGCAGAACACGAAGCGGATGTCACTGCGGCCTGCGAGCGCCGTCGCGACGTCCGCGAGTATCTCGATGCCCTGCTTCGCGCCCATGCTCCCCGCGTACAGCACGACGATGCTGTCCGCCGCGATGTCGAGCCGCCGGCGGTATGCGTGCGGCTGCGGCAGCGGAAAGATCGCGCTGGTGTCGACCCAGTTCGGCAGGCACAGGGCGCGCGACGCGTCGACGCCCTTGTCGATCACGCGCTCGACCATGCGCGCCGAAATCGACGACACGCCATCGAAGCCGCGCAGCAGCGCGCGTTCGACGGCGCGCGCGGCGCGTGCGATACGTGAGGCGCCGCCGCCCTGCAGCAGTCCCAGATCGAACGCGGCGTCCACTTCGAAGTCCTGAATATGGAGCCAGGCGCGCGCGCCGGTGAGCCGCGCGATGGCCAGCGCCCCCGGCGCGCATGCCAGCGTCGGCGCGATCAGCATCAGGACCTGCGGCCGCCACGGCGCCTGGCGCACGAGCAGCGGCAGCGACGATAGCGCGAAGCTCGCCAGATGCACGATGCGCTTGAGGCCGCCCGGCCGCGCGGGCACCCACAGCGGCGCGCGCCAGAGCGGCACGCCGCGCCACGTCTCGCGCCGGTAGCGCCACGCGCGATAGCCGTCGTGCACGCGCCATTGCGGGTAGTACGGCTGGGCGCTCACCACGCGCACCTCGTGTCCTCGTGCCGCGAGCAGCTCCGCCATCTCGGTCGTGTACTTGCCGACGCCCGTCACCTCGGGCGCGTAGTTCAATCCGTAGATCAGGATTCTCATCGCGTCGCCTTGCTGCTTCGTTTCGTCCGGCGCAGGGCCGGAGCCGAACAAAAAAACGGGCGCCATTTAGCCGGTCCGCACATGACGCCCGCCGCCAACACAAAGGCAAAAAACCAGGAGGCAAAAACCAGGCAAAAACCAGGCAAAAACCAGGAAAATTCGCGGCACGCCTCGGACGCGCGCAGGCACGCTCAGACACACGCTTCAGGAGCGTGCCTCAGGAACGCGCTTCAGACACGCGCTTCACGCACGCATCTCGGCCTCGCAGGCCGGCGCCGCATGCGCCTGAAGAAAGTCGCCATAGGTGCGCGCGAGCCCCTCGTCGAGGCCGATATGCGCATGCCAGCCCAGACCGCCGAGCCGCGACACGTCGAGCAGCTTGCGCGGCGTGCCGTCGGGCTTGGTGGCGTCGAACACGAGCTCGCCCGCGAAGCCGACCACGTCGCACACGCGCTGCGCGAGATCGCGAATCGACAGATCCTCGCCGACGCCCACGTTGTATACGCCGTCGCCTGTCTCGTGCTCGAGCACGAAGAGCGTCGCATCGGCAAGGTCGTCGACATGCAGGAACTCGCGGCGCGGCGTGCCCGAGCCCCACACGGTCAGCGAGCGCGCGCCGTTCGTGCGCGCCTCGTGCGCCTTGCGAATCAGTGCCGGCAGCACGTGGCTGCTGCCGAGGTCGTAGTTGTCGTTGGGGCCATACAGATTGGTCGGCATCAGCGAGACGAAGTGCGTGCCGTACTGGCGGTTATAGGCCTCGCAGAGCTTGAGGCCCGCGATTTTCGCGATCGCATAGGCCTCGTTGGTCGGCTCGAGCGGCGCGCTCAGCAGGTAGGTCTCGCTGATCGGCTGCGGGCATTCGCGCGGATAGATGCACGAGGAGCCGAAGAACACCAGCCGCTCGACGCCCGCGTGCCAGGCCGCGCGGATCACGTTGGTCTCGATCGCGAGATTGTCGTACGCGAACTGCGCGGGCTGCGTCGCGTTCGCGAGAATGCCGCCGACGCGCGCGGCCGCGAGCAGCACCGCATCGATATGCTCGCCGTCGAAAAACGCGTCGACCGCGGACTGATCCGTCAAGTCCAGCGCCTCGTGCGTGCGCGTGACGAGGTTGCGGTAGCCGCGCGCCTGCAAGGCGCGCACCAGCGCCGATCCCACCATGCCGCGGTGGCCCGCGACGAAAATCCGGGAGTTCGTGTCCATGTGCGTCACTCGTGATGTTCGAGAGCCTTGAAGCCGGCCAGCGTGACGAGCGCGTCGCGCCGGGCAATCTGGAAGTCCGCGCGCACCATTTCCTTGACGAGCGATTCGAATGTCGTGACCGGCTTCCAGCCCAGTTTTTGCTGGGCCTTCGAAGCGTCGCCGAGCAGCGTCTCGACCTCGGTCGGCCGGAAGTAGCGCGGATCGACGCGCACGATCACGTCGCCCGCCGCGAGCCGCGTCTCGCGCCCCTCGACCTGCTCGACGACGCCGACCTCGTCGACGCCGGCGCCCTCGAAGCGCACGACGATGCCCAGCTCGGCCGCCGCCGCGCGCACGAAATCGCGCACGCTGTACTGCACGCCCGTCGCGATCACGAAGTCTTCGGGCTCTGCCTGCTGGAGCATGCGCCACTGCATGTCGACGTAATCGCGGGCGTGGCCCCAGTCGCGCAGCGCGCCAAGATTGCCCAGGTACAGCTCCTTCTGCAGGCCCACCGCGATGCGCGCGATCGCGCGCGTGATCTTGCGCGTCACGAAGGTCTCGCCGCGCTGCGGCGACTCGTGGTTGAACAGGATCCCGTTGCATGCGTAGATGCCGTGCGCCTCGCGGTAGTTGACCGTGGTCCAGTACGCGAACAGCTTGGCGACCGCGTAGGGGCTGCGCGGATAGAACGGCGTGCTCTCGCGCTGCGGCACCTCCTGGACGAGCCCGTAAAGCTCCGAGGTGGACGCCTGATAGAAGCGCGTCTTGCCCGCGAGACCGAGAATGCGGATTGCCTCCAGGATGCGCAGCGTGCCGAGGCCGTCCGCATTCGCGGTGTACTCGGGCTCCTCGAACGACACCGCCACATGGCTCTGCGCGGCGAGGTTGTAGATCTCGTCGGGCGCGACGCGCTGGATCACGCGCAGCAACGCCGTGGAGTCGGTCAGCTCGCCATGATGGAGCTGGATGCCGGGCTCCGGATCGTGCACGTCGCGATACAGGTGATCGATCCGGTCCGTGTTGAACAGCGACGAGCGCCGCTTGATGCCATGCACCTCGTAGCCCTTGTTCAAGAGCAGTTCCGCCAGATACGACCCGTCCTGACCGGTGATGCCGGTAATCAACGCAACCTTGCGAGCCATCGTTCTCTCCTCACGTGAGCGAATTGGATTCCATGGTTCCGCCGTCCGCGCGGCGCCGGCCCGGCGCGGACGTCCTGCTCAACCTGCAATGCTTTCGTATCCGTAGTAGCCGCCGCGATAGCCGCCGCCGAACGCGCCCGTCTTCGGCACGTCGGTGAGCAGCACGCCGCACAGGTTCACGCCGCCGTTGCGCAGGCGCTTCACGGTTTCCTCGAGCTCGGAAAGCGGATGGCGGCCGTGGCGGATCGCCAGCAGCGAAGTGCCCGCGTAGCGCCCGATCACGGTCGAGTCGGTCACCGCGAGCACGGGCGGCGTATCGACGATCACGAGGTCGTACTTCGTCCTTAATTCTTCGAGCAGCGTCTCGAAGCGCGCGCTCATCAGCAACTCGGACGGATGCGCATGGAGCGAGCCCTTGGCGAGCACGTCGAGGCCCGGCAGCACCTCGCGCTGGATCGCCGAGTTCGGGTCGGCGCCGAGCAGCACGTCGGAAAGCCCCGGCTGATGCGCAATGCCGAAGTGCGAGTGGACGTCGCCGCGCCGCATGTCGCCGTCGACGATCAGCACGCGCTTGTTCACCGACGCGACCAGCGCCGCGAGATTCACGGAGAGGAACGATTTGCCGACGTCGGGCCGCGAGCCGGTCAACATCACGATGTTGTTGCGCGCCTCGTTGAGCGAGAGCTGCAGCGAGGTGCGCAGGCTGCGCACGCCCTCGACCGCGACGTCCTGCGGCGCTTGCTGCGCGAGCACGTGCAGCCCGCGCCGGCGCAGCGACACGTGGTGCTGCAGCCGCAACTGCTGCGCGCTGCGCGGCACCACCGCGAACACCGGCACGCCGAGCGCGGCCTCGAGCTCGTCGGGACGCTCGACGCCGCCGTACAGCGACTTGCGCACGAAGGCAATCAGGATGCCCAGCACGATCCCGCCGGCCATCGACAGCACGATCACGAGCAGGCGCTTGGGCCGCACCGGGTCGTTGGGCGCCTCCGCGTAATCGACCACCCGCACGTCGCCGACCTGGCCCGCCTTCGCGACGCGCAGCTCCTGCGCGCTGTTCAGGAGGTTGGTGTAAAGCTGGGTGTCCACTTGCACCTCGCGCAGCAGCCGCACCGCGGTCTGCTCGGTGTCGGGCAGCGCGGCGACGTTGCGTGTCAGCGCCCCTTGCGCGCGCTGCAGCGTCGCGATCTGCGCGTCGAGCGCGGCGACCGCGGGGTGATGCTCGGTGAAGCGCTGCGCCAGTTCCGCGCGTTGCTGCTGCAGATCTTCGAGGCGCGTCTTGTTGTCGACGACCTGTTGCAGCAGCAGCCGGCTTTCCTCACCGAGGTCGACCGTGCCGTGCTCGTTGCGGAACTTGTTGTAGCGCTGCTCGGCCGCGTCGAGCTGCGCACGCAGTTGCGGCAGTTGCTCGTCCAGGAACCCGAGCATGTGCTCCGCTTCGGCGGACCGGCTTTCCACGTCCTGCGCGATGAATTCGCGCGCCATGTTGTTGAGGATCGCCGCGGTGAGCTGGCTGTCGTGCCCTTCGAGGCTCGCGCGAATCACGCCCGACTGCAGGCCGACTTCGGACACGTCGAGCGCGCGCTGCAGGCGCTCGACCGTGGTCAGCGTCGAGGCGCGCGAGAGCACGAACGGCGTATCGGGCGGCCCGGTGAGACGATCCACGCGCAGGTTGATCGGACCGTCGACCGTGTTGGCCGACACGTCCTCGCCCACGCTGCCCTGGAGCAGCGCGACGCCGTCGGGGTCGCGCAGCACGAAGGTGCCGTCCTCGCCCGCGATCAGCGTGAAGTTCTGGTCGTAGAGCGCATCCGGCGTATCGAAGCGCGACACGGCGATGTCGCCGCGGCCCCAGGCATAGCCGGACGGCTTCATGAACGACGGCAGCTTCACGCCCCAGCTGCCGTTCACAAGCCCCGAGAAAAGATCGCCGATGACCGGCAGCTCGCGCGGGTGCGCCGCGATGTCCAGATGCAGGCGGTGCACCGTCTCCTGGGTGACGATGCGCGATTTCAGCATCTCGATCTCGCCGTTGGCGGACGTCTTCGTGTCGAACATGCCGGTGAGCGGCGGCAGGCTAGCGTCCTTCTTGCTGCTGTCGGTCTTGTCGACCATATGGAACAGCACGTCGGCACGATAGACCGGCCGGGCGAGGAAGGCATACGCGGCGCCGAGCAGCGTGAGGACGAGCGTCACGAGCGCGATGACGCGCCAGCTCGAAGCGATCGTTTGCAGATAGTCGCCCAGATACCGCTCGTCGGCGCTCACCGCGGCATAGCCGCCTTCATAGTTCATCGCCATCGTCGATCTCCTGAACCTGGTACAGCGGGTGAAACTCGTGACGCTCGCGCGGAATCTGCGTTCTCAGTAAGCGTTGGGACTGGTCAGCCCGTGAACGATCGTGGCCGCGATGATGCGCATGTCGAGCCAGAACGACCAATGGCCGAGGTAGTACAGATCGTGCGCCACGCGCAGCTCCATTTTTTCGAGGCGATCGGTCTCGCCGCGAAAGCCGTTGACCTGCGCCCAGCCCGTGATGCCCGGCTTGATGCGGTAGCGGTGGATATACCCCGTCACCACGCGCTGGTAGAGGTCGTCGTGCTCGAGCGCGTGCGGGCGCGGGCCGACCACCGACATGTCGCCGCGCAGCACGTTGTAGAACTGCGGCAGCTCGTCGAGACTCGTGCGGCGCAGGAACGCGCCCAGCCGCGTCACGCGCGGGTCGCCGCGCGTGGCCTGGCTCACCGTGCCCGGCGCTTCGCTATGCACGCGCATCGTGCGGAATTTGTAGATCGTGAACACGCGGCCATCGGCGCCCTTGCGGCGCTGCCTGAAGAAGACCGGCCCCGGCGACGAGAGCTTCACGGCGATGGCGATGCCGATCAAAAGCGGCATCAGGCCGATGAGCGCCGCGCTCGCGAACAGCCGGTCGAACAGCGCCTTCTTGAACTGCGCGCCCGCGGACAGCGGCGAGGCCACCAGATTGATCGCCGGCACGCCGAGCAGCTCGATCACACTGCTGGTTTCAAAGAGCGCGAGCGAGCGCACGTCGGGAATGAAGCGGATGTTCACGAGATCGTTGCGGAATTCGGTGACGAGCCGCACCACGGTGCGCTCCTCGGCCAGCGAGAGCGCGAGCCAGAGCTCATGCACGTCATGCTCGCGGATGTATTGCGCGAACGCCTCGATGGTGTCGCAAAGCGTGGCGTGGCCGCCGTTCACGGGCCGTATCTGCGGCATCGTGTTGTAGAGCGCGGTGGCGCGAAAACCCGAGCCCGGCTCGGCATCGATGCGCCGCGCGATCTCGTCGCACTGCGTGGCCGATCCGGCGATCGCGACCTGATGGAGGTTGTGCCCCGCTCGCCGCACGTGCGCGAGCACGCCATGCGCGCCGATGCGCCACGCAATCAGCAGCGCGCCCGACACCGCGGTCCAGTACGCGAACCAGAGCCGCGAAACCGCGTCCACGTGATGCACCATCGAGTACATGGCAATCAGCGCGCAGCCCTGCACCACGAGCCACGCGAGCGACACCTCGCCCGCCAGCAGCGCCTTGGAGCGGCCGCGCCACGACTGATAGAGCTCGAACGCCGGAAAGATCGCGAGTGCGAACGCGGCCGCGAGCAGCACGAACGCCTCGTTCATGCCGCGCGGCGCGATGTCGTCGAAGCGGATCTGCGAGGCCACGCTCGCGCCGAGCACCACCGCGATCACGTCCAGCATCCTCGCCATGAGGTTTTGAAGCTCACGCATGTCAGTCACCTTGCCGCTCGCGCCGGGCCGCTCAACTGCAGCGGCCGTAGGTATCGTCGAAGCGGACGATATCGTCCTCGCCCAGATACGCGCCCGATTGCACCTCGATGATCTCGAGCGGCAGCTTGCCGGGGTTTTCGAGCCGATGGCGCACGCCAAGCGGGATATAGGTCGACTCGTTCTCGCTCAACAGAAAGGATTCCTCACCACGTGTGACGAGCGCGGTGCCGCGCACGATGGTCCAATGCTCCGCACGATGGTGATGCAGTTGCAGCGAGAGCCGCGCGCCGGGCGTCACGACAATGCGCTTGACCTGAAAGCGTTCGCCATGATCGATCGAGTCGTAGAACCCCCACGGGCGCTGCACCTTGCGGTGCGCGTCGGCCTCGGGCGCGTGCTGCGCCTTGATGCGCGCGACCAGCCCCTTCACGTCCTGGACCTTCGAGCGGTCGACGACCAGCACGGCGTCGGCGGTCTCGACCACGACGAGATTCGAGGTGCCCACGCAGGCGACGAGACGGCCTTCGGAATGCGCATAGCTCGCGACGGCGCCTTCGAACACCACGCGCCCGCGCCCCGCGTTGCCGGCTTCGTCCTTTTCCATCGCGGCCCACACGGCGTCCCACGAGCCGAGGTCGGACCAGCCCGCGTCGAGCGCGACCACCACGCCTTCGGGCGTCCAGCCGCTGCTGCTGGAAAGCCGCTCCATCACCGCGTAGTCGATCGAGTCGGCGGGCGTGCGCGCGAACGCCGCCTCGGCCGGACGAAACACCGCGCCGTCCATCTGCCCGTCGACGAAGGCCGCGAGGCAGGCCGCGTGCATGTCGGGCTGCAGCGCGCGCAGCGCATCGAGCCAGACGCTCGCGCGCATCACGAAGATGCCGCTGTTCCACCAATAGCCGCCTTGCGCGACGTATTGCGCGGCGAGTTCGGGCGCGGGCTTTTCGACGAAGCCGTCGATGCGGTACGCGCCGTCTTCGAGCGCCGCGCCAACGCGGATATAGCCGAAGCCCGTCTCGGGCGAGCGCGGCGGCACGCCGAGCGTGACGATCGCGCCGCTCTGCGCGTGGCGCGCGGCACAGGCGAGCGCGCGCTGCAAGGCAGCCACGTCGGTGATCGCGTGGTCCGATGGCATCACGACGAGGATCGCGTCGTCGCCGTTCGCGCTCGCGAGCGCCGCGCCGAGCGTGAGCGCGGGCGCGGTATCGCGGCGTGCGGGCTCTATCACGAGCCGTGCGTCCACGCCGCACGCGTGCAGTTGCTCGGCGATCACGAAGCGGTGAGGCTCGCCGCACACCACGATCGGCGCGCTCGCGACCTGCCAGCCCGGCGGAAAACCGTCGAGCCGGCGCACGGTGGCCTGCAGCAGCGTATCGCTGCCGACCACCCCGATCAGCTGCTTCGGAAAATGCTCGCGCGACATCGGCCACAGGCGCGTGCCCGATCCGCCCGCGAGCACCACCGGCACGATGCGTGTGCACGCAAGCGCATCGCCTGGCTGCCCGTTTGGTGCATCCGCATCTGGCGCGACCGCTTCCGGGAGCGCCGCTTGCTCTACCCCTGATCTTTCCTTCATGTTCGGACTCCTGTGTATTGGACAGGGCCGCATCGTCGCGCTGCACACGATCCGGAAACCGCCAGGAAGCCGCTGCTAAGCGCTCAGCCTCCCGCTTCGCGGCGGCTTTGCTCGCGATACTCGGAGGGCGAGATCATCATGCGCTTGCGGAAAATCTTGGCGAGGCGATCGCCATTGCCCATGCCGGTGCGGCGCGCGATCTTGTCGACCGGCAACTCCGAATCGGTCAGCAGACTGCAGGTGATCGCAAGGCGCGCATGCAGCAGATAGTCCGATGGCGTGATGCCCATCTCCAGCTTGAAGCGGCGCAGGAAATTGCGTTCGCTCATCGCGGCGACCTGCGCCGCGTCGGCGATCGAGATCGCGCGCTGGCAGTTCTCCTGGAGCCAGCGCGCTGCCGTTCGCACCTTGTCGGCGGGCGCGCTGCCAAGGGCATCGCCGAGGAACGGCGTGAGGTTGCTGCCCGAGTCGGGCATCAGACGGTCGGTCACCGCGCGCGCGACGTCCACGCCCAGATCGCGCTTGACGAGCGTGAGCGCGCTCTTCATCGACTCGAGCCGGTCGCCGGCGTCGCCGCCGGGTTCGTCATGCAGGCCGTGCACCGGGTACGAGCCGAACTCGCGCTGGCTGCACAAGCTCGCCGCTTCGAGCAGCGAGCGCCCTTCGCCGATCGGGCGGATCGTGCCCGTATTCGCGTGCACGTGGCGCAGCCAGGCGATCAGGCGCTCGTCGTTGGCGGCCGCGTAAGCCCCCTTGCCGCCCGCGACGAAGAGCGCGTCGAAGCCCACATAGTGGTGCGCATCGAGCCCGTCGGTCCAGACCCGTACCGACGACGAGCAGGTCACGTTGCCGCCGTCGGAGGAGAGGATCCTTACGTCGTACGGCAAGCGGCGTGACGCGTCCGACGACAGTTCGTTGGCGACGTGAAAGACCTCCGCCACGATGCCGGCGCCGAGCAGCGAGCAGCCATCGAATAGCAGTATCGCGATGTGGCGCACCTCACGACTGATGCCCGAGGTCACCAGATGCGCATGAGCGAACGGCGGCAAATCCAGACTTGCGTATGCCATGCTTTTCCTCCAAACATTCCCCGTCCAAAGCGAAAAGTCCTGGTAATAGCATTCCGTGTGCAGTGCATCATAGGCAGAGAAAAATCAGCGCAACGACGACTGACCGAAACTGGCGAGACATTGGCGCATTTAGTCCGGTCGCGGCCCGTTTTGAAGCATGCGCCTTACGGCTTGCACCGGAAACAAGCCGTTGAAACGTCAATTCCTTCGATGAAATGAGCCAGACGCGCGCGCCTTACAAAAGGCGGTCGGGAGGCCATTGATACGACAAAAGCGGGTATTGTCTTCCGATCTTTGCGCAGGCGCAGGATGGAAAAAGGGGGGAAAGCAATGAGCACGCGCTTAATCGTCCGATTTAAACGGATTAAACAGGCTTTAAACGCCAGATCGGCGCGCGCATTTACGATATTAGGCGTTTCAAATCTGGTTGCACTGCACAATTACAAATAATGAATGAGGGCGCTTATATCCGTTTTGACAGTGCGCGACCGGATCGCGCGTGCTGTGTGCGGTAGCGCACGGACAATTGCGTGAAAAGCCTGGACCCTGGCGGCGCGCGCAGGCCGAGCGCCGCTAGGCTAGGCTTGCCTTGCCACGCTGCCGGGGAATTCGCCGATGAAGCCATGCTCCTCCGTTGGGTCCGTTCCGAAGCCTGCGCGCGCCGCGCGTAGCGCTGATGAGGCATTCGCCGCGCGGGCCCACGCGCGCCGGGCGGCGGCGTTGCCTTCGGCGCTCGCGTTCAGGTTCGCCGCCGTGCTCCTGCTGGCACTCGGCGCCCTGCTCGCCACGCAAGCGTGCCGCGCCGCCGACGCCCCGGTCTGCCGCCGCGCCGCCGGCAGCATCGCGTCGCCCGCGGGCGACGAACCGATCTCGGCGGACACGCCCGGCAGCGACGGCACGCGGCTCTTTGCACACGGCAAGAGCGTGCGCATCGAGGTGGTCACGCGCGCCGCGCGCGACGACACGGTGCAATGGCAGATTGCCGACACGTGGGGCCGCGCCCAGGCGAGCGGCACCTTCCCCGTTGCCGCCGGCGCGCGCGTCACCGCGCTCGTCTGCACAATGCCGCTCGCCGGCTACTTCGCCTTCTCCGCGTCGCTCGCCTCGCAACCGTCCGCCGGCTTGCCTCAGCGCGGCACGCGCCCGGCCGGCATCGCCACCTTCGGCGTGCTGCCCGACGTGTTCGCCACGCTGCCGGCGCCGCGCTTCGCGCGCGAGGATCTGCACCGCTTCGGCGGCCAGGGCACGGCCTACATCGCGCCGGGCCAGCATTGCTGCGGCGGCGACGGCTTTCGTCCGCTCTATACCGACCTCGGCCTCGCGTGGGCCAACGACAACCGCAACTGGTACACCATGGAGCCGAAAGGTCCGGGTACGTTCGATCCCTCGACCGCGGAGCTCGCCAGCGGATTTCGCCCCGGCAACATCATGCGGCTGATCCTGCTCGACGGCATTCCGGCGTGGGCGAGCCCGAACGGCCAGGAAACCCACAGCTATGCGCCCGTCTCGGAGGCGCAATTGCGCGACTACATGGCGCGCGTGGGCACCGAGTCCGCGCGCGTGCGCGCGAAGACCTTCCCGCGCCAGGCGCACAACTACTATCAGGTCACGTGGGAGCCCGACCCGGATGGCGGCTTGCCCTGGAAAGACACCGACGCCCATTTCGTCGATCTCTATGCCTCCGTCTGGCAAGGCATACACTCGACCGATCCATCGGCGGTCGTGATGGGACTCACCTATTCCGGCGTGAGCGACAACACCAAGTGGCTCAAACATTTCGCACAACTTGGCATTACGCGCTATCTCGACGGCCTCACGATCCACGGCTATTACGACTTCGGCACGAGCCCCTCGCATCCGCCCGAGCGGCTCGCCGACGCCCCGGCGGGCAGCACGCCCTCGTTGCCCGTCGCGATGCGCGCACTGCGGGCCACGATGCGCGACTTGCTCAAGCCCGGCGCGCCGCTCTTCGTGACCGAGACCGGCATCAGCTACGACCTCGGCGCGAAGTACGGCCCGCATTATCCCGACGCGCAGACGCTGTACGCCCAGGGCGCCGTGGTCGCGCGCACGCATTTGATCATGCTGGGCGAAGGGGCCGACGTGACCTTCGTGTTCTACGGCGCCGACATGCCCGACACCACACCGGGCTACGGCGTGTTTTTCGAGCTCGATCATCCGCAGGGCGCCTATGGCGCGGCGAACATCAGCCCCAAGCCGGCCGCGCTCGCGGTGGCGGCCATGACGCGCCTGATCGACGGCACCGTCACGCTCGGGCCGCTGCGCGGCACGCCCGCGGGCGTCTACGCCTATGCGTTCGCGCGGCCCGACGGCAAGGTGGTCACGGCGCTATGGAGCCACGACAACGCGCACTGGAGCGCGAGCGCCGGCTTCGACTCGACCCGTGCAACGCGCTGGACGCTCCAGGTGGATGCGCGCGGCCGCTCGGGCCAGGTGAGCGTGTTCGACATGATGGGCAACGTCTCGACGATGCGCTACGAGGACGGGCTGCTGCCGCTCAGCTTGACCGAGTCGCCGATCTACGTGGTGTCCGGCAACGCCGACGTCGTCAAGGCGAACGCGACGACGCCCGCGGGCTACGTCACGCATTGAGGCCGCGAACGACTTGAATGAAGCGGATGAAGCGAAAGTGGCGAAAGAGACCGCAAAGCGCGCATCTTGGCCCTCGATGGCGAAACTTCGGCGGCAAACGACAGTGCGCGGCGATATCGAGCCGCCTAGACTGACTGCAGTTGACCGTGCTGCTGCCTGCTCCGTCGCTTCCCTGCGCCACGCGCACGAGGCGAGCGGGCGCCGCCCCGCGTCTTCCCCACCCAACGGAAGGCCCGCTCATGCTGTCGCCTACCGAATTCCTCGATGTGGTGCGCCTCGCGCCGCTGGTCGCGATCGACCTGATCGTCGCGGACGCGGACGGCCGCATCCTCGTAGGCCAGCGGCGCAATCGTCCCGCGCGCGGCACGTGGTTCGTGCCGGGCGGGCGCATCCGCAAGGAGGAGCGTCTGGACGCCGCGTTCACGCGCATCGTCGACACCGAGCTCGGCATCGCGGGCATGCAGCGATCGGCGGCGCGCTTCGGCGGCGTGTACGAGCATCTGTATCCGGACAACTTCGCGGCGGAGAACGGCATCGGCACGCATTACGTGGTGCTCGCCTATGCGTTCACGCTCGACAGCACCGTGCCGGTCGGGCGCTTCGACCAGCACAGCCAGTATGCGTGGCTCGCGCCCGAGGAACTGCTCACGCGCGACGACGTGCACCCGAACACGAAGGCTTATTTCCGCTAGATGGCCGGCAGCAGGAACGGCCACCCCGGCGCAGCTTAACCGGCGCATATCGAGCCATTCTGCCAATTTCTCTGCGTTTTCCGACTGCGCGGCGCAGCGGCCACGGCATGCCGCCTATCATGAGAGCCATCGAAGCGCGGCACGTCTCGCGCCCGCGAAAATGCAACGTACTCCTGCGAATCCATTTCTGCGCGAGGGACCGGCCATGCACATCGATCGGGTGATCTGCCGGCAAGCCGCTTTCCGGCCGCGCGGCACTCACTTCAAACTGGCACACATGGGCAAGCGCATCGGCATCCTGGTTTTCGAGGGTTTCCCGCTCGGGGACGTGAGCCTGCTCGCCGATGTATTTCGTCTTGCTAACGATGCGTGCGGCGGCATGCTGCCGTTCTATTCGCTCGCGATGCTCTCCGGCACGGGCGGCAGCGTCGCGAGCAACTGCGGGCTGCGCGTCTGGACAGAGAGCCTGCATGGGCCGCTGCGCAGCGGCTTCGACACCCTCTTCATCGCGGGCGGCTCGGGCGCCACCGAAGCGCGCGACAACGAGCGCTTGCTCGCGCGCCTGCAGGCGCTCGCGCCGAAGGTGCGCATCATGCGCGCGCTCGGCGAGGGACGCACGGTGCTGGCCGCCGCCGACATGTCGTTCCTGCGCACCAGCCTGAACGCGGCAGCGCCGGCGCAGCGGCTGCGCCGCTCGCTCGAGGCGCATAGTGCAAGCGCTTCGGTGGCCACGCCGCCCGAGGCGCTGGTCGCCGCGCTCAAGGTCGTCAAGCGCAATCAGGGCGTCCTGCTCGCGCAGCGGGTGTCCGAAGACGCGATGCCCGGCGCGTGGGAACGCCTCGGCCCCATGCTCGACGACGGCGAATCGGACAGCGCGAACGGCAAGATCAGCTCGGCCGCGCACTGGCTGCGCGAGAACTACCACCAGCCGATCTCGGTCGCCGATGCGGCGCGCGTCGCGCAGATGAGCATGCGCAACTTCCTGCGCCACTTCAAGACGCAGACCGGCCTCACGCCTTCCGAATATCTGCTGCGTGCGCGTCTCGACGCGAGTTGCCTGCTGCTCGCGCAAACCAATCTGCCGATCGACGAGATCGCGCAACGCTGCGGCGTGCCGCGCGGAGAGCAACTCGCGCGGATCTTCCGGCGCCGCCTGTCGATCTCGCCCTCCGGTTATCGCGCGGTGAACCGGCGCGCGTCGCACGAGTAAGGCGCGAGTAACGCGCGGGAGCGAGCGGCCTGCGCGGCGCGGCGCACGCAAACGCGCGCTGCGTGAAGCTCAGGCCGTTTCAGCGCGGTGCGTTACAGCGTGCCCGAGCCGAAGATCTCCGTATGGATGCGCGATGCGTCGACACCGCGAGCGATCAGCGCGTCGCGCTGCGCGCGCATGAACGCGACCGGGCCGCAAACGTAGTAGTCGGCATCCGGCAGGATCGCGTCGGCGGCGATACGATCGAGCTCGACGCGGCCTTCGAAGTCGTAATCGAAACCCACGCGGTCTTCGGCGCCCACCTCTTCGTAGAACACCGCGACGTTCACGTTCGGATGCTCGGCGGCGCTACGGCGCACCCACTCGCCGAAAGCATGCACGCTGCGGTTACGGCAGGCATGCACGAACGTCACCTGGCGCTCGCTGTGCTCGGCCAGCAGCGTGGCGAGCATCGACGCCATCGGCGTAATGCCCACGCCGCCGCTCATCAGCACGACCGGCGTGGTCTTCTTGCGATCGAGCTTGAATTCGCCCATCGGCGCGCTCACGTGCACGACCGCGCCTTCTTCCACGCCCGCATGCATCAGGTTCGAGACGTGGCCCGGCTCCACTTCGCCGCGACCGTCTTCGCGCTTGACCGAGATGCGCAGCCAGCGGCCGTGCGGGGCGTCGGAGAGGCTGTACTGGCGCGGCTGGTCGACGCCGAGCTTGTCGACGTAGCGCGTCACGCTCACGTACTGGCCCGGCTCGAAGCCGCCCGCCGACGCGCCATCCGAGGGCGCGAGGTAGAACGAGGTGATCTCGTCGCTTTCGACGTGCTTGCGCATCACCTTGAACGGACGGAAGCCGCTCCACGGCGCCGCTTCATAGAGCTTGGCCTCGGTGCCGATCATGATGTTCGCGAGCTGCTCGTAAGCCACCGTCCAGGCGTCGAGCGTGGGCTGATCGACGGCGTCGCCGAGCACGTCCACGACCGCACCCAGCAAATGGCGGCCGACGATCGGATAGTGCTCCGGACGAATGTTCAGGCTCGCATGCTTGTTCGCGATGTGCGAGACCGCGCCGCCGAGCGCGCCGAGATTGTCGATGTTCGCCGCGTAGGCGTAGACCGCGCGCGCGAGCGTTTCGGGCTGGCTGCCGCTCTTCTGGTGCGTCTGGTTGAAGATGTTCTTCAGTTCCGGATGCGCGTTGAACATCCGCTTGTAGAAGTGCTTCGTGATGGTGGCGCCGTGTTCGGCGAAAACGGGTGCGGTGGCTTTGACGCGGGCGATCTGATCGGCGGTGAGCGCAGTCATTGCGGCTTCTCCTTGTTAAACATGCAAACACGATACATGTTTAATGGGACAAGCCGCCCCAGGCATTTTGTCGCACCCCAGCATTTGCCCGATGGCGGGGCGCGAATGGTATCGGCGGCCCGGTTTGCGAGGCCGGCCGCCGTTTTCCCGGCGCTTCGCCGCGGTTCCTTTATTCGCTGGAGCCGGTGTCGGGCTGGCCGTTTGATGCACCGCGGTCATGGCGCCAGAGCACGTCGGCGCCGCCCGCCGCGCGGTTGAGCACGCGCGCGAGCACGAACATCAGGTCGGAGAGCCGGTTCACGTAGCGGCGCGGCGTTTGGGCCAGCGGCGCGGACGATGCACTCGCGCCCTGCCCGGCGCCGAGCGCGACGATGGCGCGCTCGGCGCGCCGGCACACGGTGCGGCAGACGTGCGCGAGCGCCGCCGCGCGCGAGCCCCCGGGGAGGATGAACTCCTTGAGCGGCGGCAGCGTGGCGTTGTACTCGGCGAGCCAGCCGTCGAGCCGCGCGAGATGCGTGTCCGTGACGACGGTGTGGCCGGGCATGCACAGCTCGCCGCCGAGGTCGAACAGGTCGTGCTGGATGGCCGTGAGCGCGGCGCGCACGTCGTCGGGCAGCGTCTCGCACAGCAGCACGCCGATATGTGAATTGAGTTCGTCGACCTCACCGATCGCGGCGATGCGCGCGTCGTCCTTGCGCACGCGGCTGCCGTCGCCGAGGCCCGTCGTGCCGTCGTCGCCCGTGCGCGTGGCGATCTTGCTCAGGCGGTTGCCCATGATGTGTCTCTCCGATTAGCAAACAGGTGGAATCGTCATTGTCTCCCGGCCGGCGCTCGCGGCCGGGCTGGCGGCGATTATAGATTTCGCCCCCGGCGCTTCGTGCTGCGCTTCGTGCCGCATTTCGTGCGCGGCAGCGGGCCGAACGCGCCCGCGAACGTTGAGCGTAAAATAAAACGCGCTCAAGACCACGATTCGCTACGCTCAAACCAAGGAGACACCCGCGTGAATCATCCCGCGCCGCCGGCCGTTACCGCCGCTCCCCGCCGCCCGTTCCCTGCCGATCTCCTCGACAAACTGCGCAGCGCGTTCGGCGAACGCGTCTCCACCTCCGAGGCCGTGCGCACCCATCATGGCCGCGACGAATCGCCGTTCGACCCGCAACTGCCCGACGCCGTCGTCTTCGCGCAAAACGCCGAAGAGGTCCAGTCGATCGTAAGACTGTGCGCGCAGTATGGCGTGCCGATCATCCCCTATGGCAACGGTTCGTCGCTCGAAGGCCATCTGCTTGCGGTCCAGGGCGGCGTCTCGATCGACCTCTCGCAGATGAACCGCGTGCTCTCGATCAACGCCGAGGATCTCACCGTCACCGTCGAGCCCGGCATCTCGCGCAAGGCGCTCAATGATGCGCTGCGCGACAGCGGCCTCTTCTTCCCCATCGACCCGGGCGCCGATGCGAGCATCGGCGGCATGTCGGCGACGCGCGCCTCCGGCACCAACGCCGTGCGCTACGGCACGATGCGCGAGAACGTGCTCGGCCTCACCGCCGTGCTCGCGGATGGCCGCGTCATCAAGACCGGCACGCGCGCGCGCAAGTCGTCGGCGGGGTACGACCTCACGCGCCTGTTCGTGGGCTCCGAAGGCACGCTCGGCGTGATCACCGAAATCACCGTGCGGCTCTATCCGCAGCCCGAAGCGGTGTCGGCGGCCGTATGCGCATTTCCCTCGATGGCCGAGGCCGTGCGCACGGTCATCGAGACGATCCAGATGGGCGTGCCGATCGCACGCGTGGAATTCATCGACTCGCTCGCGGTGCGCGCGATCAATCGCCACTCGAACCTGACGCTGCAAGAAAAGCACACGCTCTTTTTCGAGTTCCATGGCACCGAGGCGGGCGTGGCGGAACAGGCGCAACTCGTGCAGGAGCTGGCCGCGCAAAACGGCGGCGAAGGCTTCGAATGGGCGACGCGCCCCGAAGACCGCAGCCGCCTGTGGAACGCGCGGCACAGTGCCTACTTCGCCATGCTGCAGTTGAAGCCCGGCTGCCGCGCCGTGACGACGGACGTCTGCGTGCCGATCTCGCGCCTCGCCGAATGCGTGGTGGAAACCGAGGCGGACCTCAAGGCGTCGTCGCTGCCGTGTCCGATCGTGGGCCACGTGGGCGACGGCAACTTCCATGTCGCGATCCTGATCGACCCGGACAAGCCCGAGGAGATCGAGGAGGCCGAGCGCCTGAACCACCGCATCGTGCAGCGCGCGATCCGCATGGACGGCACCTGCACGGGCGAGCATGGCGTGGGACTGCACAAGATGGGCTTTCTCGTGGAGGAGCATGGCGCCGACACGATCGACACCATGCGCGCGATCAAGCACGCACTCGATCCGCACAATCTGATGAATCCCGGCAAGATCTTCAGTTGGGGGGCGTAGTACCGGATGCCCCTCGCCGCGCGCGGCTCGCGCGTGCGGCGCCTTCGACGACACGACCGGCTGCGCGGCAAGCATCGACATGAACGTCGGCACACCAGCCGCAGCCACGGCCCCAGACAAGCTGGAGGAGAGATGAACGCACCGGAGGCGAATTTGCCGGAGCTGACGCCGGAAGTCCTCGCGCAACGGCAGCGCGAAGTGGTTCAGGCGTTGATGGCGGTGCTGCCTGCGCACTGCCTGCTGCATCGGGAAGAAGACACGGTCGCCTATGAATGCGACGGGCTGGCGGCCTACAGGCGGCTGCCGCTTGCCGTGGCGCTGCCGGAAACGGAATCGCAGGTGCAGCGCATCGTGCAGATCTGCCGGCGTCTGGACGTGCCCATCGTGCCGCGCGGCGCGGGCACCGGCCTCTCGGGCGGCGCCATGCCGATCCGCCACGGCATCGTGCTCTCGCTCGCGCGCTTCAAGCGCATTCTCGAAGTGGATCCTTACGCGCGCACGGCCACCGTGCAGCCCGGCGTGCGCAATCTCGCGGTGTCCGAGGCGGCCGCGCCTTACGGCCTCTATTACGCGCCCGATCCGTCGTCGCAGATTGCCTGCACGATCGGCGGCAACGTCTCGGAAAATTCGGGCGGCGTGCATTGCCTCAAATACGGCCTCACGGTGCACAACGTGCTGCGCGTGCGCGCGGTGACGATGGACGCCGAGATCGTCGAGTTCGGCTCGCTCGGCCCCGACGCGCCGGGGCTCGATCTGCTCGCGGTCATGATCGGCAGCGAGGGCATGTTCGCCATCGTCACCGAAGTCACGGTCAAGCTGATTCCGCGTCCGCAGACGGCGCAGGTGATCATGGCGAGCTTCGACGACGTCGTGAAAGGCGGCGACGCGGTGGCGGGCATCGTCGCCGCGGGCATCATTCCGGCGGGCCTCGAAATGATGGACAAGCCCGCCACGCGCGCGGTGGAGGAGTTCGTCAACGCGGGCTACGATCTCGACGCCGCCGCAATCCTGCTGTGCGAATCCGACGGCACCACCGAGGAAGTCGCCGAGGAAATCGCGCGCATGACCGTCGTGCTGCGCGAGCATGGCGCGACGCGCATCCAGATCTCGCGTACCGAGGAAGAGCGCCTGCGTTTCTGGTCGGGCCGCAAGAATGCGTTTCCGGCGGCGGGCCGTATTTCTCCCGACTATTACTGCATGGACGGCACGGTGCCGCGCCGCGCGATCGGGCCGCTGCTCGCGCGCATTCATGAAATGGAAGCGCAGTACCGGCTGCGCTGCATCAACGTGTTCCATGCGGGCGACGGCAACATGCACCCGCTCATTCTCTTTAACGGCAACGATCTCGACGAATGGCACCGCGCCGAGGCGTTCGGCTCGGACATCCTCGAAACCTGCGTGGAGCTGGGCGGCACGGTCACGGGCGAGCACGGCGTGGGCATCGAAAAGATCAACTCGATGTGCGTGCAGTTCTCGCGCGAAGAGCGCGACGCTTTTTTTGCCGTGAAGCATGCGTTCGACCCGGCCGGCCTGCTCAATCCCGACAAGGGCATCCCCACGCGGGCGCGCTGCGCCGAATACGGCAGGATGCACGTGCGCGGGAACCTGCTGCCGCATCCGGACCTGCCGCGGTTTTAATCGCGCTGTTAACCATACTTCCAGGCGCGTTTTTAAACCGGCGTTTTTAAACCGGGCCTCCGGGCCCTGCTTGCGCAGCATCGCGAACCGGTACTGCGCAAGTCGCCATGCAAAACGCATGTTCCAGGTGAACGCTGGAGCTGGGGCTGTGCGTTTTGCATGCCATTTCCTGCGGCCCGCCTGATTTCCCGACTCCCCTCCTTTGCGTCGCGCCGCCATGCGGGCCTGCCCCGGGTTGCCAGAGTGGGGCGCGTCAGTACAATCGAGCGAACCACAACGACAAACGCGCCATGGAAATCATGGAAGAGGACGATATCGTCGCGGTCTGGTCCGAGCGCATTCGCTCGGCAACCGCAGACGGACGCACGCTGCGCATACGCGGCGGCGGCACGAAAGACTGGTATGGCCAGATGCTCGAAGGCGAGGTGCTCGACACGCGCGCGCATCGGGGCATCGTTTCCTACGACCCTGCCGAGCTCGTCATTACCGCGCGGGCCGGCACGCCGCTGCTCGAGATCGAGCACGCGCTCGCGACACACGGCCAGATGCTTCCTTTCGAGCCGCCCCACTTCGGCCCCCAGGCCACGTTCGGCGGCTGCATCGCCGCCGGCATTGCCGGGCCGCGCCGCGCGAGCACGGGTGCGGCGCGCGATTTCGTGCTGGGCGCGGTGCTCATGAACGGCCACGGCGAGGTGCTGCACTTTGGCGGCCAGGTCGTGAAGAACGTGGCCGGCTACGACGTCTCGCGCCTGATGGCGGGCTCGCTCGGCACGCTTGGCCTCATTCTCGAGCTTTCGGTGAAGGTGCTGCCCATCGCACAGGCGGAGACCACGCTCAAGTTCGACATGAACGGCACCGACGCCGTGCGCAAGCTCAACGAATGGGGCGGCCGGCCGCTGCCGATGACGGCGAGCGCCTGGCGCAACGGCACGCTCGCCGTGCGGCTCGCGGGCGCGGAGGCCGGCGTAAAGGCCGCGCGCGCGTCGCTGGGCGGCGAAGTCGTGGACGCCGTGGAAGCGGAGCGCTTCTGGGCCGGATTGCGCGAGCAGACCGACCCGTTCTTCGCCTCGATCGCGCCGAACGCCGCACTGTGGCGTCTCGCGCTGCCCTCGATTGCCGAGCCGTTGCAGTTGCCGGGCACGCAACTGATGGAATGGGGCGGCGCGCAACGCTGGTGGATCACCGAAACCGACGCGCAAACGGTGCGCATCAGCGCGAAGCAGGCCGGCGGCCATGCCACGATGTTCCGCACGGGCCGCGACTACGACCGCAGCGCCGGGGTGTTCACGCCGCTGCCCGCGCCGCTCATGAAGATTCACCGCGGCCTGAAGGCCGCGTTCGACCCGGCCCGCATCTTCAATCGCGGGCGTCTCTACTCCGACTTCTGACCCAACCTTCACGCGGCGATGCAGACGAACCTCGCGGACTTCATTCGCAACACTCCCGACGGCGACGAAGCCGACGCGATCCTGCGCAAGTGCGTGCACTGCGGCTTCTGTACCGCGACCTGCCCGACCTACCAGTTGCTCGGCGACGAGCTGGACGGCCCCCGCGGGCGCATCTATCTGATGAAACAGATGGTCGAAGGCGCCCCGGTCACGAAGAGCACGCTCACGCATCTCGACCGCTGCCTCACCTGCCGCAGTTGCGAAACCACCTGCCCTTCCGGCGTGCAATACGGCAGGCTCGTGGAAGTGGGCCGCAAGCACGCCGAGCAGATGGTGCCGCGCCCGTTGCGCCAGCGCCTCACGCGGCGCTTCCTCGCGGGCTTCCTGCCCCAGCGCATGCTGTTCTCTCCGGCCATGCGTGTGGCCCAGCAGGTGCGCGCGCTGCTGCCGCGGCGGCTGCGCGACAAGGTGCCGGTGCGCCAGCGCCCGCTCGCGTGGCCCACGGCGAAGCACGCGCGCAAGATGCTCATGCTCCAGGGCTGCGTGCAGCCTTCGATGATGCCGAACATCAACACGGCCACGGCGCGCGTGCTCGATGCGCTCGGCATCGAAACCGTGGTGGCGCCGCAGGCCGGCTGCTGCGGCGCGATCCGCCTGCACCTGGGATACGTGGACGATGCGCTCCACGACGTGCGCGCGAACATCGACGCCTGGTGGCCCTACGTCGAGCACGGCGTGGAGGCGATCGTCATGAATGCCTCGGGCTGCGGCGCGACGGTCAAGGAATACGCGCACCTGCTGCGCAACGATCCGGCCTACGCGGACAAGGCGCGACGCATTGCCGAACTCACGCGCGATCTTTCGGAGATCCTGCCCGCGTTTCAGGACCAGCTCGTGGCCGCCACGCGCAGACGTGGCATTCACGCCGTGGCGTATCACCCGCCCTGCACGCTGCAGCACGGCCAGCAACTGCGTGGCGGCGTGGAAAAGGTGCTCGCCGCGCTCGGGCTGGACGTGCGCCTGCCTGTCGACAGCCACTTGTGCTGCGGCTCCGCCGGGACTTACTCGATCACGCAGCCGCGCCTGTCCTACACGCTGCGCAACCAGAAGGTGGAGCGGCTCAAGGCGCTGGAGCCGCAATTGATCGTTTCGGCGAACATCGGCTGCATCGCGCATCTGCAAAGCGGCACGACGATTCCGGTCACGCACTGGATCGAACTCGTGGAACATATGCTGGCGGCCAACTAAGGGCAAACTGAACGCATTTCGGACGTTTCGTTGAAGAACCAGCGTAACGAATCGCCGCGCTCGCCAACAGTCGGCCATTCGGCATAGGGCTTTCGGCGGACCGCAAAGCGGGTTTTTAGCGCCGGGCGCAGTCCGCGCAGTCCGTATAATGGCCTTCGTTCGCTTCAAGTGCGCCACTACGGCCGCGGAACGCGCGCGAGCGCGGCAACTCCGCAGCCGGCCTCCATGCCGATGACCGATTTCGCTCACAATCTCGAAGCCGTCCACCAGCGCATCGCCGCCGCCGCGCGCAATGCGGGCCGCGCGCCGGAATCCGTCGCGCTGCTCGCGGTCTCGAAGACCTTCCCCGCGCAGGACGTGCGCGCCGCCCACGCTGCGGGCCAGCGTGCCTTCGGCGAGAACTACGTGCAGGAAGCCGTGGACAAGATCGAGGCGCTCGCCGACTTGCGCGCGAGTCTCGAATGGCATTTCATCGGACCATTGCAGTCGAACAAGACGCGCCCTGTGGCGGAGCGTTTCGACTGGGTGCATTCCGTCGACCGTCTCAAGATCGCGCAGCGCCTTTCCGGGCAGCGCCCGGCCGGCATGGCGCCGCTCAACGTCTGCCTGCAGGTGAACGTGAGCGGAGAAGCGACCAAGAGCGGCGTGGCGCCGCAGGAAGCCGCGCAGATCGCGCACGCGATCGCCGCGTTGCCCAACCTGCGCCTGCGCGGGCTGATGTCGATTCCCGAGCCCGAACCCACGCTCGACGCGCAGCGCGCGCAGCACCGGCGCTTGCGCGAACTGTTCGAGTCGCTGCAAGAGTCACTGCGCGCCGATGGCGTCGCGCTCGACACGCTCTCGATGGGCATGTCGGCGGACCTCGAAGCCGCCGTGCTCGAAGGCGCGACCATCGTGCGCGTCGGCACAGCCATCTTCGGGACGCGCGATTACTCTCACTGATTCACTCACGTACTCCATCACCATGAAAATTGCCTTCATCGGCGGCGGCAACATGGCCGCTGCAATCATCGGCGGCTTGATCCGCAAAGGCGTGGCCGCCAGCGACCTGTATGCGATCGACCCCAACGACGACGTCTGCAAGCGCAATGCCGATCAATTCGGCATCCGTACCGGCACGGCCGCCGACGCCGCGCTTGGCGAATACGATGCAGTCCTGCTCGCGGTGAAGCCGCAGATCGCCAAGGCGGTGGCGCAATCGCTCGCGCCGCACCTGGGCGCGCATCAGGTCGTGATCAGCATCATGGCGGGCATCCGCATCGAGGACCTCTCGCGCTGGCTCGGCGGCCACGCGCGCATCGTGCGCACGATGCCCAACACGCCCGCGCTGATCGGCATGGGCGCGACGGGCCTCTTCGCCGGCGACAGCGTCGATGCGGCGGGCCGCGAGCTGGCGTCGAAGGTGCTCGGCGCGGTCAGCCAGGCGGTCTGGGTCGACGACGAGAGCAAGATCGACGCCGTCACGGCCATCTCGGGCAGCGGCCCGGCCTACGTGTTCTATTTCATCGAAGCGCTCGAAGAAGCCGCCCGCCAGCTCGGCATGGACGAGCAGCAGGGCCGCGCGCTCGCCATCGCCACCTTCACGGGGGCGGCGCAGCTCGCGCTGCAATCGGACGAGCCGCCCGCGGTGCTGCGTGAGCGCGTGACGTCCAAGGGCGGCACCACGGCCGCGGCGCTCGCTTCGTTCGACGCATCGGCCATCAAGGACGCGATCGTGCGTGGCGCGCTCGCTGCGGACGCGCGTGCGAAGGAGATGGGCGCGGAGTTCGGCAAACAGTAATTCGAGCCGCACCCCATGCGCACGACGCGCGTGGCCGCATCGCACACGTAAAAAAAGCGCCCAAAGGCGCTTTTTTTACGTCCGTTCCAGGCAGAGCCGGATCGCTCACATGCCCGCGGCCGCATAGTGGGCCGCAATCCCGACGAAAAGCGCGCCGCCGAGCCAGTTGTTGTGGCGGAACGCCGCGAAGCACGGCATGCGCTCGCGGTCCTTGATGAGCGTGTAGTGATAGATCGCGCAGCCCACCGCCGCCGCCCAGCCCAGCCAGTAGAGCACGCCAAAGTGCAGCGCCACACCCACCCAGACGTAGATGCCGAGCGTAAGCGCATAGCAGAGCATGATCGCGAGCACGTCGAAGCGGCCGAACGTGAGCGCCGACGTGCGGATGCCGATCCTGATGTCGTCGTCGCGGTCGACCATCGCGTATTCGGTGTCGTAGGCCACCGACCAGAACACGTTCGCCACGAGCATGATCCACGCGAGCATCGGCACGTGGTCCTGAATGGCGGCGAACGCCATCGGAATGCCGAAACCGAACGCGATGCCCAGATACGCCTGAGGAATCGCGAAAAAACGCTTCGTGAACGGGTACGAGCCCGCCACGAACAGCGCCACCACCGAAAGCTCCTTGGTGAGCGCATTGAGCGGCAGGATCAGCAGAAACGAGACGAATGCGAGCGCAACCGCAATCGCCACCGCCTCCCATGCGCGGATGCGGCCCGAGGTGATCGGGCGCTCGGCCGTGCGCTTCACGTGGCGGTCGAAGTCGCGATCGGCGTAATCGTTGATCGCGCAGCCCGCCGAGCGCATGAGCACCGTGCCCACCGTGAAGATCACGAGCAGCGAAAGCGTGGGACGGCCGTTCGAGGCGATCCACAGCGCATTGAGCGTCGGCCATAGCAGCAGCAGGCTGCCGATCGGCTTGTCCATGCGGACGAGCCGCAGATAGAGTGGAAGTCGGGCGAACATGATGGGAGCGGGAAAAACGATGCCGCTATTGTAGGCGAGAGCCGCGATGCTACGCCGGCTCATCATCGTCGTCGCGCGCCGAAATTCGGGCGCGATGGGTCAGCGCGACGGGTGGCCCGCAATGGATCGGCACAGGATCGGCACAATGCGCGCGCCATGACGCGCGCCACGCGGCCATAAAAAAGCCCGCCGGTCTGCCAGCGGGCTTTGCACTTCAGTGACTGCACCAACGCGAAAATCCGCGGGCGCGAGCGGGTATAACCTCACCGCGCCCCGGCCGCGCCGGCATCGAGGTCAGGATCAAGCCAGCATCGAGCGCAGCATCCACGCGGTCTTTTCGTGCGTCTGCATGCGCTGCGTGAGCAGGTCCGCAGTCGGCTCGTCGTGGGCGGCTTCCGTCGCCGGGAAAATCTCGCGCGCGGTGCGCACCACGGCTTCCTGGCCTTCCACGAGCTGGCGGATCATGTCCTCGGCGGCCGGCACGCCGTCGGCTTCCGGAATCGACGAGAGCTTCGCGAAGTCCTTGTAGCTGCCCGGCGCGTGCACGCCCAGCGCGCGAATGCGCTCGGCGATGGCGTCGACGGCCAGCGCCAGTTCGTTGTACTGCGTCTCGAACATCAGATGGAGCGTGTTGAACATCGGCCCCGTGACGTTCCAGTGGAAATTGTGCGTCTTCAGATACAGCGTGTAGGTGTCCGCGAGCAGGCGCGAAAGACCTTCCGCGATCTTCTTGCGATCCTTGTCGCCGATGCCGATGTTCACGTGCTGCACAGTAGATTTTTTGGCCATGAGAACTCCTTTTTGTAGCAGTGAGACGACCGATCCCTCAACGCGCTCGCGCCGATGCAACCTGCGGCACGCGCGCGCCAGACCGGTGGTCAGTGTAGCGTAACGATTTCGTGTGGCCGATCGTCCGGCCCTTCATGGGGGCTTTCAGTCCGGCGCGCGATGCTCCGTGCGCGGTGATGCGAACTCAGTGACCCAGCAAGTGCGCGAGCCCTTGCGTGGCGAGCGCCACGAAGCCGCTCGCCACGATCGCGAAGCCCACCGCGCGGCGCACCGCCTGCGTACCCTCGGCGCGCGTGCGCGCCATTGCGGCCGCGCGGCCGGGG
This sequence comes from Paraburkholderia sp. J63, assembly GCF_905220245.1. Taxonomy (NCBI): domain Bacteria; kingdom Pseudomonadati; phylum Pseudomonadota; class Betaproteobacteria; order Burkholderiales; family Burkholderiaceae; genus Paraburkholderia; species Paraburkholderia sp. J63. The sequence goes on along the minus strand of NZ_CAJMZF010000010.1, from coordinate 78,906 downwards.
CCCACGGCTTTGAGTGTCATCGTCATCGTCCTGGTCATGATCGTGCTCCTGTCCCGTGCAAAGCTTGACGCTGCGTCAACGGCGGCGCGCAATGGCGCTCCGCCGCGACTTCCGGTACTTGCCCGCGTACGCAGATGCGCGTTGTCCGCGGGCGGCGGCCGTGTGCCCGAAGCGACACTGCGCCGCGCCCTTTCCACTTACTTCGCGGCTTACTTCGCCGCCTTCCGCCCCTCGGCGAGCGTGGCAATCGCCGCGATCACGCCTTGCGCATACGCCGGATCGGCGCGGCGGAAATGCTCGATCTGCCGCTGCACGATCTCGTCGGGCACGCCCGCGATGGCGCGCGCGATATTCGCGAAGAGACGCTCGCGCTGCCCCGCATCGAAGAGACGAAACAGCGCGCCCGGCTGGCTGTAGTAATCGTCGTCCTCGCGGTGATCGTAGTGATCGACCGCCCCCGCTGCGAGCGCCGGCTCGCCGGCTTGCGGACGCTGCGCGAAGTCGCCTGCGCGGCTCGGCTCATAGTTCACGGTGCCGCCGAGGTTGCCGTCGGTGCGCAGCGCGCCGTCACGGTGAAACGAGTGGAACGGGCAGCGCGGCGCATTCACCGGAATCTGGTGATGATTGACGCCGAGGCGATAGCGCTGCGTATCGCCATACGAGAACAGACGCCCCTGCAACAGACGGTCCGGCGAGAAGCCAATGCCCGGCACCACGTTCGCGGGCGTAAAGGCGGCCTGCTCGACATCGGCGAAATAGTTCTCCGGATTGCGGTTCAGCTCGATCGTGCCCACGTCGATCAGCGGGTAGTCCTTGTGCGGCCACACCTTCGTGATGTCGAACGGGTTGTACGGCACCTTGGCGGCATCGGCCTCGGGCATCACCTGAATGCGGAAATGCCACTTCGGGAAATTGCTTTTCTCGATCTCGTCGTAGAGATCGCGTTGCGCCGATTCGCGGTCCTGCGCAACCACCTGCGCCGCTTCGGCGTCGGTGTAGTTCGCGACGCCCTGCGCCGACTTGAAGTGGAACTTCACGTAAAAACGCTCGTTGCTCGCGTTGATGAACGAGAACGTGTGCGAGCCGAAGCCGTGCTGCTGCCGGTAGTTCTTCGGAATGCCGCGATCGCTCATGAGGATCGTGACCTGATGCAGCGACTCCGGATGACGCGCCCAGAAGTCCCACGCGGCGACGTTGTTGCGCAGGTTCGTGCGCGGATCGCGCTTTTGCGTGTGGATGAAGTCCGGAAACTTGAGCGGGTCGCGGATGAAGAACACGGGCGTGTTGTTGCCGACCACGTCCCAGTTGCCCTCTTCCGTGTAGAACTTGATCGAGAAGCCGCGCACGTCGCGCTCGGCGTCGGCGGCGCCGCGCTCGCCCGCGACTGTCGAAAAGCGCATGAAAAGCGGCGTTTCCTTGCCGACTTCGCTAAACACCCTGGCCTTCGTGTAGCGCGAGATGTCGTGCGTGACCTTGAGCGTGCCGAACGCCCCCGAACCCTTCGCATGCACGCGGCGCTCGGGAATCACTTCGCGGTCGAAGTGCGCGAGCTTTTCGAGCAGCCACACGTCCTGGAGCATCACCGGGCCGCGCGGGCCGGCGGTGAGCGAGTTCTGATTGTCGACGACGGGTGCGCCTGCGGCGGAGGTGAGGGTGCGGTCGGTCATTATGGATTCCTGACGAGTGCGGTGAATCGGTGCGGTGGGGGCGGCTGCGTTCAATGCGTGGTGCTGGCCGGTACGCCGGCAGACGACGTCAGGCGGACAGCGCCCGGTCGACGAGCAGCGAGAACGCGACGGTGCGCAGGGTCGGGATGACGCGGGTTTGGGCCAAAGTGGCGGCGGGGTTCGGAACGTTGGTTTGCATCGCTTTCTCCAGTTCGTCGCGGTTTGGATCGGTTGGAGAAACTGTATCAATTGCTATCGATATACGTAATTTAATTTATTTAATCTATCGAATAGGCGCGGCTTATTGGGGTCGCAAGACAAAGATCACAGCAGGAAGCTGGGCGGGCGAACGCCGCACACCAGGAGAGAAAGCGCTGCGTGCACTCGACGCGCAGCGCCGTAAACTTCAAGCCGCCTCGGCAGGCGCCTCGACCTTCTTCACCCCCGGCAGCTCGCAGGCATGAATTGCATCGACAATCGCCTCGATCGCCGGCATGCGCGTAAAGCTCTTGCGCCACGCGAGCACCACGCGGCGGTCCGGCACCGGTTCGTCGAACGGCACGTAAGAGAGCAGCCCCGAGTCCACGCCGCCCGCATGCGGCTTCACCTCGGTGACCGACATGCGCGGCAGCACCGTGATGCCCACGCCGCTCGCCACCATGTGGCGAATCGTCTCCAGCGACGACCCTTCGAACGTCTTCTGGATGCCGTCGGCGTTCTGCGAAAAGCGCATCAGCTCGGGGCAGACGCCCAGCACGTGATCGCGGAAGCAATGGCCGCTGCCGAGCAGCAGCATGGTTTCCTGCTTGAGGTCGTCGGGGTCGATCTTTTCGCGCTGCTCCCACGCATGGCCCGACGGCAGTGCGACCACGAATGGCTCGTCGTAGAGCGCGCGCAGCGTGAGGCCGGTTTCGGGAAACGGCAGCGCCATGATCGCGACGTCGATCTCGCCCTGCTTGAGCAGCTCGATCAGCTTGAGCGTGTAGTTCTCCTGCAGCATCAGCGGCATCTGCGGGACGCGCTTGATCATCTGCTTGACGAGCGTGGGCAGCAGATACGGCCCGATCGTGTAGATCACGCCCAGACGCAGCGGCCCCACGAGCGGATCCTTGCCCTGCTTGGCGATTTCCTTGATCGCGAGCGTCTGCTCGAGCACGCGCTGGGCTTGAGTCACGATCTGCTCGCCGATGGGGGTCACGCTGACTTCGCTCGTGCCACGCTCGAAAATTTGTACGTTGAGCTCGTCTTCGAGCTTCTTGATCGCGACCGAGAGGGTTGGCTGGCTCACGAAGCACGCCTCGGCGGCCCGTCCGAAGTGGCGCTCGCGGGCGACCGCTACGATGTATTTCAATTCAGTGAGCGTCATTTCATTGGGGACCAATCAAAAAGGGTGAATCAATAGTTTGTACTTATACACCTATGGCGGCGATTCGCCAATAATCAACACCCCCAAGCGGGGCGGGATCACATACAGGGTCTGACGGCGTGGCGGCGCGCAGGTTCCGCTCACGTAGCTTTGAGATGAGAGGGAGTCTGGCAAGCGCCCGCGAGGGCCCAGACCAAGCCGGCGCTAAGCCTTCAGATACTGCTCGCGCGCACCGAGCCAGCGGTTCAGATGCTGGGTCACGACGTGCGGCCACTCGCGCAGTAGACACTCCGCCGCATCGCGCGCGGGGTCGATCAGCCAGGCGTCGTTTTCGAGGCTCGCGAAGCGCAGCATGGCCGCGCCCGACTGGCGTGCGCCGAGGAATTCGCCGGGACCGCGGATTTCCAGGTCGCGGCGTGCGATCTCGAAGCCGTCGGTGGTCTCGCGCATGGTCTGCAGACGCGCGCGGCCCGTGAGCGACAACGGCCCCGAGTAGAGCAGCACGCACACCGACGCCGCCGTGCCGCGCCCCACCCGTCCGCGCAACTGGTGGAGCTGCGCGAGCCCGAAGCGCTCGGCGTGCTCGATCACCATCAGCGAGGCATTGGGCACGTCCACACCCACTTCGATCACCGTCGTGGCGACCAGCAGTTGCACTTCGTTGCGCGAGAACGCGTCCATCACGGCGGCCTTGTCCGCGGACGCCAGGCGCCCGTGCACGAGCCCGACCGTGAGCTCCGGCAGCGCGGCCACGAGCGTCTCGTAAGTCTCCACCGCGGTCTGGAGCTGCAGCGTCTCGCTTTCCTCGATCAGCGGACACACCCAGTACACCTGGCGCCCCGTGAGCGCCGCCGCGCGCACGCGCGCGATCACTTCTTCGCGGCGCGCGTCGGAGACGAGCTTCGTGAGAATGGGCGTGCGGCCGGGCGGCAATTCGTCGATGGTCGAGACGTCGAGGTCCGCGTAGTACGTCATGGCGAGCGTGCGCGGAATGGGCGTCGCGGACATCATCAGTTGATGCGGCTGAAACTCGCGCGCAGCGGTAGCGGTGCCCTCCGTTGCAGCGGCGAACGTCTTCGCGTTTTGCGCCTTGGCGCGCAGCGCGAGACGCTGCTCGACGCCGAAGCGATGCTGCTCGTCGACGATCACGAGACCGAGCCGCGCGAATTCCACGGCGTCCTGAATGATCGCGTGCGTGCCGATCACGAGTTGCGCGGTGCCGAGCGCCGCGGCTTCGAGCGCGGCGCGCTTTTCCTTGGCCTTGAGGCTGCCCGAGAGCCAGGCCACCTGCACGCCGAGCGGTTCGAGCCAACCGCGCAGCTTGCGCGCGTGCTGCTCCGCGAGGATTTCGGTGGGCGCCATGAGCGCGGCCTGGTAGCCGGCGTCGATGGCCTGCGCGGCGGCGAGCGCCGCCACCACGGTCTTGCCGCTACCCACGTCGCCCTGCAGGAGGCGCTGCATCGGGTGCGGCTGCTCGAGATCTTGCGCGATCTCCCCGACCACGCGCTCCTGCGCACCCGTGAGCTTGAACGGCAGCGCCGCGCGCAGGCGCGCGAGCAGCGCGGTGCCGGAATCGCGTCCGGCCACGTGGCGCGCCATCGCGGGCGCGGCGCGCGTGCGGCGCTCTTCGTGTGCGCGCTTGAGCGAGAGCTGCTGCGCGAGCAATTCGTCGAACTTGATGCGGGTCCACGCGGGGTGCGTGCCGTCGATCAGTTCGTGCTCGTCCGCATCGATGGGCGGGTGGTGCAGCGTCTTCACCGCCTCCATCAGCGGCGGCAGATTGAGCGGCGCCATGAACTCGCGCGCGACGGCTTCGGGCAGCAGCTCGGGCAACGAAGCGCGCGACAGCGCGTTGTCGATCGCCTTGCGCAGGTACGCCTGGCTCACGCCCGCCGTCGACGGATAGACCGGCGTGAGCGCCTGCGGCAGCGACGTGTCGCCTTCCACCACGCGCACCGCCGGGTGCACCATCTCCATGCCGAAAAAGCCGCCGCGCACGTCGCCGCGCACGCGCAGACGCTTGCCCACGGCCATCTGCGTGACCTGCGAGCCGTAGAAGTTCAGAAAGCGCAGATGCAGCTCGTCGCCGCTCGCGTGGTCCGGGTCGCGCAGCTTCACGAGCAACTGGCGGCGCGGGCGATAGGCGATCTCGTTGTCGTACACCACGCCCTCGGTCTGCGCCACGCCGCCCGGCAGCAGTTCGCCGATCGGCGTGAGCGTGGTCTCGTCCTCGTAGCGCATCGGCAGATGCAGCACGAGGTCGATGTCGCGCGTGAGGCCGAGCTTGGCGAGGCGGTCGGCGGTTTTAGCAAGCTTGGGCTTGTCTTTTGCCGTGGGCTTGTCGGCGGCTTTGTCGGCAGCTTTGTCGGTGGCCTGCCCGGTGGCCTGATCGGCGGAGCGCTTCCTGGCAGCGCGTTTGCGCGGCGCGGCGGCCTGCCTGTCGCCCGCCTCGACATCGGCCGCGCGCGACCCGCGAGGCTCGCGCACGTCATCGTGCGCGTCGCTGGCGGCATCGGCTTCGGAGATCAATCGGCTAACGGACGAGGGCATGAGCAGCTTCGCAAGTACAATATCGGCTTTCCGGCAACGCGCCGCGCGTGACGCGCGGCCGCCCGCTCCAGTCAGGCACTCTCAAATGGGCATGTCCCGCAATCATAGCCGCTGACTGTGCGCGGGCGGGCATTGCGGAGGCTTTTTGGGGCACAACCGGGCATCTCGCCTGGCGCTTCGTCTGCTCAAAGCCGCCGCGCGCCGGGTCTTAAGCCGTATTTCCGTTTCATCAGGCCGCATGTTCAAGCTTTCCGATTTCGACTTCGATCTTCCTCCCGAACTGATCGCGCAAACCGCCCTGCCCGAGCGCAGCGCGAGCCGTCTGCTGGAGGTCGACAATGGCGTGCAACCGGCACGCCTCACCGACCGCCGCTTCGCCGATCTGCCCGCGTGCATCGCGCCCGGCGATCTGCTCGTCTTCAACGACACCAAGGTGCTCAAGGCACGCTTCTTCGGCCAGAAGGCCAGCGGCGGCAAGATCGAGGTGCTCGTCGAGCGCCTGACCGGCGCGCGCACGGCGCTCGCGCAGATCCGCGCGAGCAAGAGCCCGGGCCCGGGCACCGTGCTGCGTCTGGCCGATGCGTTCGACGTCACCGTGGGCGAGCGCGTGGAGCCGTTCTACACGCTGCATTTCCCCGACGACTGCCTCACGCTGATCGAGCAATTCGGCCGTCTGCCGTTGCCGCCCTATATCACGCACGACGCCGACGCGAGCGACGAGACGCGCTACCAGACCGTATTCGCGCAAAATCCGGGCGCGGTCGCCGCGCCCACGGCGGGCCTGCATTTCGACGATGTCCTGCTCGCGCAGCTCGACGCGCAAGGCGTGGAGCGCGCCACGCTCACGCTGCACGTGGGCGCGGGCACGTTCCAGCCGGTGCGCGTGGAGAACATCGCCGATCACACGATGCACAGCGAGTGGTATCAGCTGCCGCAGTCGCTCGTCGAGAAGATCGCGGCCACGCGTGCGCGCGGCGGCCGCGTGATCGCGGTGGGCACGACCTCGATGCGCGCGCTCGAAGCGGCCGCGCGCGACGCCGAACGCGAAGGCCGAGAACTCGCCGCCACGTCCGCCGAGACCGACATCTTCATCACGCCGGGCTACAAGTTCCGCGTGGTGGACCGGCTCGTCACGAACTTTCACCTGCCGAAGTCGACGCTCCTGATGCTCGTTTCGGCGTTCGCGGGCATCGAGACGATTCGCGCCGCGTACCGTCACGCGATCGCGGAGCGCTATCGCTTCTTCAGCTATGGTGACGCGATGCTGTTGACGAGAACCGAAGACGCGCTCAATACCTGAGGCGCCCGCACACCCTTTCCCCGCTGCCGCGCAGAGTGCGCGACGGCGTTTCAACCATTGCGCCGGACTGTTTTCCGGTTGCACAGGAGTTACCGCATGACCGACGGTCATCAACAAAGCAACGCACGCGCCGAACACGGCGCATACCTGGGCGAACGCCCGCGCATTGATCAATTCAGCGGCCTCAAATTCGAGCTGCTCGGCACCGACGGCCTCGCGCGCCGCGGCCGCGTCACGCTCAATCACGGCGTGGTCGAAACGCCGATCTTCATGCCCGTGGGCACCTACGGCACGGTCAAGGCGACCCAGCCGCGCGAGCTCGAAGAGATGAAGGCGCAGATCATCCTCGGCAACACCTTCCACCTCTGGCTGCGCCCCGGTCTCGAAACGATCGAGGCGCACGGCGGCCTGCACCGCTTCATGGGCTGGAACCGGCCGATCCTCACCGATTCGGGCGGCTTCCAGGTGTTTTCGCTCGGCGACCTGCGCAAGATCTCGGAAGACGGCGTGCGCTTCGCCTCGCCCGTGAACGGCGACAAGCTGTTCCTCTCGCCCGAAGTCTCGATGCAGATCCAGAAGGTGCTGAATTCGGACATCGTCATGCAGTTCGACGAGTGCACGCCCTACGCGACCAATAGCGTGCCCACGACGCACAAGGAAGCCGCCGACTCGATGCGCATGTCGATGCGCTGGGCGCAGCGCTCGATCGACGAGTTCAACCGTCTCGGCAATCCGAATGCGCTCTTCGGCATCGTGCAGGGCGGCATGTTCGAGGACCTGCGCGACGAGTCGCTCGCCGGCCTCTCGCAGATGCCGTTCCACGGCTATGCGATCGGTGGTCTTTCGGTGGGCGAGCCCAAGGAAGACATGATGCGCGTGCTCGAGCACATCGCGCCGAAGCTGCCCGCCGACAAGCCGCACTATCTGATGGGCGTAGGCACGCCCGAGGATCTGGTGGCGGGCGTGGCCGCGGGCGTCGACATGTTCGACTGCGTGATGCCCACGCGCAACGCGCGCAACGGCTGGATTTTCACGCGCTTCGGCGACATCAAGATCCGCAACGCCGTGCACCGCAACTCGCTGCGCCCGCTCGACGAGCAGTGCGGCTGCTATACCTGCCGCAACTTCACGCGCGGCTATCTGCACCATCTGCACCGCGTGGGCGAGATCCTCGGCGCGCAGCTCAACACGATCCACAACCTGCACTACTACCTCGAGCTGATGAGCGAGATGCGCACGGCGATCGAGACGAAGACGTTCGCGGCGTTCCGCCAGCGTTTCGCGGAGAACCGCGCGCGCGGCGTGGATTGAGCGCGACCCGGCCGTGGCGCTGACCGGCGGCACTTTCGAAGGTTTCCGATATCGGGACACGGCAGGCGCCGCCAGACTTTACAATTGCCTTTCGCTTTGCCGACGCGGCATGAGCCGTTCATCTGCCGTTCATGAACGTTTTCCCGTCCTGGCCACACGCACCACACCGCGCCCGGACGGGCAAATACGTGATAACAGCTTGATCGGAAAGCCCATTTTGCGTCGTCGTCGCGTATCTTGCCGGTGGTAGAATAACCGGCTCGCTTTTTGATCGTATCTTTGATCGTAGTGATCGTATAAACGGAGAGACCAACGTGTCGTTTATTTCCAATGCCTTCGCCCAAGGCTCCGCAGTCGGTGGTGCAGAATCGAGCCTCATGAGCTTCCTGCCGCTCATTCTGATGTTCGCCGTGCTGTACTTCATCATGATTCGTCCGCAGATGAAGCGCCAGAAGGAACACCGCAACATGCTCGCCGCCATGGCCAAGGGCGACGAAGTCATCACGAGCGGCGGCATCGTCGGCAAGGTGACCAAGGTCAGCGAAGCCTATGTGGGCGTCGAAATCTCGGACGGCACGGAAATCACCGTGCAGAAGTCGGCGGTCTCGACCATCCTGCCGAAGGGCACGATCAAGTCGCTCTAAGCCTGAAGCCCTCGATTTTCCTGGCCGCCCCTATCCGCGCGGCCTTGCGCGTCCGGCCCCGCCACCGAAACGCCCGCGAGGCGCATCATGGAGGCCCGGTCGGACGCGCGCACATCGTGCAGGCCATTCCCCTCCCCCGTTGGGCCAACCAATGAACCGTTACCCCCTCTGGAAATATGTCGTGATGCTGGTGGCGCTCGCCATCGGCCTCGTGTACACATTGCCCAATTTCTTCGGCGAAGCGCCGGCGGTCCAGGTATCGAGCGGTAAAGCCACCGTCAAGCTGGACTCGACCACGCTCGCGCAGATCGAAGCCGCGCTGCCCGCGAACAACATCAAGGCCGACGACGTCACGTTCGACAACTCGACGATGAACGCGAACATCCGCGTGCGCGTCGCCGACACGGACACGCAGTTGCGCCTGAAAGACGTGCTCACGAAGGCGCTGAACCCCGACCCGAGCGATCCGAACTACATCGTCGCGCTGAACCTGCAAAGCGCGTCGCCCCGCTGGCTGACGGCGCTGCACGCGCTGCCGATGTACCTCGGTCTGGACCTGCGCGGCGGCGTGCACTTCCTGCTGCAGGTCGACATGAACGGCGCGCTCAACAAGAAGCTCGACTCCGACTCGTCCGATGCGCGCACGATCCTGCGCGACAAGAACATCCGTGACGGCGGCGTGAACCGCGTCGGCCAGAGCGTCGTGATCAATTTCGCCGATCCGGCCGTAGCCGAAGACGCGCGCAAGGTGCTCTCGGGCACGGGCGGCGTGAGCGAGCTCGTGTGGGCCACGCAGAGCGCGCCCGAAGGCGGCTCGCAACTGGTGGGCACCTTCACGCCGGCCGTGAAGAAGTCGGTCCAGGACGCCGCGCTCAAGCAGAACATCCAGACGCTGCATAACCGCGTGAACGAGCTCGGCGTGGCCGAGCCCGTGATCCAGCAGCAAGGCGACGACCGCATCGTGGTCGAGCTGCCGGGCGTGCAGGACACCGCGAAGGCGAAGGACATCATCGGCCGCACGGCCACGCTCGAAGCGCGTCTTGCCGACCCGCTGGGCCTGCATCCGGACCCGGCCGCACCGGTGCCGCCGGGCGACGAGCTCTTCACGCAAGGCAACGTTGGTCCCGTGCTGCTGCGCAAGCAGGTGATCTTCACGGGCGACCGCATCATCGACGCCTCCGCGGGCTTCGACGAGCACAACCGTCCGTCGGTCAACATCCGTCTCGATTCGGCGGGCGGCCGCGCGGTGCGCAGCGTCTCGCGCGACAACATCGGCAAGCCGATGGCGATGGTGCTGTTCGAGAAGGGCAAGGGCGAAGTGCTCACGGTGGCCACGATCCAGTCGGAACTCGGCGACCGCTTCCAGATCACGGGCCAGCCCACGCCGCAGGCCGCCGCCGACCTCGCGCTGCTGCTGCGCGCGGGCTCGCTCGCGGCGCCGATGGACATCATCGAGGAACGCACCGTCGGCCCGAGCCTCGGCGCCGACAACATCCGCAAGGGCTTCGATTCGGTGGTCTACGGCTTTGCCGCGATCGCCGTGTTCATGATCGCCTACTACGTGCTGTTCGGCCTGATCTCGATGATCGGCCTTTCGGTGAACCTGCTGCTGCTCGTGGCCGTGCTCTCGATGCTGCAGGCCACGCTCACGCTGCCGGGCATCGCCGCTATCGCGCTCGCGCTCGGTATGGCGATCGATGCGAACGTGCTCATCAACGAGCGCGTGCGCGAAGAGCTGCGCCACGGCGCGCCGCCGCAACTGGCGATCCAGAACGGCTACGCGCACGCCTGGGCGACGATTCTCGACTCGAACGTGACCACGCTCATCGCCGGTCTCGCGCTGCTCGCGTTCGGCTCGGGTCCGGTGCGCGGCTTCGCGATCGTGCACTGCATCGGCATTCTGACCTCGATGTTCTCGGCCGTGTTCTTCTCGCGCGGTCTCGTGAATCTCTGGTACGGCGGCAAGAAGAAGCTCAAGTCGCTGGCCGTGGGCCAGGTGTGGCGTCCGGAACCCGAAGCCGCAGGCGCGCCCGCGCTGGGCGCGTCCGACGCCGGCACCGACACGGGCCGCGCCGTGGCCCAGTCGACCAAGCCGCGCGAAACCGCGAAGGCCGGCGTCAAGGGCGCCGCGCGCGCCAAGCCTACGGTGCGTCGTCGGAATAATCCTGACGGTTCCGGCACCCCCGGCTCGTCCCGCTGATACGGAGTCAAGAACATGGAATTTTTCCGCATCCGCAAGGACATCCCGTTCATGAAGCACGCGTTGATCTTCAACGCGATTTCCTTCATCACGTTCATCGCGGCGGTGTTCTTCCTGTTTCACCGCGGCCTGCATCTGTCGATCGAATTCACGGGCGGCACGGTCATCGAGGTGCAATACCCGCAGGCGGTCCCGCTCGAACCCGTGCGCGATTCGCTCGCGAAGATCGGCTATGGCGACGCCCAGGTGCAGAACTTCGGCACCTCGCGCGACGTGCTGATCCGCCTGCCGATCAAGCAGGGCCTCTCCTCGGCGCAGCAAAGCGATCAGGTGATGTCCACGCTCAAGACCGAGAATGCGCAGGTGCAGTTGCAGCGCGTGGAGTTCGTCGGACCGCAGGTCGGCAAGGAGCTCGCCACCGACGGCCTGCTGGCGCTCGCGTGCGTGGTCGCCGGCATCATCATCTACCTGTCGTTCCGCTTCGAGTGGAAGTACGCCGTGGCCGGCGTGATCGCCAACCTGCACGACGTGGTGATCATTCTGGGCTTCTTCGCGTTCTTCCAGTGGGAGTTCTCGCTCTCGGTGCTCGCGGCGGTGCTCGCGGTGCTCGGTTATTCGGTGAACGAATCGGTCGTTATCTTCGACCGGATTCGCGAGACCTTTCGGCGCGAGCGCAAGATGACGGTCATGGAAGTCATCAACCACGCGATCACGAGCACGATGTCGCGAACCATCATCACCCACGGCTGTACGGAAATGATGGTGCTCTCGATGTTCTTCTTCGGCGGCCCGACGCTGCACTACTTCGCGCTCGCGCTGACGGTGGGTATTCTGTTCGGCATCTACTCGTCGGTGTTCGTGGCCGCGGCGATCGCGATGTGGCTCGGCGTCAAGCGCGAAGACCTCATCAAGGAAAAGAAAGAGCAGCACGACCCGAACGATCCGAACGCGGGCGCGCAGGTTTAAAGCCCTGGCGTTCCATCGAACGAAAAAGCCGGTTCTCGCGAACCGGCTTTTTGTTTTTTTGCGCCCCTCGAAGCATGCCGGTCTTTATGAGATTGATCGGCGATGGCCGCATGTAGCATCGCTACGGCCAATTCTTTGGGAGGGCGGCTGTGTTGTATCTCACCGACAAAGACATTCCCTACTACAAAACAGGCTTCTGGAAACAACGATGGAACCCGGGTGAAGGCTGCAAACCCGTCAGCGTGCCAGGCATCTCGTTTGACAAACCGCTGCCACCGCTGCCCAAGCCAGCCAGGCTGCCATCCGCACAGCGCAAGGAGGAAATCAAGGTTCCGCCCTTCGACATTCAGGAAATACCGAACGCAATGCGGCTTGAAGGCATGCCCATTGCCGCCAGGCTCATGGAACGATGGTTCTCAGGCATCCTGAACTATGCACCGACCGACGATGACCTTGCTGCCGAGATCAATCAGAATGGCGAGCCCTATCCGCCGGGCATGTACGACACCACCACCATCAAGATGGATTGGGTTTTGAAATTCAGGCGAGCGCAAGAAAAGTACATCGAACTACTGAGCCACCAGATTTACCAAAATAAAGCCATTGATGTACTCAGAGATGTACTAACGCCATACAGGGATGCAATCACGCCTTTAGATACATGGAGTCTGTGCAAAAACAGTATGTCGGTACTTCATCGTCACTTTCAATTCCAGTTCGCCAGCGTTGGAAGTTCGCTCGCGGAAAAAATTGACGACTTCATCGATTCCCAGTTTAAAAGAAACGGTGTCCCCGGTTCACTCGGCTCGTTCAACTTCTATGCCGCTCCAGCAGACGTGAAGCTCGCCTACATCAAGCGGGAAGCTATAGTATCCAGCGTCTACGTGTATATTAAGGATAGCTATGATTTCACGGACAAACCCGGATGCATATCACAGTACCTCGGCCACTGGAGCAACAAAGGTGTAATCGTCGTGCCGTACAACGGGTTAGTAGGGCAACTCAATACCCCATCATTGTATCTACCCTATCCTGTTGCTCGTGGCGATGTGAGGGTGAAGGGAAACATCTACTATCCGGTTCATAACAGCGACTTCCGGCAGTGGGCTATCAAGCATCAAAGGGGCGGTGACTTCATTATTTTCTCGGACCGGAAACGTTGTCGACTTCGCACACCGATACGGATCAAGTTATGAAGAAGGTGCTAATCGCAGTCTCGACACTAGCGCTGATCTATTTCTTCGTCACGCATCGATCAGACTCTAACGCGAGCAGTTGCGTCCGTAGCACGTCGCCCGATCGTCTCTACATTGCGGAGGAGTGCAGGCTGGACTGGAACCATCGCGATAACCCCGAGTATGTTGGCCGAGTCTACGATGCCGCCTCCGGCAAGCTGATCGCCCGACGAACACTCCAGACACCGGTGCCGCAGATCATGTGGAGCAGCAACTATGTTTTCTTTCAGAGGGGCGGCGACGATGACGATCTTGTCATGCTGCCGCCTTCGCTCTACGACCGTATCAATGCGCTTTATTGGCGAATGACTCAGTGGTAAACGGGATAGGGGCGGTCAGTTGATCTGACCGATCCCCTCCCATTACCACCCGGCGTGCGGGTCCGCACCGGGCGGTTCGAGCAGTTGAGGTCATGAGAGCCGGGGCACGCCCAGCCGGTCGAAGTAGGCCACGGGCAGCGCCCGGTTCAGCAGCATGTAGCTGTTACGCCACCAGCGGCAGTTGTTCACCGCCACCTGTCGCGCGTCTGATTCCGAGGCACCCATCGCCCGCAACTCCCGGTACATCGTCGTCCCCCGTCGCCAGTGCTTGAGCTGCAACGCCCGCAGCCGGTGCCTGATCCACTCGTCGAGTTCACGGAACACCCGCGGGGTCTGGGCCAGCTGGAAGTATGCCTTCCAGCCGGGCACATAGGCCCGCAGTCGCTCCGTCACCTCCAGCAGGCTGCGCCCGCACGAGCGGCGTGTCATCTCCCGGATACGTTGCCTGAAGGTCGCCAGCGCCTTTCTCGACATCGCGCATTTGATCCGCCCGCCCGCGCTGCGCCACAACTCGTAGCCCAGAAACTTGCGACCGGTCGCCGGCGCAACCGGCGCCCTCATGCAGTTGCGCTTCACTTCATTCACTGTGACCAGCTTATGGCGGGACTTGCACCCGCAGGAATGCGCCCATGCTGGGCGCACAACGAAAAAGCCGGTTCTCGCGAACCGGCTTTTTGTTTTTCTGTGCCCCTCGAAGCATGCCGGTCTTTATGAGATTGATCGGCGATGACCGCATGTAGCATCGCTACGGCCAATTCTTTGGGAGGGCGGCTATGTTGTATCTCACCGACAAAGACATTCCCTACTACAAAACAGGCTTCTGGAAACAACGATGGAACCCGGGTGAAGGCTGCAAACCCGTCAGCGTGCCAGGCATCTCGTTTGACAAACCGCTGCCACCGCTGCCCAAGCCAGCCAGGCTGCCATCCGCACAGCGCAAGGAGGAAATCAAGGTTCCGCCCTTCGACATTCAGGAAATACCGAACGCAATGCGGCTTGAAGGCATGCCCATTGCCGCCAGGCTCATGGAACGATGGTTCTCAGGCATCCTGAACTATGCGCCGACCGACGACGACCTTGCTGCCGAGATCAATCAGAATGGCGAGCCCTATCCGCCGGGCATGTACGACACCACCACCATCAAGATGGATTGGGTTTTGAAATTCAGGCGAGCGCAAGAAAAGTACAACGATCTGGTGAACAATGCCATTCATCGGGACTCCACACTCAAACCACTCCGCGACAAACTGATGCCGGTTAGGGACGCGATGATGCCTTTGGACATCTGGGACTTATGCAAAGGCAGCATGTCCGTTCTTCATCGTCATTTTCACTTTCAGTACGCAGGCGTGGGAAGTTCGCTTTCGCAAAAAATTGACGAATTCATGGAGTCACAGTTTCAAAGAAATGGCATCCCCGACGATCTTACCGGCGCACTTGGATCTTTCAACTTCTACGCCGCCCCAGCAGACGTAAAATTCGAATATGCCAAAAGGGAGGCCGTAATAACCAGTGTCTATGTATACATCAAGGATAGCTATGATTTCACCGACAAACCCGGCGGCATATCACAGTACCTCGGCCACTGGAGCAGTAAGGGTGTAATCGTTGTGCCATATAACGGCTTGATTGGGCAACTCAACACTCCATCCTTGTATCTCCCTTATCCAGTTGCTCGCGGCGATGTGAGGGCCAAGGGAAACATTTATTATCCGGTTCATAACAGCGACTTTCGGCAGTGGGCTATCAAGCATCAAAGGGGCGGTGACTTCATCATTTTCTCGGACCGGAAACGTTGTCGACTTCGCACACCGATACGGATCAAGCTATGAAGAAGGTGCTAATTGCAGTCTCAACACTGGCGCTGATCTATTTCTTCATCACGCATCGATCGGACTCGAAGGCCAGTAGTTGCGTACGCAGTACATCGCCCGATCGTCTCTATATTGCGGAGGAGTGCAGGCTGGACTGGAACCATCGCGATAACCCCGAGTATGTTGGCCGTGTCTATGGCGCTGCCTCAGGCAAGCTAATCGCCCGGCGGACATTTTCTACGCCGTCACCGAAGATAATGTGGGCAGACAACTACGTCCAGTTTCAGATTGGCGGCGACGATGACGATCTTGTCATGCTGCCGCCTTCGCTCTACGACCGTATCAATGCGCTTTATTGGCGAATGACTCAGTGGTAAATGAAACAGGGCCCGCCCGGCGCGGGCCTTGTCCGGTGCGCGTCTCGCGCGCTTTCTCAGGCCGCCGCTACTGCTTGATGCCTTCGGCCTGAATATGCAGAGTGGTCTTCATCTTGAAGCCGTACTTCTTGCCCGAGTCCATGCCGTAGTCGTCGCGGTTGAATTCCGCCTCGGCTTCCACGCCGCAGACCTCGCGCTTGAGCATCGGGTGCTGCATGCACTTGAACGACTCGATCTCGAGCTTGAGCGGCCGCGTGACGCCGTGCAGCGTGAAGGTGCCGATCACTTCCTTGGGCTTGTCGCCGTCGAAGACGATCTGCGTGCCCTTGTAGGTAGCGCTCGGGTACTTCGCGACGTCGAAGAAGTCGTCGCCCTGGAGATGCTTGTCGAGCTGCGGATTGCCGGTTTGCACCGAATCCGTATCGATCGTCACGTCGACGGTGCCGGTCTTGGCGGCCCGATCGAGCGTGACCGTGCCCGTGGTTTTCGTGAACTTGCCGCGCCAGATGGACAGGCCGTCCATGTGATCGGCCTCGAAGCTCGGGAAGGTGTGGTTCGGGTCGAGCTGGTAGGTGTCGGCCGCATGCGCGAGCGACGCCGCCAGCGACAGCGCTGCGATGCCTGCGGCTCTTGCGGTCAACAACACGAATCTGTTCAAGTGCGCCTCCTGGGTGATCGTTGCGCAACCGCTGCGTAGTAACGCATCGGCTGCGCCGTGAAAGAACCGCGCCGCCGCCCGCCTTGCCCGCTACTTGTGCGCGACGACGATGTGAAACTTGATCAGCACTTCGTCCGCAACGGTCGAGGTGTCCTTCCACTCGCCCGTGCCGATGTCGAACGCGAGCCGGTGAATGGGCAACGTGCCGTCGAAGGTCTGCGTCGCGCCCAGCTGGGTGAGCACGACGGGGATCACGACACGCTGCGTATGCCCCTTGATCGTGAGATTGCCGCTCATGCTGTACTGGCTCGGGGCGCTCTGCACGATCGACGTGGAGACGAAGGTGGCCTGCGGATACGCCTTCGCGTCGAACCATTCGGGACCGCGCACCGAGTCGTTGTAGCTCGCGTCGCCGAGATCGTAGCTGCCGGTATCGACCGTCAGGCGCGCCGTGCCTGCCGCCGGCTTCGCGGGATCGAAGCTGATCTGCGCGTCGAACTTCGTGAAGCTGCCCTCCACGGGCACGTTCATTTGCCGCGAGATCGCCACGAGCGTACTCTTGCCCGCGTCCATTTGCGCCCAGGCTGCGCTGCTTGCTGCCGCCAACACTGCCAGCGCCGCCAGTACCCCGCGCACCCCGAGCCCGGCCCGCACGAGCGCCGCCCTCGCCCGGGTCGCGCGCACCCGGCCTACTGTCAAACGCGCCAGTCCGGTCAATGCTTCCATGATTTTCCCCAACCCGGGCGTTGGGAACCTCCGCCAATCGCGCCCGCCGCCCGCGCGGGTTTCGTGGAGGGATGGCCGCTCACCCGGCCGCTCAGGAAGAAAGATAACCTGGTGACGCGTATGCAAACAGAATGCAAACGTCCGGAGCCAATGGCGCATGGCACGCCTCGCGTGCGGCGGTGCAATATAGTGTGCGAAGCAGCGGCGCCGGGAAAAGCCAGCACGCAAGACTGCGCTAGCGCACGAATGTTGCACGAACGGCGTACGCAGGTGCGGCAAACGTGGCACACTCCCACGCCGTTCGAGCCGTGAAGGCGGCCCGTCCCATCGGACGCACGGCTCGCCGCGCGCCCCATTGAGACGAACGAAACACGTATCGCCGACCTCCTTTGGTAACATGGCCGGCAATGCTGCCGCCGGCTCGCGCCGTTGCAGCATCAGCGTCTTTCGTTCCGTTCACGTCGTTTTGCGTCTTCTGCCCGCATGGCCCAGGACAATCTGATCGCGTGTCACGAATGCGACGCGCTTTACCGCAAGCCTCGCCTGTTCGGGCGACAGAGCGCGCGCTGCTCGCGTTGCGGCGCCACGCTCTATAACAGTGCTTCGGCGCAGCTCGACCGCATCTGCGCGATCACCATCGCCGCGCTCGTCACGTTCGTCATCGCGCAGTCGTTTCCCATCATCGAGCTCGATGCCAACGGCATCATCTCGCAGTCGAGCCTCTTCGGCGCGCTCGTGGTGCTATGGAACGAGGGCATGGAGATCGTCGCGGTGATGGTCTTTTTCGCCACCATCCTCTGCCCGCTCACCGAACTGGTTGCGCTGCTCTACGTGCTCCTGCCAATACGGCGCGGCTACATTCCCCCCGGCTTCAACCTCGTGCTCCGGACGATCCAGTTCGTGCGGCCCTGGGGCATGCTCGAAGTCTTCATGCTCGGCGTGCTCATCACCATCGTGAAAATGGTGAGTCTCGCACGCGTGATTCCGGAGACCGCGCTGTTCGCGTTCGGCGCGCTCACGCTCATGATCACCGTGGTGCTGACCTTCGATGCGCGCACGCTGTGGGACGTCGCCGACGCCCTGCGCGAAGGCGCGCGCGCCTCGCGCCACGGCGGTGCGGACCCGGCGGGCGGCGGTACGGGTCCGGGCGGGCCCGGCGGCTCGGGTGGTCCAGGCGGCCCGCGTGATTCAGGCGACTCGGGTGGCCCGCGCGGGTTCGACGGCTCCGCCGCGCATGGCCTTTCCCGCGACGCGAGCGGCACCGGCCTGCCCGACGCAAGCTCGAGTTCCGACGGACTCGACATCGACCCCGTCGGCGCGCTCGACCCCGGCATGCCCGCGCTGTTCTCCGGGGACGCGCCCGATGCCGCTGAAGCAGCCGACAGCACCGATCGCGCGTCCCAGAACGCACCCGGCACTTCCAGTGCGATCGGCCCGCTCGCCAGTCCCGAGATCCACGATCCGGACGCGCCGAAGCGCCCCGGCGGCACCGCAAACGCTCCCGGCTGGACCCCGCAATGAACGCCCAGCGCACCGAGGCATCCCGATGAAATTCACCACCGCCACCGACGCCGGCCTGATCTCCTGCCACGCCTGCGGCCACGTGCAACCGCGCACGGCCGGACATGAACGCTGCGGGCGCTGCAACTCGCCGATGCACGAGCGCCACCCCGACAGCCTCACGCGCACCTGGGCGCTCCTGTTCGCCGCCGCAATCCTTTACATTCCCGCGAATCTGCTGCCGGTGATGCATACGGCCTCGCTCGTCGGCGACGAGGACGACACCATCATGAGCGGCGTCGCCTACTTCTGGACCTCGGGCGACGCCCCACTCGCCGTGATCGTCTTCATCGCGAGCATTCTTGTGCCCATGCTCAAGCTCTCCGTGCTCGCGCTGCTCTGCACCACGGCGCAGCGCCGCTCCAGGTGGCGCCCCGTCGAGCGCACGAAGCTCTATCGGCTCGTCGAGTTCATCGGCCGCTGGTCGATGCTGGACGTGTTCGTTGTCACGCTGACCGTCGCGCTGGTACGCTTCCAGTCGCTTGCGGTGATTACGGCGGGACCCGGCGCGATCGCGTTCGGCTCGGTCGTGATCCTGACGATGATCGCGTCGATGCAGTTCGATCCCCGCCTTATCTGGGATCCGATAGACGAAGACAAACAGCAACCCTCGCAACACTCTCAGGATCGCCCTCATGAATAGTCCGAAAGGACCGACCCCGCCTTCGGGCGGTGGCTCGCTACCGCCCGACCTGCCCGAGCCGGACATCGTCAAGCCGAGGCGCTGGCTCCCGTCGCTCGTCTGGATCGTGCCGCTCGTCGCGGCGCTGATCGGCATCGCGCTCGTGGTGAAGTCCGTGGCCTCGCGTGGCCCGACCATTACGATCAGCTTCATGACCGCCGAAGGTCTCGAGCCGGGCAAGACCAAGGTCAAGTACAAGGACGTCGACATCGGCTCGGTGCGCGCCATCAAGCTTTCGCCGAACCTCTCGCGCGTGCTCGTGACCGTGGAACTCACCAAGGACGCCGAAGACTTCGCCAAGAAGGACAGCCGCTTCTGGGTGGTGCGCGCGCGTGTGGGCGCGAGCGGCGTCTCGGGGCTCGGCACGCTGCTTTCGGGCTCCTACATCGGCGCCGACGCGGGCCGCTCGAACGAGACCTCGAGCGACTTCGTCGGGCTGGAAACGCCGCCCGCCGTGACCGTCGACGAAAAGGGCCACCGCTACACGCTGCATAGCGAGAACCTGGGCTCGCTCGACATCGGCACACCCATCTTCTATCGGCGCATCCAGGTGGGCCAGGTGACGGGCTACTCGCTCGACAAGGACGGCGACGGCGTGACGGTGCAGGCATTCGTGAGCGCGCCCTACGATCAGTACGTGGGCACCAACACGCGCTGGTGGCACGCAAGCGGCGTGAACGTGCAGCTCGATTCGAGCGGCATCAAGGTCAATACGCAGTCGCTCGCGACCGTCATCGTGGGCGGCCTCGCGTTCCAGTCGCCGCCGGGCCAGGCCATGGGTCCGCAGGCGCCCGACAACTCGACCTTCACGCTCGCGGACGACGAAACCGACGCGATGAAAGAGCCGGACGGCGCGCCGGTGCATGTCGTGATGTACTTCAACCAGTCGTTGCGCGGTCTCTCGGTGGGCGCGCCGATCGACTTCCGCGGCATCGTGCTCGGCCAGGTGACCGGCATCGGCATCGAGTACGACCCGAAGGAGCACAACTTCACGATGCCGGTGACGATGAACCTGTATCCGCAGCGCCTCTCGCGCCGCATCCACGGCGAGGCGCCCGAGCCGCATACGGCGCAAAGTCAGGAACTCGTCAGGCGTCTCGTCGCGCGCGGTCTGCGCGGCCAGTTGCGCACCGGCAACCTGATCACGGGCCAGCTCTACGTCGCGCTCGACATCTTCCCGAAGGCGGCGCCCGCGAAGGTGGACCTCGACCGCGACCCCATGGAGCTGCCGACGACTCCGAACTCGCTCGAAGAGTTGCAGTTGCAGGTCGCCGACATCGCGAAGAAGCTCGACAAGATCCCGTTCGACCAGATCGGCAGCAATCTGAACGATTCTCTGAAGAACGCGAACCAGTTGTTCGACAAGGTCAACGACGAGATCCTGCCGCAGATGCGCGGTACGCTCGATCAGGCGCAGAAGACCTTCAACGCCGCGCAGTCCACGCTGCAGCAGGACTCCCCGCTGCAATCGGACGTGCACCAGGCGCTGCAGGAGCTCACGCGCACGCTGCAATCGCTCAACGCGCTCTCGGATTATCTGGAGCGCCATCCCGAATCGCTGCTGCGCGGCAAATCAGGAGACAAGCCATGACGTCTCGCCGGCTCCCCTCCCGGCTCCCCGCAGCCCTTGCGGCGCTCGCCCTCGCGGCGGCGCTCGCGGGCTGCGCCTCGCCCGGCAGCCATTTCTACACGCTGAGCCCCACCGACGATGCCGCGCGCGCGAGCGTCGCCTCGACCACGGGCAATCCGGCGCTGCTGGTCTCGCTGGCGCCGGTCGACGTGCCGCCGCAAGTCGCGAAGGCACAGTTGGTCGTGCAGAACGACGCCACGCAGGTCAGGGTGCTCGAGCAGGAGCGCTGGGCTTCGCTGCCCGGCGACGAAATCCGCCGCGCGCTCTCGGGCGATCTCACGCAGCAGCTCGGCACCATCGACGTGTATGGCTCGCCGCATCCCGATGGCGTGCCGGTGTACCGCGTGAGCGTGCAGGTGCAGCGCTTCGAATCGTGGCCTGGCTCGCACGCCCTCATCGACGCGGTCTGGAGCGTGCGCTCGCTCGATACGCAGGCGGTCATGACCTGCCGCAGCGTGCTCAACGAGCCCGTCGGCGATGGCTACGACGCGCTCGTGGTCGGCCACCGTCGCGCGGTGGCGGCGCTCTCGCAAGCCATTGCAAGCGGCGTGCGCACGCTTGCCGCCGCACCGCAGGCGAGCGTGACCACGACCACGAAGAACGGCGCGAAGACCTTGCGCACGAAGCCGATGACCATCATGGCCTGCCCGCAGGCCGCAACGGCAGGCTGACACGCTGAAGCCTGATGTGTCGACGAACGCGGCGCGCCTCTGGCGCGCCGCATTTGTATCGGCTAGCGGATGCGCCTCAATTCCCCACGCCAACGCACCGATCATCTGCCCCGGCACGCCGCGCCTGGAACGCTCATCGGCTCCGCTGCGGTCTCTCTACCTTGGCTCCCCACGGCCCAAAAAACTCGCATCACGCCAGCCCGCGGCCCAACTCGAACGGCCCAATCCGCATGAACCGCGATAATGGCGCGTTGCCCTACTGCCTGACGCTTTCGTATGTTTCGTTCGATCAAGACGCTCTGGAAAAAATGGCGCGCTTCGCGCAGCGCGGTTCGACAGCTTGACGCGCTGCTCGCCACCGCCGACGCCGACGCGCCCTACGCGGAGCGCAGCGACTGGCTGATCGAGCTCGCGCACTGGCTCCACCGGCGCGGCAAGCTCGATGCCGACGCCACGTCCCCCGCCGCCGCCGAGAACGCTCCGCTGCGCGCGCCACCCGAGCACGCGCGCGTGCGCTACCTGCTGCACGTGCTGGACCGCAATCCAGCGTGGAAAGCCAACGTCGGCGCCATGGTGCGCAAGCTCCTGCGCGAGAGCGACAGCATCACGCTGCTCTGCGACGCGGGCATGCCCGTCCACTCGGGTCTGTTCGGCGCGCTCGTGGAACGCGTGCAGGCGCAGCTGATCCCGCCGGCGCCGAACCGCCGCGACCTCGCGGCGCTCGTCACGCTGATGTTCCCCGCCATCCACGATCCCGAGTGGATTGCGACGCTGCCGCGCGATCTCCTCGCGCGCCTGCAAGCCCTGATCGCCGAACCGGCCACGGTGCATCACGACGCCGCCGCCGAGCCCGCCATCGAGTCCGCCATCGAGTCCGCAACCGCACCCGCCGTCGGCGAAGCCACCCGCTCCACCGCGCCCGACGCATTGCCCAACGAGTTCTCGCTGGGCCTGCTCACGGCGCTGCACAACCTGACCTGCCAGATCAGCTCGACGGGCCTCTCGCCGACGGTACGCAGCCGCCTTTCCAGCGAGGACGCGCGCGTGGCCGTCGAGAAGCTGTCGTTCTTCCGCCTCACGCGCGCGATGCTCGCCGTGGAGAACGCGCGCGACGCAGGCGAGCCCGCGCGCCTCCTGCACGAAGTGACCTGGCTGCGCCTCCTGCTCGATGACTGCCGCAAGGCCACCGACGACGTCTTCGCGCATCTCTACCGTCACGGCGTGCGCGTGGACACCGTATTCCAGGTCGAGCGCATGCGCATGCGCATCGTGCGCGCCGAGCGCCTGCTCGACGCGTGGATGGCCGCCGACGATCCCTCGACGCAGGCGCGCCTCGTCGCCGATCTCATCAAGGCGAACCAGAAGAGCCAGAGCGTGACGCACCTCATGCGCAGCAATTTCGCGCTGCTCTCGCGCAAGGTGGTGGAGCTTTCCGCCGACACGGGCGAGCACTACATCGCCCGCGACCGCGCCGAATACCTCACGATGCTGCGCATGGCGGCGGGCGGCGGCCTCGTCACGGCGGTGACCGTCTACGTGAAATTCGGCATCACGGGCGCGCACCTGCCCTCGATGATCGAAGGGCTTTTCGCGGGCATCAACTACGCGCTGAGCTTCCTCGTCATGCACTTCTGCCACTTCTCGCTCGCGACCAAGCAGCCCGCGATGACGGCCCCCACGCTCGCGCGCGAGCTCGACGGCGCCAACGAGCCTGCGGGGCGCGCGCGCTTCGTGTCGTCGGTGGTGGCGCTGATCCGCACCCAGGCCGCCGCCGTGCTCGGCAACGTGCTGCTCGTGTTTCCGGCCTGTCTCGCGATCCAGCTCGTCTGCGGCTGGCTCTTCCATGCGAACCTGATCACGCCGGCCAAAGCGCATGCCACGCTCCAGTCGTTCTCGCTCATCGGCCCGACGCCGTTCTATGCCGCGCTGACGGGCGTGCTGCTGTGGGCGTCGAGCCTGTTCGCGGGCTGGGCCGACAACTGGTTCGTACTCCATCGCGTCGAGGACGCGCTCGCGTGGAACCGGCGCCTGCGCCTGACGCTGGGCGCCTCGGGCGCCGCGCGTCTGGCGCACTTCTGCCGCACCAACGTGGCGGGCGTGTGGGGCAACCTCGTGCTCGGCATGATGCTCGGCCTCGTGCCGGCGATCGTCTCGGCCGTCGCGTTCCACTTCGAGGTGCGGCACGTGACGCTCTCATCGGGCTCGATCGGCGTGGCGCTCGGCGTGCTCGGCCCCGATACGCTCAAGACCCGCGAGCTCTGGTGGGCCGTGGCCGGCGTGGCGAGCATGGCCGTGCTCAACGTGACAGTGAGTTTCGCGTTCGCGCTGCAGATGGCGCTGCGCTCGCGCGACCTCGGGCGCCAGGACGTGCGCCCGCTCATGCGCGCGTTCTGGCGGCGCGTGACCCGGCATCCGGTCGATCTCGTGTGGCCGATCCGGCGCAGTCGGACCGGCGATCAGGAAGGGTGAAAGTCAGGCCGCCCACCTGGCTATCTATCGCCGATCCGGCGAACGAAGTTGCGTGAAGACAACGATTGAGCGGCGGTTTTTATCGGCCGTTTGGCCAGCGATGCGGGGTTTGCTGACGCTGGCTGGGTGGCACTGCAAGCCTTGATGCGACGCTGAGGAACGCTCGCGCTCCGCGGTTCGACGGAGCGTTCCTCAACCCCTTCTGCATCGCGGCATGCCATCGCAGGCAGTTGCAGCGTGTAGTCACATAGGCTACAGTCCGCATGATCAAAACCTTTCGGCACAAAGTTGAAGACGGGGACGCAATCCTCCTCGATTATCAGGACTACCACTAAATGACACGCATGAGCAGCAGAGTGTACAACCCGGCACACCCCGGCGAAGTATTGCGCGAATGGATTCCGCAGGACATGACTGTGACGGAGGCAGCGAATGCGCTCCAGATCAACCGCGTGACGCTGTCGAATCTGCTCAACGGCAAGGCCAGTGTGACGGCCAATATCGCGCTGCGCCTGTCTGCGTGGCTTGGGACGTCGGCTGACCAATGGCTCGGCATGCAGAATCAATGGGATCTGTGGCAAGCCAGCCGCCAGCCCAGGCCGAAGATCAAGCCGCTCGCACGGCCGGCGGCTTGAGGGCGGCGGCGGATATCCGTCGCCCCACCACACGGGCCTGCCCCACAACCCGCGTACAATGACGCCTTCCCCCGCAGCGTCATCACTTTCCTCATGTCTTTCGATTTCTTTGCTCCCTGCCCACGCGGCCTCGAAGCCCCGCTCGCCGCCGAACTGGCCGATATCGCGGAGCGGCGCCTGCCGCCCGGCGCGCTCGAGGCCGGCGCCGAAGTGCCCGGCGGCGTGCATTTTCGCGGCAACTGGGCCGGCGGCATGGCCGCAAACCTGCATTCGCGCATCGCGAGCCGCGTGCTCCTGAAGATCGCCCAGCGGCCCTATCGCGGCGAGCAGGACATCTATGCGCTCGCGCGCGAGCAGCAGTGGGAAAAGTGGTTCTCGCCGAACGAGACGATCCGCATCGACATCACCGCGATCAAATCGCCGCTGCGCAGCCTCGAATTCGCCACGCTGCGCGTGAAGGACGCGATCTGCGACCGCATGCGCGACAAGGCCGGCGCGCGTCCGAGTGTCGATACCGCGTATCCCGACGTGCGCGTGTTCGCCTTCCTCACCGCGAACGACTGCACGCTCTATCTCGATACCTCGGGCGAGCCGCTCTTCAAGCGCGGCTGGCGTCTGGACAAGGGCGCCGCGCCGCTGCGCGAGAATCTCGCCGCCGGCATTCTGCGCCTCACGGGCTGGACGCCCGAGATGCCGCTCTACGATCCGATGTGCGGCAGCGGCACGTTTCTCGCCGAAGCCACGCAGGTCGCGCTCGACATCGCGCCGGGCCTCACGCGCAGCTTCGGCTTCGAGCGGCTGAAGCAGGCCGACAGCGCCGCCTGGCGCCATCTGAAGAGCGAGGCGAACACCACGCGCAACACGGCCATGAGCCGCGCAAAGGAACTGCGCATCTTCGGCAGCGACATTTCCGATGTCATGCTCGAAAAGGCGCGCGCCAATTTCGCGCGCGCGGGTCTTGGCAACGTGCCGCTCAAGCAGCTCGACGCGCGCAACATGACGCCGCCCGCCGAGGGCAACGGCATCCTCGTGGCGAATCCGCCGTATGGCGAGCGTATCGAAGTGCGCGGACGCAATGCGCGCGGCGAGGCGCGCGCGCCCCGCGAGATGCGCGAGGACTACGAGGCGCAGGAAGCCTTCCGCCGCGTCCACACCGACGCGCCGGACGCCGAGTTCTTCCAGGCGCTCGGCGACGCGCTCAAGCAGCGTTTCACCGGCTGGCGCGCATTCTTCCTCACCTCGGATCGCAAGCTGCCGGGCCAGTTGCGCCTGCGCGAAGCGGCCAAGACGCCGCTCTTCAATGGCGCGCTCGAATGCCGCCTGTTCCGCTTCGACCTGATCGCGGGCAGCGTGCGCCAGCGTCCGGCGGGCGCCAACCCCGATGCCGCGGCCGGCAAGGGCGCGAGCGACGCCGACAATAACGACTGAAACGGCTGATCGCCATCGAGCCCATGCGCCGCAGCGCGCGTGGGCCGCGCGTGGTGGTGCGCGCCCTGGCTTCGGGCACGCATCCTGGCTTCAGACGCGCGCAGGCCCGACAACCGCGCCTCCCGGCTCGACGGGCAGCGGATACCCTTCGTACTCCGGAAAGAGCCTCGGCAGCAGGAACACCGGCAGCGAATGGCGCGAAAAGCAGCGCGAAGTCGAAGCCGGATGGATCAGATGCAGGCAGCTCGCCTGCGTATCCTCGGCGGCCAGCACTTTCCGCCCCGCCTCCACCACGCGGCGGATAAAGCTCTCGTCTTCGCACAGGTCGACGTCGTCGAAGCGCGCGATCTCGAACAGCGCCTTGCGGTACACGTAGGCAAAGCCGTAGAAAAGAATGAAATCGGCGCCTATCTGCATCTTCTCGTGGAAGGTCACCGTGCCCACTTCCTTGCCCTTGAGCACGTAGTGCAGGCCGACGCGCGCGTTCAGGTCCATATAGCCCAGAAACTGCGTGTGCGGCGCGTACATCCAGAACGTCGAGAGCTTCATGAGTTGCGCATCGCTCTCGCGCAGCAGCCGCACCATGCCCGAGAGATAGTGCGCGGCGTAATGATCGTCGTCGTCGAAATGGGCGATCAGTTCGCCGCGCGACTCGCCCACGAGGAAATTGCGCTTCGCGCCAATCGACATGCGCGTCTTCGACCAGTAATAGCGCACGCGCGGGTCGGTTTCGGCGAGCTGGCGCATGAAGGCGCTGGGCTGCGGGCTGTCGTCGAGCACGAGCCACTCCCAGTCGACTTGCTGACGCGCCACGCAGCGCGCGATCGCCGGCAGGAAGGCCTCGCGGTTGGCCGTGGGCGTGATGATGGAGATGTTTGGAGACATGAAGCGAAGGGCTGGCGCTCGGGTGACGGGTCGAAAGGATAAACCCGCCGATTACAGCAGATTTGCGCGCGCCTCTCTCTCGAAAACGACCGAAAGATCCTGACGCAGGCCAACACTCCATCGCCCAGCCCCCGCGCGGCGAGCGTCCTGCCAAGGCTACTGACAGCACGCTGTCAGCAGCACCCCCGCACACTGTCTCTACGCCAACCCGCGCGGCGCGAAACGCGCAACGGACGGCGCCACGGCATCCCGCCAGCAACCGCCATTTCACTGCATCCGCCATCGATCCTTTGGCATCCGAGGAGCGCATCATGTCGACCGAAGTTTCCCGTGTCATTTCGTGGTTCGAAATCCCCGCGCACGATCTGGACCGTGCCGCGACCTTTTACGAAACCGCTTTCGATACGTCGCTGCAGCGCGAAGTCGTCGGCGGGGTGCCGATGGCGCTGTTCGCCCACACGGACGGCGAAACCGGCGGCTGCATCGTGTTCAATCCGCATGACGCCAAGCCGGACCCCAAAGGCGTGCTCGTGTATCTGAACGCGCAGCCGTCGGTCACGGCCGTGCTCGACCGTGTGGAAAAAGCCGGCGGCAAGAAACAGGGCCCGGCGCTCGAGCTGCCCAGCAATTTCGGCTATATCGGCTTCTTCATCGATACCGAAGGCAACCGCGTCGGCCTGCACGCGGCCAAGCTGGGCTGAAGCGCAGCGGTGCGCGCCGGCGTGCGCGGCGCGCGAGCAGCGCTATCATCTGCGCTACCGCGCCAGCCTGGGCTCAGCCCTCGGCGCGGTCCACGCCGCAGTCCGCACCCAGTCCACCGTTCTGGCCCGCCCAACCATGACCCGCCGAGCCGATCGCCTTTTCCGCATCGCCGAACTGCTGCGCGGCCGCCGCCTCACCACGGCGCAGCAGCTCGCGCAGTGGCTCGAAGTGTCGCCGCGCACCGTCTATCGCGACGTGCGCGACCTGCAACTTTCGGGCGTGCCGATCGAAGGCGAAGCGGGCATCGGCTACCGGCTCGCGCGCACGGCAAGCCTGCCGCCGCTCACCTTCACCGCCGACGAACTCACCGCGCTCGCCGTGGGCGCGCGCATGGCCGAGTCCTGGGGCGGCGCCGTGCTCGCGGGCGGGGCGCGCGGCGCGCTCGCGAAGATCGCCGCAGCGATGCCCGCCGAGAAGCGCGCCGTGCTCGAACGCATCGCCGTGTTCGCGCCTTCTTATCACGTCGATCCGGCCTATTCGGAGAAAGTGGACGCGCTGCATCGCGCCGTCGACTCGCGGCTCGTGGTGCGCTTCGCGTATTGCGATCGCATCGGCGCGCATACGCAGCGGCGCATCTGGCCGCTCGGGCTCGTGTACTGGGGCGCGCAGTGGACGGTCGGCGCGTGGTGCGAAATGCGTGGGGATTTCCGCAACTTCAACATCGCGCGGATGAACGGCGTGGAAGTGCTCGAGCCGTTTCCCGACGTGAGCGGGCGGCGTCTCGCCGATTATCTGCGGCGCGTGGAAGCGCCATCGAAGTAGCGCCGCGTACGGGCGCAATACGGGCGAAAAAAAGCGCGCATCGCTGCGCGCTTTCTCGTGGCCCGGAAGCTTCGGCGATGAGGGGCTTATTCCACCGCCTTCACCATCTCCTCGATCACCTTCTTCGCATCGCCGAACACCATCATGGTTTTGTCCATGTAGAAGAGTTCGTTGTCGAGCCCCGCGTAACCGGCCGCCATCGAGCGCTTGTTCACGATGATCGTGCGCGCCTTGTAGGCCTCGATGATCGGCATGCCCGCGATCGGCGACTTCGGGTCGTTCTTCGCGGCCGGATTCACCACGTCGTTCGCGCCGAGCACCAGCACCACGTCGGTCTGCCCGAACTCGTTGTTGATGTCCTCCATCTCGAACACCATGTCGTAGGGCACTTCGGCCTCGGCGAGCAGCACGTTCATGTGGCCCGGCATGCGGCCCGCCACCGGGTGAATCGCGTAGCGTACGTCCACGCCCTTTTCCACGAGCTTGTCCGTGAGTTCCTTGAGCGCATGCTGCGCGCGCGCCACGGCGAGACCATAGCCCGGCACGATCACCACGCTCTCCGCATTGCCGAGCATGAACGCGGCGTCGTCGGCCGAGCCCGACTTCACCGGGCGCTGCTCCTGCGCGCCGCCTGCCGACGCCCCGCCGGCTTCCGCGCCGAAACCGCCCAGCAGCACGTTGAAGAACGAGCGGTTCATCGCGTGGCACATGATGTACGAGAGGATCGCGCCCGACGAGCCCACCAGCGAGCCCGCGATGATCAGCATCGCGTTGTTCAGCGAGAAGCCGATGCCGGCCGCCGCCCAGCCCGAGTACGAGTTCAGCATCGAGACGACGACGGGCATGTCCGCCCCGCCGATCGGGATGATGATGAGCACACCGAGCGCGAACGCGATCGCCGTCATGATGATGAACGGCAGCCACGACTGCGTGAGAAAGAACAGGATGCCGAAGCCGATCATGCCGAGCGCGAGCATCAGGTTGATCAGATGCTGGCCCGCATAGACCACCGGCGCGCCCTGGAACAGGCGGAACTTGTACTTGCCCGAGAGCTTGCCGAAGGCGATCACGGAACCGCTAAACGTGATCGCGCCCACGAACGTGCCGATGAACAGCTCGATGCGGTTGCCGTACGGCAGGAAGCCCGGATACGGCGCATCCTCGGCCACGAGCCCGAATGCGGCCGGTTCCGACACCACCGCATACGCGATGCACACCGCCGCAAGACCGATCAGCGAGTGCATGGCCGCGACGAGCTCGGGCATCTTGGTCATCTCGACGCGCGCGGCCACGAACGCACCGAGCCCGCCGCCGACCACGAGCGCCCCGAACAGCAGCCCGAGACCGAGCCCGAGATTCGAGCCGAATTGTGCGGATTGCTTCGCAATCAGCGCAACGGTGGTGAGAATGGCGATGGCCATGCCCACCATGCCGAACATATTGCCGGCGCGCGCGCTGCGCGGGTTCGACAAGCCCTTGAGCGCCTGGATGAAGCAGACCGACGCCACCAGGTAGAGCAGCGTAACGACGTTCATGCTCATTTATGCGCCCTCCTTACTACCGGACGCGGCCAGCTTCTTCGGTTCCTTCTTGCGGAACATCTCCAGCATGCGCCTCGTCACGAGGAACCCGCCGAACACGTTGACGGCCGCGAGCAGCACGGCAAACGTGCCGAAGAACTTGCCCGCGCCGCCCACCGTGAGACCGGTGGCGAGCATCGCGCCGACGATCACGATCGCCGAAATCGCATTGGTCACGGCCATGAGCGGCGTATGCAGCGCCGGCGTGACGTTCCACACCACGTGATAGCCCACGTACACGGCCAGCACGAAGATGATCAGGTTGATGACGGTATGGTTGATCAGTTCCATTGCCGGGTCTCCTCTCAGGTCTTGCGCGTGACGGCGCCGTCGCGGGCCAGCAGCGTGGCCGCGACGATGTCGTCCGCGAGATCGATGTTCAGTGCGCCTTCCTTCGTCACGATCAGCTTCAGGAAGTCGAGCAGGTTGCGCGCGTAGAGCGACGAGGCATCGGCGGCCACCATCGACGCGAGGTTCGTGTAGCCGCAGATCTGCACGCCGTGGTGCGTGACCACCTTGTCCGCCTCGGTGAGCGGACAGTTGCCGCCGCGTCTTCCGCTCGCCGGATCGGCGATCGGACCGCGTCCCGCGGCTAAGTCGATCACCACGGAGCCCGGCTTCATCGCCTGCACGGTTTCCGAGGGCAGCAGCGTGGGCGCGTCGCGGCCCGGGATCAGCGCGGTGGAGATCACGATGTCGGCCTGCCTCGCGCGCTCGTGCACCAGCGCCGACTGGCGCGCGAGCCACGAGGGCGGCATGGGCCGCGCGTAGCCGCCCACGCCCTGCGCGGCTTCGCGCTCCTCATCGGTTTCGTAGGGCACGTCGAGAAACTTCGCGCCCAGCGACTCGATCTGCTCCTTCACGGCCGGACGCACGTCCGAGGCCTCGATCACGGCACCCAGGCGCTTCGCTGTCGCGATGGCCTGCAGGCCCGCCACGCCCGCGCCCAGGATCAGCACGCGCGCGGCTTTCACTGTGCCGGCGGCGGTCATGAGCATCGGCATGAAGCGCGGATAGAGGTTGGACGCCACGAGCACCGCCTTGTAGCCGGCGATGTTGGCCTGCGAAGACAGCACGTCGAGGCTCTGCGCGCGCGTGGTCCGCGGCGCGGCTTCGAGCGCGAAGGCGGTCAACCCCGCTTCCGCGAGCTTCTGCGCATTCTCCGCATTAAAGGGATCGAGCATGCCGACCAGCACTGCGCCGCGTTTCATGAACGCGAGTTCGCTGACCGAGGGCGACTGGACCTTGAGCACGAGCTCGGCGCCGAACGCGGCCGCCGCATCGGCGATCTGCGCGCCCGCCGCCGTATAGGCTTCGTCGGGAAAGCTCGCGCCGGTGCCGGCGCCCGCCTGGATCGTGACCGTGTGGCCCTGCGCGACGTACTTCTTCACTGTCTCCGGCGTCGCGGCTACACGGGTTTCATTCGCCCGGGTTTCCGTGGGCACTCCGATATGCATCGTTGTTTCCTCCTCGACCTGCTTTTCTTTCTAATCTGGCTCTAATCGAGCGGAGTGAGGCCGACGAGGCTCGCCGGCTTTCATTTCTGGTGCAACGGCAAACGACGCACCACTTTAACCGAAACCAGCGGCGCGGTTGAAGCCGGATTCGCCCGTTTTTGTGCACTGCACACAACACCTTGAAACGTCCGACCGGACGGTCGGCGATGCCCTGCGCGGCGCCGTCGTTGCGTTCCGCATAACATCTGAATCGCGCTGCCGGGCCTGCGATCCGGCCCCCGGCAGCGTCAGGCGCGTGCCGGTAAAATAGCGGCCCATGAATGATGAAACCTGGACACCCCACGTCACGGTGGCGGCGATCGTCGAGCGCGACGGGCGTTTTCTGCTCGTCGAGGAGCACACGCCGGCTGGCTTGCGCCTGAACCAG
The DNA here is from genome assembly GCF_905220245.1 of Paraburkholderia sp. J63. NCBI lineage: Bacteria > Pseudomonadati > Pseudomonadota > Betaproteobacteria > Burkholderiales > Burkholderiaceae > Paraburkholderia > Paraburkholderia sp. J63. The sequence goes on along the minus strand of NZ_CAJMZF010000010.1, from coordinate 46,824 downwards.
CCCGCCGGGCATCTGGAAGCGGGCGAGACGCTCCATGAGGCCATCGTGCGCGAGACGCTGGAAGAAACCGCGTATGCGTTCTCCCCCGAAGCGCTGGTCGGCATGTACATGACGCATTTCGGCAAGCCCGGGGAAAGCGGCACGACGTATCTGCGCTTCACTTATTGCGGCAGCGTCGCGAGCGAGCCGGAACCGCGCGCGCTCGATCCCGACATCGTCCGCACGCTGTGGATGAGCGCCGACGAATTGCGCGCCGCGAGCGAGCGTCATCGCACGCCGCTCGTCATGCAGTGCGTCGACGATTACCTCGCGGGCAAACGCGTGCCGCTCGACTTCGTGCGCACGCACGCGGTCGGCCCCAAAGGCGGCGTGCAAAGGCAGGACCCAGGGCAGAACCTGAAGCAGGACCCAAAGGTTGAAAGCAGCAACAAGGCAGCAGACAAATGAGCAAACGTAAGGTCGTGGTGGGCATGTCGGGCGGCGTCGATTCGTCGGTTACCGCATGGCTGCTCAAGGAGCAGGGGTTCGACGTCGTCGGTCTCTTCATGAAGAACTGGGAAGACGACGACGACGGCGAGTACTGCTCGACGCGCCAGGACTGGATCGACGTGGTGTCGGTCGCGGACCTGATCGGCATCGACGTCGAGGCGGTCAACTTCGCCGCCGAGTACAAGGACCGCGTGTTCGCGGAGTTCCTGCGCGAATATTCGGCGGGCCGCACGCCGAACCCCGACGTGCTCTGCAACGCCGAAATCAAGTTCAAGGCCTTCCTCGACCACGCGATGTCGCTGGGCGCGGAAACGATCGCCACGGGCCACTACGCGCGCGTGCGCGAAAGTAATGGACGTTTCGAACTGCTGAAGGCCCTCGATCACACGAAAGATCAGTCGTACTTCCTGCATCGCCTGAACCAGGCGCAGCTTTCGAAGACGATGTTCCCGCTCGGCGAAATTCCGAAGACCAAAGTGCGCGAGATCGCCGAGCAGATCGGCTTGCCGAACGCGAAGAAGAAAGATTCGACCGGCATCTGTTTCATCGGCGAGCGGCCGTTCCGCGACTTCCTGAACCGCTATCTGCCGACCAGGCCCGGCCCGATGATGACGCCCGAAGGCAAGGTCGTGGGCGAGCATATCGGCCTCGCGTTCTACACGTTCGGGCAACGCAAGGGCATAGGACTTGGCGGCAGCAAGGACGGCAGCGGCGACCCGTGGTTCGTCGCGGGCAAGGATATGGGCACGAATACGCTCTACGTCGTGCAGGGCCACGATCATCCGTGGCTGCTCGCGCACGAATTGCGCGCGGGCAACGTGAGCTGGGTCGCGGGCGAGCCGCCCGCCGACGGTCACGCGTGCGGCGCGAAAACGCGCTATCGCCAGGCCGACGCGCCCTGCTCGTTCAAGGCCGCAGGCGCCGGGGGCGATATCGATGCGGGCCAGTTCGCGCTGCATTTCCCCACGGCGCAATGGGCCGTGACGCCGGGCCAGTCGGCGGTGCTCTACGACGGCGACGTGTGCCTCGGCGGCGGCATCATCGAAACCGTGACGACGCTCGAACCGCACGTACCCGCGGTCCTGCCGCCCGTCGCGCCGAAGAAAAAGCGCGCGCCGCGCAAGAAGTCCGCGCAATTCGCCGCGTCGGCGGCCACCGAAGGCCAGGCGTAAGCTCGCACGCGCGGCGCGTCCTGCGCCGCTCATCGTTTGTCCTGCCGGTGCGCGCGTGCCCAGGCATGCGAGCCTCGGCTGCCCAATCCTCATCTCTCATACCGCGCCGCCTCCCCTGGCTTTCTCGCCGCCGGGCCCGCCTGCTCCCCCTCCAGTTTCTTGCCGATTTGCCGGCCAGTTTCACAAACTTGCGGCATCATTCGGGCACGCTGGCGCCTTACCCGGGCGCGGCCGGCGCGTGCGGCCCTGCCCTGGCGGCCCCGACCGGGCGCCCACACCGAGCCGCGCGCAGCGAATCAAGCAATCGAGGAGTTCCCCATGTTTTCCCGACGTTACCTCGCCATGTGGTGCGCAGTGCTGCTGCTCGCAGCCTGCGTGATCGCCGCGGCGTTCCATCATCTGTCGTGGCTGTGCGCCATCGTGCCCGCGCTCATCGTCGCGCTCGGCATCTGGGACATGACCCAGCAGCGCCACGCGATCCTGCGCAACTATCCGCTCTGGGGCCATCTGCGCTTCCTGTTCGAATTCGTGCGCCCCGAGATCCGCCAGTATTTCGTCGAAGACGACACCGACGAAAAGCCCTTCTCGCTCGTGCAGCGCAGCGTGGTTTATCAGCGCTCGAAGAACGTCGTCGACAGCCGCCCGTACGGCACCGAGCTCGACGTGAAGGCGGTCGGCCACGAATGGATCAGCCATTCGCTCGCGCCGACGAAGCTCGCGGGCAGCGACTTCCGCGTGCTGGTGGGTGCGGATCGCGAGCAGCCCTATTCGATGTCGATCTTCAATGTCTCGGCGATGAGCTTCGGCGCGCTGTCCGCGAACGCGATCCGCGCGCTCAACCTGGGCGCGAAGAAAGGCGGCTTCGCGCACGACACCGGCGAAGGCTCGCTCTCGAAGTATCACCGCGAAAACGGCGGCGACATCATCTGGGAAATCGCCTCGGGCTACTTCGGCTGCCGCAACGACGACGGCACGTTCAGCGCCGACAAGTTCCAGCGCCTCGCCGCCGAGCCGCAAGTGAAGATGATCGAGGTGAAGCTCTCGCAGGGCGCGAAGCCGGGCCACGGCGGCATGCTGCTCGCGGCGAAGGTCACGCCGGAAATCGCCGAGACGCGCGGCATTCCGATGGGCCAGGACTGCGTCTCGCCCGCGCGCCACTCGGAGTTCTCCACGCCGCGCGGCCTGCTCGAATTCGTCGATCGGCTGCGCAAGCTCTCGGGCGGCAAGCCTACCGGCTTCAAGCTCTGTATCGGCCATCCGTGGGAATTCTTCGGCATCGCCAAGGCCATGCTCGAAACCGGCATCCTGCCCGACTTCATCGTCGTGGACGGCGCCGAAGGCGGCACGGGCGCGGCGCCCATCGAGTTCACCGATCACATCGGCACGCCGCTCCAGGAAGGCCTGCTGCTCGTGCACAACACGCTCGTGGGCACGGGCCTGCGCGACAAGATCAAGATCGGCGCGAGCGGCAAGATCATCACCGCGTTCGATATCGCCAAGACGCTCGCGATCGGCGCCGATTGGGTCAACTCGGCGCGCGGCTTCATGTTCGCGGTGGGCTGCATCCAGGCACAGAAGTGCCATTCGGACCGCTGCCCGACGGGCGTCGCCACCCAGGACCCGGTGCGCCAGCGCGCGCTGAACGTGCCCGACAAGGGCGAGCGCGTCTACAACTTCCATCGCAACACGCTGCATGCGCTGCAGGAGCTGATCCAGGCCGCCGGGCTCGACAGTCCCGCCGATCTGCGCGCGCATCACATCGTGCGCCGCGTCTCGTCGTATGAAGTGAAGCTGATGTCGGAGCTGCTCAAGTACCTGAAGCCTGGCGATCTGCTCGAAGCGCGCTATCGCTATCAGCTCTATGAGAAGTGGTGGCCGGTCGCGCGCAGCGATTCGTTCGCGCCCGATGCGCAGAAGATCGTCTGATGGTTTGATGGCGATGCGCGCGATGCTTTTGTGTCGCGCGCCGCTTGCCGCCGCTGAGCCTGAAACCGGGCCGACGCCTGGCGGCGGCGCAAAAAAAGCGCGCAAATCGTTGCGCGCTTTTTTACGTGCTCATGCGGGCGATAGTGCCGCCCGCGGCCGTGGTCGTTAATTACGCCTGCGGAACCGTATCCGCGAACGACGGCCGCTGCACGAGCTTCTCGAAGTGCCTCGCGAGATTGGGATGCGGCTCGCGCCAGTCGAGCTCCGGCATGCGGAAGTCGAGATAGCCGAGCGCGCAGCCCACCGCGATGTCGGCGAGCGTGTAGCGGTTGCCCGCGCACCACGCATTGCCCGCGAGGCCCTTGGCCATCGCGTTCAGCCCTTCGCGAATCTTGCGCTCCTGACGCGCGACCCACGCCTCGCAGCGCTGCTCGGGCTCGCGCTGCGTGCCTTCCACGCGGATCAGCACGGCGGCGTCGAGCATGCCGTCGGCGAGCGCCTCCCAGCACCGCACCTCCACGCGCTCGCGCCCGCCCTGCGGAATCAGCTTGCCGACCGGCGAGAGCATGTCCACGTATTCGCAGATCACGCGCGAGTCGAACACGGCTTCGCCGTCCTCCATCACGAGACACGGCACCTTGCCGAGCGGGTTGAAATCGTGGATTGCCGTCTCGGCGCCCCACACGTTTTCAAGCACCAGCTTGTAGTCGATTTTCTTTTCGGCGAGCATGATCCGCGCCTTGCGGACATACGGGCTGCCGAGCGAACCGATAAGTTTCATCGCACCTGCCTTTTCTGGAATCCGGCGGAAGTATACGTTGGAATGAGCAAATTCTGACGGGTCGCCCGCCCTGGTAGCCGATTTGTCCGATCCGCGATGTCGGCTCGATGCAACAGCCGCGCCGCCCCGATGGCCCCGATGGACCTGAAACCGGGTTGCGCCAGCCACGCGCGACGCCTTGCGCGAGCAGGGTTGCGCCGCGCACACGGAAGTTGCGCGGCCGATGCGGGTTCTACACAGGCGCTACAATCGCACGATGGACACGACCCTCACGGAAAGCGCCTCGGCCGCCTCGCGCGCCGCAGCCGATGCGCCGCGCGGCCCCGACGGCGGCGCCGCGCTGTACCGCGCGCGCCGCGAACGCGTGCTGGCCGCCTTGCGCGCGAAAGGCGGCGGCGTGGCGCTGGTGCCCACCGCGCCCGAGGCGCTGCGCAACCGCGACGCCGAATATCCGTATCGGCACGACAGCTACTTCTACTATCTCACCGGCTTCACCGAGCCCGAGGCGCTGCTCGTGCTCGACGCGAGCGCGGGCGAGAACCAGCCCGCCGCGATCCTGTTCTGCCGCGCGAAGAACGTCGAACGCGAAACGTGGGAAGGCTTCCGTTTCGGGCCCGACAGCTCGCGCGAGGCATTCGGCTTCGACGCCGCGTTTCCCGTCGACGAGATCGACAGCCAGCTGCCGCGCCTCATCACCGACCGGCCGGCGCTGCACTACGCGCTAGCGGCCAACGAGCGTTTCGACGCGCAAGTGAAGCGCTGGATCGACGCCGTGCGCGCGCAATCGCGCAGCGGCGTCGCCGCGCCGAGCGCCGCGTACGACCTCGTGCCGCTGCTCGACGACATGCGCATCGTCAAGGACGCTCACGAGCTCGACACCATGCGCCACGCCGCGAAGATCTCGGCGCTCGCGCACGTGCGCGCCATGCAGGCGTGCCGCCCCGGCATGCGCGAGTACGAGATCGAAGCCGAGCTGCTCTACACGTTCCGCAAGCACGGCGCCCAGGCGCCCGCTTACGGCTCGATCGTCGCGACGGGCGCGAACGCCTGCGTGCTGCACTACCCGGCCGGCAACGCGGTGGTGCGCGAAGGCGACCTGATCCTGATCGACGCCGCGTGCGAGCTGAACGGCTATGCCTCCGATATCACGCGCACCTTTCCCGCGAGCGGCCGCTACACGAGCGCGCAGCGCGAGCTTTACGAGATCGTGCTCGCGGCGCAGCAGGCCGCCATCGACGCCACGCGCGCGGGCGTGAACTTCGAGGCGCCGCACGAGGCCGCGGTGCGCGTGCTGGCGCAAGGGCTGCTCGACACGGGCATCGTGGACAGGCAGCGCTTCGCGAGCGTCGACGATGTGATCGCCGAGCGCGCCTATGCGCGCTTTTACATGCACCGCACCGGGCATTGGCTCGGCATGGACGTGCACGACGCGGGCGATTATCGCGAGCGCGGTGCACAAGCCAGCGGCGCCCTCCAGGGCGCGAGCCCGGTGAACGCGGCGAAGGCATCGGGCGCCGCTGCGTCGGGCGCCATCGCCGCGCCGCCGTGGCGCACGCTGCGGCCCGGCATGACGCTCACGATCGAGCCGGGCCTCTACGTGCGCGCCGCCGAAGACGTGCCCGAGCGCTACTGGGACATCGGCATCCGTATCGAAGACGACGCCATCGTCACCGACACGGGCTGCGAGCTGATCACGCGCGACGTGCCCGTGGCCGCCGACGAAATCGAGGCGCTGATGCAGGACGCGCGCCAGGGCGCGTGAGCGATGCGGGCGACGCGCGTGAGGTACGCGGCACGCGCCCGCTACGCGCACAGACGCGCAGCAAAAAGCCAACGATCTGAACTGAACGCAGCGACATGAATGCAGTGAACCCAGCAAGCCGGACCGGCCACGCGCCCAACGAATATGACGTCATCATCGTCGGGGCGGGACCGGTCGGGCTCGCGCTCGCGGGCTGGCTCGCGCGGCGCAGCGCGACGGCGTCGCTCTCGGTCGCGCTCGTCGACGCGCGCGAGCCCGAGGACAACGCCGGCGACCCGCGCGCCATCGCCGTCTCACAGGGCAGCCGCACGCTGCTGCAAGCGCTCGCGTGGCCGCAGGACGCGACGCCCATCGAGCGCATCCACGTCTCGCAGCGCGGCCACTTCGGCCGCACGCTCATCGACCGGCACGACTACGACCTGCCCGCGCTCGGCTATGTCGCGCGCTATGGCGCGATCGTGCAGTCGCTCGCGCACGCGGTGCGCGGCACGCGCGTGCACTGGCTGCATCACACGCACGCGCACGAGCCCGTGGTCGAGCACGACGGCGTCACGCTGCCCGTGCAAAGCGCCGGCGTCGCGCGCACGCTGCGCGCGCGCATTCTCGTGAACGCGGAAGGCGGGCTCTATCGGGCGCAGACCGGGCACGGGGCGCCGCGCCAGGACGAAAATCACGACGCAGCCGAGGACGAAAACCGGGACGAAGCCGCGGCGGATGCAGGCGAGCGTGCGGACGGAGCGAGCCGCGGCGCACCCGTCGAGGCTTCGAGCGAAGCCGACGCGGCAAGCACGGCAACAGGCACGCGCAAGAGCGCGACATCGCATCAAACCCCCAAGCGCACCCGCGACTACGGCCAGACCGCGCTCGTCGGCGTGGTGACGGTCTCGGCGCCGCAACCGCACGTGGCCTGGGAGCGCTTCACGGAAGAAGGCCCGATCGCCCTGTTGCCGATGGGCGGCGTGCGCGGCGCCGACTACGCGCTCGTCTGGTGCTCGGCGCCGGTCGAGGCCGAACGCCGCGCCCAGCTTTCCGACGCCGATTTCCTCGCCGAGCTCGGCGCGGCCTTCGGCGCCCGGATGGGCCGCTTCACGCAGATTCACGGCCGCGCGGCATTTCCGCTCGGCCTGAACGCACTCGACACGCTGGTCTCGGGCCATAGCCGCATCGCGGCCGTGGGCAACGCGGCGCAAACGCTGCATCCGGTTGCGGGCCAAGGGCTGAACCTCGGGCTGCGCGACGCGCATGCGCTCGCCGACGCCCTCGCGCAGCACGGCGCCACGCCGATCGCGCTCGCCGACTTCGCGGGCCGCCGCGCCCTCGACCGCCGCATGACGATCGGCGCGACCGACACGCTCGCGCGCCTGTTCACCATCGACTTCGCGCCGCTCGCGACGCTGCGCGGGCTCGCGCTCACGGCGCTGGAATTCGCGCCGCCGCTCAAGTCGGCGCTCGCGCGGCAGATGATGTTCGGGCAGCGCAATTGATTGATCCAGTTCGTACCAGCATTTCGCCAGTCGTCCCGCACTTTCGTAATCCGCGCTAAAATATCTATTCTTTGTAGATACATTTAGGAGGTGCCGATGGATATTGCCAAGATCTTCAAACACGGTGGCTCCCAAGCAGTCCGGCTTCCGAAAGAATTCCGCTTCGATTCCGACGAAGTCCGGATTCGCCGGCATGGCACCGCCGTAATTCTTGAGCCCGTGCCGCAGAACTGGGCTTGGCTGACGCCGCTGATCGGTCCGGTCGATGCCGACTTCGAGACCGCCGCCACGACTCAGCCCGCCGAACAGGCCCGACCCGGACTGGATCTGTTCGAATGAAATACCTGCTGGACACAAACGCCGTGATTGCCGTCCTCAAGGGCGACTCGTCGGTGCTCGCGCGACTGCGCGAGCACCTGCCGACCGACTTCGGTTTGCCATCGATCGTCGCGCATGAACTCTATTACGGCGCGTACAAAAGCCAGCGCCCAGCAGAAAATTTGGCGCGCCTTGCGGCCCTGCAGTTCGAAGTCGTTACATTCGACGCAGAAGACGCGCAACACGCAGGCGAGATCCGTGCACAGCTTGCGGCCGTCGGTACGCCAATCGGCCCATACGATGCTCTGATCGCAGGGCAGGCACGTGCCCGGCAACTGGTGCTGGTAACGCACAACGTTCGTGAATTCGCACGCGTGGATGAATTGCGGGTCGAGGACTGGCAAACTCATAGTTAGTAAGCCGCCTTTGCAGTGAGTTCGCATCGACGCCGATTACAGGCACAAAAAAGGGGCGCGACTATATTTGGGGACACGACGCGTGTGCACCCCCGAAATATTTATGGAAAGCACACCAGGGTCCGCAAGCCGAGACCCCTCATCTCGCTTAAGCTAAAATATGCGTTTCCCCTTTTCGAGCCGCAGCCGCGCCAACGCCTTCGATGCCCGTCGAAGCTAGCCGGGCGCGGCGCCGCTTTCGTCCGCGCATCATGTTCACAATTGGCCGTCACACCCTGCGCAATAACCTGTTCGTCGCCCCCATGGCGGGCGTCACGGACCGGCCGTTCCGCCAGTTGTGCAAGCGCCTCGGCGCGGGCTACGCGGTTTCGGAGATGGTCGCGTCCAACGCGCAGCTCTGGAAAAGCGAAAAGACCCTACGCCGCGCCAACCACGCGGGCGAGGTCGAGCCGATCGCCGTGCAGATCGCCGGCGCCGACCCCGAGATGATGGCCGAAGCAGCGCGCTATAACGTCGCGAACGGCGCGCAGATCATCGACATCAACATGGGCTGCCCGGCCAAGAAGGTCTGCAACGTGGCGGCCGGCTCCGCGCTGCTGCAAAACGAGCCGCTCGTCGCGCGCATCGTGAAGGCCGTGGTGGACGCCGTGGGCGTCGGCCCCGACGCCGTGCCCGTCACGCTCAAGATCCGCACGGGCTGGGACCGCGAGCACCGCAACGCGCTCACCATCGCGCGCATCGCCGAAGACAGCGGCATTGCCATGCTCACCATGCACGGACGCACGCGCGCCGACCTCTATCACGGCGAAGCGGAGTACGAAACGATTGCCGCGGTGAAAGCCGCCGCGCGCATTCCGGTGGTCGCGAACGGCGACATCACGAAGCCGCAGAAGGCGCGCGACGTGCTCGCGTTCACGGGCGCCGACGCCATCATGATCGGCCGCGCGGCGCAGGGCCGTCCGTGGCTCTTTCGCGAGATCGCGCATTTCCTCGCCACGGGCGAGCTGCTGCCGCCTCCGCGCGTCGACGAAATCCAGACGATCATGAACGAGCATCTGGAGGACCACTACGCGTTTTATGGCGAGTTTACGGGCGTGCGTACTGCGCGCAAGCATATCGGCTGGTACACTCGCGGCCTTTGTGGCGCCAACGCGTTCCGGCATCGCATGAACACGCTGGACACCACACGCGAACAGCTCGCCGCCGTCAACCAGTTCTTCGACGAGCAGAAGGCCGTTTCCGAGCGCCTCGTCTACGTCGATGAGGACAACGGTGCAGACGGCGAGCGCGAACCCACCGATCGACTGGCAGCATGAGCAAGCACAACATCGAACAATCCGTCCGAGAGAGTCTGGGCAATTATTTCCAGGATCTCGACGGCAGCAATCCGCACGACGTCTATGAAATGGTGATGGCGTGCGTCGAAAAACCGATGCTCGAGGTGGTGCTCGAGCAGGCAGGCGGCAATCAGTCGCTGGCCGCCGAGTATCTCGGCATCAACCGCAACACGCTGCGCAAGAAGCTCCAGCAGCACGGCCTGCTGTAACGGCCCGCTGTAACGACCGTCGGTGCACGTCCCGGCGGTACTGGACTTCAGGCGCGGACTCCTCGATCCCTCGGCAACTTCTCCCCCATCATGATCAAGCAAGCGCTCATCTCCGTTTCCGACAAGGCCGGTATCGTCGATTTCGCGAAATCGCTGTCGGACCTCGGCGTCAAGATCCTGTCGACCGGCGGCACCGCGAAACTGCTCGCGGACGCGGGCCTTCCCGTCACCGAAGTGGCCGACTACACCGGCTTCCCGGAAATGCTCGATGGGCGCGTGAAGACGCTGCACCCGAAGGTCCACGGCGGCATCCTCGCGCGCCGCGACCTGCCCGAGCACATGGCCGCGCTCGACAAGCACGGCATCCCGACGATCGACCTGCTGGTCGTGAACCTCTACCCGTTCGTGCAGACGATCTCGAAGGAAGAGTGCTCGCTCGAAGACGCGATCGAGAACATCGACATCGGCGGCCCGACCATGCTGCGCTCGGCGGCGAAAAACCATCGCGACGTGACCGTCGTGGTCGATCCCGCCGACTACGCGAAGGTGCTGGAAGAGATGCGCGCGAACGGCAACACCGTGAGCTACGCCACCAACTTTCGCCTCGCGACCAAGGTGTTCTCACACACGGCGCAGTACGACGGCGCGATCACGAACTACCTCACGAGCCTCACCGAAGCGCTCGAGCACAAGTCGCGCAACACCTATCCGGCCGTGCTGAACCTCGCGTTCGACAAGGTCCAGGACCTGCGCTACGGCGAGAACCCGCACCAGAGCGCCGCGTTCTACCGCGACCTCACGACGCCCGCCGGCGCGCTCGCGAACTACACGCAGATCCAGGGCAAGGAGCTCTCGTACAACAACATCGCCGACTCCGATGCGGCATGGGAATGCGTGAAGACCTTCGACGCGCCGGCCTGCGTGATCATCAAGCACGCGAATCCGTGTGGCGTGGCAGTCGGCGCGAATGCGCACGAAGCCTACTCGAAGGCGTTCCAGACCGATCCGACCTCGGCGTTCGGCGGCATCATCGCGTTCAACCGCGAAGTGGACGAAGCGGCGGCGCAAGCCGTCTCGAAGCAGTTCGTCGAAGTGCTGATCGCGCCGTCGTTCTCGGAAGCTGCCAAGACCGTGTTCGCAGCGAAGCAGAACGTGCGTCTGCTCGAAATCGCCCTGGGCGACGGCCATAACGCGTTCGATCTGAAGCGTGTGGGCGGCGGCCTGCTCGTGCAGTCGCTCGACGCGAAGAACGTGCAGCCGCACGAGCTGCGCGTGGTCACGAAGCGCCACCCGACGCCGAAGGAAATGGACGACCTGCTGTTCGCCTGGCGCGTCGCGAAGTTCGTGAAGTCCAACGCGATCGTGTTCTGCGCGAACGGCATGACGATGGGCGTGGGCGCGGGCCAGATGAGCCGCGTGGACTCGGCGCGCATCGCCAGCATCAAGGCCGAAAACGCGGGCCTCAAGCTCGCGGGCACGGCTGTGGCGTCGGATGCGTTCTTCCCGTTCCGTGACGGCCTCGACGTGGTGGTCAACGCGGGTGCGACCTGCGTGATCCAGCCGGGCGGCTCGATGCGCGACGACGAAGTGATCGCCGCCGCCGACGAGCACAACATCGCCATGGTGATGACGGGCATCCGCCACTTCCGTCACTGATCGGCCCGGCGCGTGCTGCGCGCCGACACTGCCAGAAACCCGCCAGACCTCGCGTCTTGCGGGTTTTTTCTTTGTGCTGCGTGGCGCTCCCGCATGCCGTCAAGGCTCGCGGCATCCATGCCGTTCGTTGTACCATCCCACGCACACCCCGCTTTCCCCGCATTTCATGAGAATTCTCGGCATCGACCCCGGCTTGCGCGTCACCGGCTTCGGCGTGATCGAGCGTCACGGCCATCAGCTCACGTATGTCGCGAGCGGCGTCATCCGCACCGCCGATGCCGATCTGCCCACGCGCCTCGGCACCATCTTCGAAGGCGTCTCCACGCTGATCCGCCAGCACGCGCCCGATCAGGCCGCGATCGAAAAGGTCTTCGTCAACGTCAATCCGCAGTCGACGCTGCTGCTCGGCCAGGCGCGCGGCGCAGCAATCTGCGGGCTCGTCTCGGGCGGCGTGCCGGTGGCCGAATACACGGCGCTGCAACTGAAGCAGGCCGTGGTGGGCTATGGCCGCGCGACCAAGGAGCAGATGCAGCAGATGGTCGTGCGCCTTCTCGCCCTCACGGGCACGCCGGGCACCGATGCCGCCGACGCGCTCGGCATGGCGATCTGCCATGCGCACAGCGGCGACACGCTCGCGACGCTCGGCGGCATCGCGCCCGCGCTCGCGAAGAAGGGCATGCGCGTGCGGCGCGGACGCTTGATCGGCTGATTATTGCTCGCTGCACGTTGCACGACCCGGCGCGGCCTGCTTCACCGCTGACTTCGCGGCGGCGACCCTCGGCGGATTATCTGAGCCGCCGACGCCCCTGGCCAAAAAGCCAACACGCCCGGCAAGCACGCCACGGCCCCGCGCGCTCCGCTACACTCTGCCCTTTCCCTCACCACTGAACCCGCCATGATCGGTCGCATTGCCGGCGTATTGCTGGAAAAGAACCCGCCGCACCTGCTCATCGACTGCAACGGCGTCGGCTACGAAGTCGACGTGCCGATGAGCACGTTCTACAACCTGCCCGGCACCGGCGAAAAAGTCGTGCTGCTCACGCAGATGATCGTGCGCGAAGACGCGCATCTGCTGTTCGGCTTCGGCACCCTCGAGGAGCGCGCGACGTTTCGCGAACTGCTCAAGATCACTGGCATCGGCGCGCGCATGGCGCTGGCGATTCTGTCGGGCATGAGCGTGTCCGATCTCTCGAAGGCCATTACGCTGCAGGATTCGGCGCGCCTCACGCGCGTGCCCGGCATCGGCAAGAAGACCGCCGAGCGTCTGCTGCTCGAACTCAAGGGCAAGCTCGGCGCCGATCTCGGCGCGATGGCCGCGGCAGCCTCGCCTTCGGACCACGCGAACGACATTCTCAACGCGCTGCTCGCGCTCGGCTATTCGGAGAAGGAAGCGCTCGCCGCGATCAAGAGCGTGCCGGCCGGCACGGGCGTCTCCGAAGGCATCAAGCTCGCGCTGAAGACGTTGTCGAAGGCCTAAGCGACGACATAAGGCGACGAGCCGTGCCATGTCCCGGCTGTTAGTTGCACGGCTGGGACGCCACGGAGAACCGCCCCGCCTGCGCACATATCGCGCGGTACAATCGCTCCATGATCGAAACCGACAAACTCGCCGCTGAGCGCGCCAGCACGAATCGCGTGATCGCCGCCACGCCGGCCTCGTCCAACGAGGAAGCGTTCGAGCGCGCCCTGCGCCCGCGCCAGCTCGACGAATACGTCGGCCAGGAAAAGATCCGCGGCCAGCTCGAAATCTTCATCGAGGCCGCCAGGCGCCGCTCGGAACCGCTCGACCACGTGCTGCTGTTCGGGCCGCCCGGCCTTGGCAAGACCACGCTCGCGCACATCATCGCGCGCGAAATGGGGGTCAATCTGCGGCAGACCTCGGGCCCCGTGCTCGAACGCGCGGGCGATCTCGCGGCGCTGCTCACCAATCTCGAAGCCAACGACGTGCTGTTCATCGACGAAATTCACCGGCTCTCGCCGGTCGTCGAGGAAATCCTGTATCCGGCGCTCGAGGACTATCAGATCGACATCATGATCGGCGAAGGGCCGGCCGCGCGCAGCGTGAAGCTCGACCTGCAGCCGTTCACGCTCGTCGGCGCGACCACGCGCGCGGGCATGCTCACGAATCCGCTGCGCGACCGCTTCGGCATCGTCTCGCGGCTCGAGTTCTACAACGCGAGCGAGCTCTCGCGCATCGTGCAGCGCTCGGCGGCGCTGCTCGGCGCGCATATTCACCCTGACGGCGCCCTCGAAATCGCGCGCCGCTCGCGCGGCACGCCGCGTATCGCCAACCGCCTGCTGCGCCGCGTGCGCGACTACGCCGAAGTGAAGGCCGACGGCTCGATCACCGCGCAAGTCGCCGACGCCGCGCTCAAGATGCTCGACGTCGACCCCGTGGGCTTCGACCTGATGGACCGCAAGCTGCTCGAAGCGATCCTGCACAAGTTCGACGGCGGCCCGGTGGGCGTGGACAACCTCGCGGCAGCCATCGGCGAAGAGCGCGACACGATCGAAGACGTGCTGGAGCCGTATCTGATCCAGCAAGGCTTCCTGCAGCGCACGCCGCGCGGACGCGTGGCCACGCAAATGACTTACCGCCACTTCGGCCTCACCGTGCCCGACGACGCCTCGGCCGGCGGCGACTGGGACCCGAACGCGTCGTAAGGCGCGGCAAGGCACGACGAGAGCGAGAGAGCACGATGTCCGATCACGCCGGCCGTCCGCCCAACGCTCCCGAGCCGACTGGCCTCGTCGGCCAGATCGCGCAGCGCCTGCGCATGACGCTCGCCGAAAACGTCACGCATCTCACCACGGGCAGCGGCCCGCGGCTCGACTACTCGTCGCCGCCGGGCGACCCCGGCCTGTTCGGCCCCGACGCCATCTGCTGGAAAGTGCATGCCGATTTCGCCGGGATGATGGCGGGCGGCATCAGCGCGCTGCTCCTGCAAGCCTTGCACCCGCTCGCGCTCGCGGGCGTGTGGGACCACTCGACGTTTCGCATCGACATTCTCGGCCGCCTGCGCCGCACCGCGACTTTCATCGCCGGCACGACCTACGGCAGCCGCGCCGACGCGCTCGCGCTCATCGAGCGCGTGAAGACCATCCACCTCGCGGTGACGGGCACCGCGCCCGATGGCCGCGCCTATCGCGCGAGCGATCCCGCGCTGCTCACGTGGGTGCACGTGGCCGAGGTATCGAGCTTTCTCGCCGCCTATCTGCGCTACGTGAATCCCGCGCTGCCCGGCGAAGCGCAGGACCAGTACTACGCCGAAGTCGCACGCATCGCGCAGTTGCTGGGCGCAACCGAGGTGCCGTGCTCGCGCGCCGAAGTCGCCGCGTATCTGGAAGCGATGCAGCCCGAGCTCGTCGCGAGCGAGCGCACGCGCGAGGTCGTGCGCGTGCTGATGGACGCGCCCGTGCCCCGCCCGGCGATGCGCCCCGCGGGCGCACTGATGCGCCACGCGGGCATCGATCTGCTGCCGCCGTTCGCCCAGCGGATGCTCGGCTTCGAGCGCTTCGCGCTCGCGCGCCGCGCGGTGGTGCAGGCGGGCATGCGCGCGGTCGCGCCCGTGCTGCGCTGGGCGCTCGTCAACGGCGTCTCGAAGCGCGCGCGCCGGCGCGCGGCGGCCCCGCCCGCGCCCTGAGACGGCCCTTCCCCGCGGCAATAAAAAACGGCCAGGCTGCTTGCGCAGACTGGCCGCTCATCAGAAACGCGAGATAGCGCTTCTTACATCTTCACCACGTCGAGCAGCGTCTTCTTGGCCGCCTTGTAGTCGTAGAGCGAGATCACGCCATGCTTCAGATCGCCCTTCGAATCGAACACGGTCTCGCCGATCACCCCCTTGTAATCGGTGCCCGGGATCTGCGCGAGGACCTTCGCGTGGTCGGTCGAGTTTGCGCGCTTCATCGCATCGACGACGATGTACACCGCGTCGTAGGTGAACGGCGCATCGAATTCGACCGGATGGCCAAAGCGCTTCTGATACTTCGCCGAGAACGCCGCGCCGCCGTCCATGCGCTCGAGCGCCATGCCAGCCTGCGAGCAGACGATGTTGTCGGCCGCCGTGCCCGCGAGCTGCGCGAGGCTTTCCGTGCACACGCCGTCGCCGGCCAGCACCTTCGCGCGCAGGCCGAGCTGACGCGCCTGCTTGGCGAACGGGCCGCCGGTGGCGTCCATGCCGCCGTACATGATCGCGTCCGGGTTTTCGCCCTTGATCTTGGTGAGGATCGCGCGGAAGTCCACGGCCTTGTCATTGGTCGCATCGTGCGAGACGACCTTCATGCCGAGCGACTTCGCGGTCTTCTCGAACTCGTTCGCGAGACCCTGGCCGTAGGCGGTCGAATCGTCGACCACGGCAACGGTCTTCACGTTGAGGCTTTTCGAGGCGTAGTTGGCGAGCGCGGGGCCTTGCTGCGCGTCGGTCGCCACCACGCGATAGGTGGTTTTGAAGCCCTGCTGCGTATAGGCCGGGTTCGTCGACGAAGGCGAGATCTGCACGATGCCCGCGTCGCTATAGATCTTCGAGGCGGGAATCGACGCACCCGAGTTCAAATGGCCGATCACGGCCACGACCTTGTCGTCGACGAGCTTTTGCGCGACCTGGGTGGCCTGGCGCGGGTCGGCCGCGTCGTCCTGGGCGTCGAGCGCGAGCGTGACCTTCTGGCCGTCGATCGTGAGGCCCTTCGCGTTGATCTCTTCGATGGCGAGGCGCGCGCCGTTTTCGTTGTCCTTGCCGAGGTGGGCCGAGCCGCCCGTGAGCGGACCCACGTGACCGATCTTGACGACCTGGTCGGCGCAAGCATTGGCTGACACAGTGGCCAAACCCGCAGCGAACGCCACGACAGCGGCGCTCACCGGCAACAGCTTGTGAAGCTTGAACGTCATTGAGAATCTCCTGCGGTTTGTTCTGGTACTGCCGTTCTGGAAACTGCCCTTCGCTTTTCGCATGCAACCCCGGCCTCGCCGATACCAGGCGCGGCAAAGCGCAAAGGTCGGACAAATGGTATCAGGCGCCCCCGTTTTACGGTTGGCCTTTGGAAAGCTATTGAAAGTAGCAGGTAAGAGACTTGACGTTCACGCCTTACCCTGCATGCGGGAATCGCGCCGCTCGCGTGACGAACGGCGCCGCGGACCGCGCGGCGCTCAGCGGCTGGCTTCGGGCGTGCGCTTGAGGCTGTCGTCGGCGCTTGCGTTCGGCAGATGCGCGATGTCGCCCCACGCGAGCACGCGCGCCTGCGTCGCCGCGCCGTCGCGCTCGAAGTCGACGACGTTCACGCTCGTATTGAGAAGCGGCCAGGCGCGCGGCGCGTCGAGCGCGAGACCGTTCGCGAAACGATAGATGCAATCGAGCACACCGCCATGCGCGACGCAGGCGATGCGCCCGTCGGGATGCTTCGCGAGGATCGGCTCCAGCGCGTGCAGCACGCGGTGGTAGAACGCGCGCTGCGACTCGCCCTCTGGCGGGGCGAAGCCGGGGTCGCGCGTTTGCCAGTGCGCGTATTCGTCGGGAAAGCGATCGGCAATCTCGTCGCTGTCGTGGCCCTGGAAAGCGCCGTAGTTACGCTCGCGCAGGCCTTCCGTGAGTTGAGGCGACAGCCCGAGCGCTTCCGCAATGGGCTGCGCGGTTTGTTGCGCGCGCATCAGGTCGCTCGACCAGATCGCGTCGAGGCGCGCACCCGCTTGCCGCTCGTGCGCAAAACGCGCGCCGAGCAATTGGGCCTGCTCGATACCGCTCCCGGCGAGCGGAATGTCGATGTGCCCCTGGATGCGCTTGATGCGGTTCCAGGCGGTTTCGCCGTGGCGGATGAAGAGAATCTGCGTCATGGATTAGTTGCGCACCTGCAGCCAGAACGTGACCGGTCCGTCGTTGACGAGCGAGACCTGCATGTCGGCGCCGAACTCGCCGGTCTCGACCGTCGGGTGCTTTTCGCGTGCGGCGGCGACGAAGTAGTCGAACAGGCGCCGGCCCTCGTCGGGCGGCGCCGCGGGCGTGAAGCTCGGGCGCAGGCCGCTGTTGGTGTCGGCGGCGAGGGTGAACTGCGAGACCAGCAGGAGGCCACCGGCCGTGCCGTTGCCGTCGATGTTCTGCACGGGCAGATTCATCTTGCCCGCCGCGTCGCTGAACACGCGGTAGCCCAGCAGCCTGGCGAGCAATTTGTCGGCGTTCGCCTCGTTGTCGCCGCGCTCCGCGCAAACGAGCGCGAGCAGCCCCTGGCCGATCGCGCCGGTCACACGCTCAGTTTGACCATCGGCGACGCGCACTTCCGCGCGGCGCACGCGTTGAATCAGCGCGATCATCGCGTGCGCTCCTTCAATGCGCACCCATGCCCCGCGCCGAGGCCTGCAAAAACGCGCATCGCCATCACGCGGTGAGCGTCACGCGCGCGAAGCGGCGCTTGCCGACCTGCACGACGAACTCGCCCGGCTCGACCTTCAGGCCCTTGTCGGACACGGTCGCGCCGTCGATCTTCACGCCCCCCTGCTCGATATTGCGCAGCGCCTCGCTCGTGGACGGCACGAGCCCCGCCTGCTTGAGCAACTGGCCGATGGCGAGCGGCGCGCCCGCGAGCGTAACCGACGGAATGTCGTCGGGCACGCCGCCCTTCGCGCGATGATTGAAGTCTTCGAGTGCGCGCTCGGCGTCGCCCTGCGAATGAAAGCGCGCGACGATTTCCTGCGCGAGCAGCACCTTGAAGTCGCGCGGGTTGCGGCCCGCTTCGATTTCGCGCTTGAAACCCTCGATTTCGTCCATCGGACGGAACGAGAGCAGCGTGAAATAACGCCACATCAGCGTGTCCGAAATGCTCATGAGCTTGCCGAACATGTCGTTGGGTTTCTCGCTGATGCCGATGTAGTTGTTCTTCGACTTCGACATCTTCTCGACGCCGTCGAGGCCTTCGAGCAGCGGCATCGTGAGAATGCACTGCTGCTCCTGGCCGTACTGCTTCTGCAGCTCGCGGCCCACGAGCAGATTGAACTTCTGGTCCGTGCCGCCGAGCTCCAGGTCCGCGTTGAGCGCGACCGAATCGTAGCCCTGCATCAGCGGGTAGAGGAATTCGTGGATCGAGATCGGCACGCCGCCCTGGAAGCGCTTGGTGAAGTCCTCGCGCTCCAGAATGCGCGCGACCGTGTAGCGCGACGCGAGCTTGATCATGCCGTCGGCACCGAGCGGCATCGACCATTCGCTGTTGTAGCGGATCTCAGTCTTCTCGCGGTCGAGCACGAGCGCGGCCTGCTCGAAATAGGTCTTGGCGTTCGACTCGATCTGCTCGCGCGTGAGCGGCGGACGCGTGGCGTTGCGGCCCGACGGGTCGCCGATCAGCGAGGTGAAGTCGCCGATCAGGAAGATCACGGTGTGGCCGAGATCCTGGAGCTGGCGCATCTTGTTGAGCACGACCGTGTGGCCGATGTGGATGTCGGGCGCGGTCGGATCGAGGCCAAGCTTGATGCGCAGCGGCTTGCCAGTGGCGGCGCTGCGGGCGAGCTTCTGCTCGAATTCTTCTTCGATCAGCAGTTCGTCGACGCCGCGCTTCGTGACGGCGAGCGCGTGACGGACTTCGTCGGTGACCGGAAAAGCGTCTTTGGCGCCGCTGTTGGCGCCGTTGCTTGAGGTGGACTCGGTGCTCATGCTTCGATCGGTTCGTTGGGTCTAGACCGCGATTTTACGTGATTCGACTCGTGAGGCCGAAGTTTGCGGGTGAACAGGGATCGTTCGCTGCGGCCTCGTGCGGCCGCGGTCCGTATCGGGCTTCGGCTCCGAACAAGCCTGGTGGTGCTGCAAAGAGACAAAAAAGATGAAAGAGACGAGCCGGCGCCGCTCACGAGCGGGCGATCGCGCGCTCGACGCGCGGTGCGCCCTTCGAGCGAACCTGCCAGAGGTCGTAGGCCGCCTGCAGTGCGAGCCAGAGATCGGCACGTCCGCCGTTTTCCACGCCGAGCCATTGTTCGAGGCGCAGCGCCATTTCCGGCGAAATGCCGGCCCGGGCGTTGAGCACGCGCGAGAGCGCGGCGCGCGTAACACCGAGCTGCGCGGCGGCCTCGGTCACGGTCAGGCCCAGTTCCGGGAGTATGTCCTCGCGTAGTGTCTCGCCAGGATGCGGCGGATTGTGCATGCGGATGGTGTCCTTCATCTTGCGCGTACCTCAGTGATAGTCACGGTAATCGACGAGCACGGCGTCGCAGTCCTCGAACGTGAAGGTCAGCCGCCAGTGCCCGTTGACGCTGACAGCATGGTGGCCGCCGAGACTGCCTGCCAATGCGTGGCAGCGCCAACCCGCAACGTTCATGTCTTGCGGCGACTGGGCCGCATCGAGCCGCGCCAGTTGGCGCCGCAGACGCGGCACGTGATCGGGGCGGATGCCCGCCTTGTTGCCATTGAGGAAGAAATCCCGCAGGCCTTTGTGCTTCCACGACTTGATCATGGTTCCCCAGACAAAGCGAATCGACGATGAACTGCCTTGCAACCAGGAGAACGCGGGATGTCTTTCCGTATAGCGTATAGTTTCACTATACAAACGAATGCAGTCACGGTCAACCGGCTCCAGCGCTTCGATTGATCTCGCTCACATCCCGCGCCGCCTGGCCGCAAGCCGCAAGTAACCGCTCAAGCGTCCCATTTCAGGAGATACGCCACAACTAGCCCAACGGCTTACGCTGAATGGCCATTGCCCCGATAATCACCGTCAGAAACCATCTCCGCACTCATGAAAGGAGCACCACCGTGGCGCCACGCGACGCACGCAAAGACAGCGCACACCCGGCCGACGGCGTGTATTTCGGCCTGATGTCGGGCACCAGCATGGACGGCGTGGACGGCATCGCCGTTCGCTTCGAGCACGGCAAGCGGCCGGTGGTGCTGGCCGAGGCCTTCGTGGGCTTCGCGCAGGGCCTGCGCGAAGCGCTCTTTTCGCTCCAGCAGCCCGGCGAGAACGAAATCGAGCGCGCGTCGCTCGCGGGCAACGCGCTCACGGCGCGCTATGCGGTCTGCTGCCACGAGCTGCTGCGCGCCGGCAATCTCTCCGCCGCCGAAGTGCGCGCCATCGGCGCTCACGGCCAGACCATCCGCCATCGGCCCGAAAAGGGCTTCACGGTGCAGATCCAGAATCCCGCGCTGCTGGCGGAGCTGGCGCACATCGACGTGATCGCCGATTTCCGCAGCCGCGACGTCGCCTCGGGCGGCCAGGGCGCGCCGCTCGTGCCGGCGTTTCACGCGACGCTATTCGGCTCGCACGAGGAAACGCGCGTCGTCTGCAATCTCGGCGGCATCAGCAACATCACGATCCTCTCGGCGACGGGCGCGGTGCGCGGCTTCGATTGCGGCCCGGCCAACGCCCTGCTCGACTTGTGGGCCGAGCGGCATCTGGGCAAGCCTTACGACGAGAACGGCCAGTTCGCGGCGAGCGGCAATCTGCATCAGCCACTGCTGAACGTACTGCTCGACGAACCGTTTTTCGAGCAGCAGCCGCCCAAGAGCACGGGGCGCGACCTCTTCCACGCGCAATGGCTCGACGAAAAGCTCAAGGGCTTCGAAGCGCTCACGCCCGCCGACGTGCAGGCCACGCTCGTCGCGCTCACGGCGGTGAGCGTCGCGCGCGAAATCGAGCGTCATGCGGGGGACTGCCGTGCGGTTTATGTGTGCGGCGGCGGCGCGCGCAACAAGGCGTTAATGGGGGCGCTGCAAAAGGCGCTGGAGACGGGCGGCGTGGCGGGCGTGCCGGTCACGACGACCGAGGCGCTGGGCGTGCCACCGCAGCAGGTGGAGCCGCTCGCCTTCGCGTGGCTAGCGATGCGCTGCACGGCGCGCGAGCCGGGCAACCTGCCGACCGTGACGGGCGCGGCGGGCGAGCGCGTGCTGGGCGCGATTTATCCGCGATAAAAAATCGGGCGTGGAAATAAAAACGGGGCGTGATGCCCCGTTTTTCAATGCCTGTCGTATTCGCTCAAACCGAGAACGACGAGCCGCAACCGCAAGTGGTCGTGGCGTTCGGGTTCTTGATGACGAATTGCGCGCCGTTCAGATCGTCCTTGTAGTCGATCTCGGCGCCGACGAGGTACTGATAGCTCATCGAGTCGATCAGCAGATCGACGCCGTGCTTGGTCATCACGGTGTCGTCTTCGTTGACGGTCTCGTCGAACGTGAATCCGTACTGGAAGCCCGAGCAGCCGCCGCCCTGCACGAACACACGCAGCTTCAGCTCCGGATTGCCTTCCTCGTCGATCAGTTGCTTGACCTTGTCAGCCGCTGCGTCGGTGAAGACGAAGGGACCGGGCATTTCAGTCACGGGGGTCTCAGTGACAGCGCTCATTCGAACTCTCCAAAAAAGCTTCTAGCCGCTATTGTAGGGCTCTTCCGCAGATCGTGCTTAAGCCCAGAAAATCAAGGGTTTCTCGCCACTTTCTTGCGATTGATACATCAAACGAAAAAGCCGCCCGGCGCAATGAGCGCGGACGGCTTTTGCAGCGGTATCGTGCCCATTCCGGCGAAGGAAGGGGCACGATCCAAAGCGCCAATATGAAATTAACGCTTCGAGAACTGCTTGCGGCGACGTGCCTTGTGGAAACCGACCTTCTTACGTTCCACTTCACGTGCATCGCGGGTCACGAAGCCAGCTTGCGACAGGGCCGGCTTGAGCGTTGCGTCGTAGTCCATCAGCGCGCGCGTGATGCCGTGGCGAACTGCGCCGGCCTGGCCGGTTTCGCCGCCGCCGTTCACGTTCACCTTGATGTCGAACGTCGTGGCGTGGTTCGTGAGTTCCAGCGGCTGACGCACGATCATGAGCGACGTTTCGCGCGAGAAGTAGTCGGCGATGGGCTTGCCGTTGACGACGATCTCGCCCTTGCCCGACTTGATGAAGACACGAGCGACTGCGCTCTTGCGGCGGCCCGTACCGTAATTCCAGTTACCGATCATGTGGGCTCCCCTTAGATCTCGAGCGCCTTCGGCTGTTGTGCCGAGTGCGGATGCGTTGCGTCTGCGTAGACCTTCAGCTTCTTGATCATCGCGTAGCCGAGCGGGCCCTTCGGCAGCATGCCCTTCACAGCCTTCTCAAGCGCGCGGCCCGGGAAGCGTTCTTGCATCTTGCCAAACGTCGTTTCGTAGATACCGCCCGGGTAGCCCGAGTGACGGTAGTACTTCTTGTCGGTGGTCTTGTTGCCCGTGACCTTCAACTTGCCGGCGTTGATGATGATGATGAAATCACCCGTATCGACGTGCGGGGTGAACTCAGGCTTGTGCTTGCCGCGAAGACGGCGTGCCACTTCGCTGGCGACACGGCCGAGAACCTTATCCGTCGCGTCAATCACGTACCATTCGCGCTGCACTTCATGTGCCTTGGCGGAAAAAGTCTTCATGATCGATCCAAAAAATAACTTGTGCCCTGTGCTTGTGCACTTCGGTCCTGCTTGTGTGGTGACGCTCGTTGACGTCGGCGCAGGCTCTCCCTGTTTTTCTCCCGCGGGCATGGATGCGGGAAACCTAAGATTATAAAAGGAAATTTGGCGAGCCGTCAAAAATTTACGTTCGCCGGTGCAAGATGGGGGCTGGAGACGAAAAAAAGCCCGAACGCGTTTGTTCGGGCTTAATCCACCTTTTGGAGGAGGGTGGAGGAGACATGCTGAGGTGTCGTGAAGCACGACAACCAATGAGATGAATTATACGGATCGACCTTGTGCGACGCAAGAGGATTTGCATTATGAAAACTGAAACCACAATACGAAATACCAAAACTGCGCGCCCAAGAATGGTTTTCCCATAAAAATCAATAATCTACCGAACAGGCCAAAACAGGCGATGCCCATTGACTAGAGCAGAACCCCTAATTGCGTGAGGGAAATCGGGCTTGCGTGCAGGATGTCGCAGCGCAACATTCAAGCAGGACGCATGATACGCAGGTGCTCCTGTCCTCCCGGACATACCTGTAGGGCCCGGGCTACAATGCCTGCTGAATCGAGAAATTTGCGAGAGAGACAAACGCATGGAATGCAAAGTGAGCTGGATGGGTCAGGACGGCATGGCGTTCGCAGCCGAAACGGGTAGCGGCCATCTCGTCAACATGGACGGCGCGCCGGAAGGCGGCGGCCACAACCTCGCGCCGCGCCCCATGGAAATGGTGCTGCTCGGCACGGGTGGCTGCACGGCCTACGATGTGGTCCTGATCCTGAAGAAGAGCCGTCAGGAAGTGAGCGGCTGCAACGTGACGCTCAAGGCCGAACGTGCGAGCGAAGACCCCAAGGTCTTCACGAAGATCCATTTCCACTTCACCGTGACCGGCAAGAATCTGAACCCGGCCACCGTCGAGCGCGCGATCAATCTCTCGCACGACAAGTACTGCTCGGCGTCGATCATGATCGGCAAGACGGCCGAGATCACGCACTCGTTCGAGATCGTCGCGGCTTAAGTCGCGCTCGCGGTATCGGCGTAAAAAAGCCGGCGCGCTCCGATGGAACGCGCCGGCTTTTTGCCGTCGTTTCGATGAAAAACGCGGCGGGAATGAGGCGGCAAAGCAGGCCGATAAGCCGGATTCTGTGCACGCGCCGCGTCCGAAGACGCGCCGCGCGTGGCAGCCATTCCTCTAGGCGCGCCATTGCTGACGCGCTCAAGCTTCCTACCCGCAGACGAAATGGGGGCCCCATCCTGCATCCCGAAGATGCGCGCCTGCCTACTTGGAATTGCTCCGGGTGGAGGTTACCGTGCCGTCTACGTCACCGCAGACGCGGTGCGCTCTTACCGCACCGTTTCACCCTTACCTGATCCCGACCGAAATCGGGCCATCGGCGGTCTGTTCTCTGTTGCCCTGTTCCGCGTGTCGCCACGGATGGCCGTTAGCCATCACCCTGCCCTGTGGAGTCCGGACTTTCCTCGCCTCTTTGGTCGAAACCTCGGAGCCGCGACTGCCTAGCCTGCTTTGCGAGGCGCGATATTAGCACGGGTAGCGGCATCGCGCCCGATGCGCTGGACCTTGGACCCGACGCGCTCTTCCGCCGCTCTGCGCGGCGCACTCAGCGCGCGCGCCGTCCCGCACGAAAGACGCTGGCGTCGTCGTAGAACGACGGGTCTTCGTTTGCGGCCCACCAGCCCGGAATGCCCAGCACCGGCAGCGGCGAGAAGCTGCGCCCGGTCAGGTTCGCGTCGGCGGCGAGCGTTGCGCTCACCGTTTCGTCCAGATACGCGTTTCGCTGCGCGCGCGGCCATGTGAAGTACGCCGGCGGCACGTCCACCACCCAGGCGTGCGCCGTGCACGCCGCATAGGGCACGATCAGCTTTTCCAGTAGCGCATGGCCGAATACGTGGACTTCGCAGCGCGCCAGTGCGGGCGTTTCGGCGATCGCCGGCGTGGCCATCTCCCATGCCGCGCGTCCCGCGACGAACAGCGCGCGCCAGTCGAAGCCGCGCAGCGCCTGCGTGAGCGCGGGATCGGCGCTCGCGAACAGCACCGCGTTCTCGTCGAACAACGTAAGCGCGTCGCGCACGCCGCCGCGCGTGGGCCCGACGCCCAACACGTCGATGGCCGCGGCCTGGCGCGCGTTGAGCGTCGCCTTGATGCGCGGGAACGCAAACCAGGCGAGTGCATTGAAGAAGTCGTGGAGGTTGTGGCGCGTCGGCACGCAGCCTGTCGCGGCGATGTGCGCCTCGTAAGCCGCGCCCTCGGGCAGATCGTCCTGCGCGATGAAGCCGAGCGTTCGGCCACGGCCCGTGCGCTGTTGCGCGGCGCGGGCGTCGGCGTTCAGTTCGTCGAGGTAGCGCGCGTAGCCCGCCAACGCGGCCGCTTGCCAGCGCCGGCCGCGCGCCTCGTGCTGGGCGAACCAGGGACGCGCCCAGTCGATGTCGGCGAAACTGCCCTCAGGCAAGGTCCGGCGCCGGCCGCTCAGGGGCGGCGCGACGTCGGGCGTTGCGGCGCCGGACGTCGCTGCGCCAGGCACCGCCCCGCCCGGCGTCCCAACGCTCAAACCAGCTTCCAGCCGATCGTCTCGCCGCCGCGCAGCGGCACGACGGGCGCGTCGCCGGCCATTACTTCCGCCGGGAGCGTCCACTGCTCGCGACGCAGCGTGACCGTCTCGGCGCTGCGCGGCAGGCCGTAGAAGTCGGCGCCGAAAAAGCTCGCAAAGCCCTCGAGCTTGTCGAGCGCGCCGGCGTTGTCGAACGCCTCGGCATAGAGTTCGAGCGCGTGCAGCGCCGTGTAGCAGCCCGCGCAGCCGCACGCGTGCTCCTTCAGCCCCTTCGGGTGCGGCGCGCTATCGGTGCCGAGGAAGAAACGCGCATCGCCCGAGGTCGCCGCCTCGACGAGCGCCACGCGATGCGTCTCGCGCTTGAGCACCGGCAGGCAGTAGTAGTGCGGACGGATACCGCCCTGAAAGATTGCGTTGCGGTTGTACAGCAGGTGATGCGCCGTGATCGTCGCGCCCAGCAGGCCAGGAGCCGCGTGATCGGCGCGAATGTATTCGACGGCGTCCTTCGTCGTGATGTGCTCGAACACCACCTTCAGCGCCGGGAAATCGCGGCGCAGCGGCGTCATCACGCGGTCGATGAAGACCTTCTCGCGATCGAACAGGTCGATGTCGGCGTTCGTCACTTCGCCGTGCACGAGCAGCGGCATGCCCGTTTCCTGCATCGCTTCGAGCGTCTTCGCGCACTTGCGGATGTCGGTCACGCCCGCGTCCGAGTTGGTGGTCGCGCCCGCCGGATAAAGCTTCACGCCATGGACGAAGCCGCTCGCCTTCGCGCGGCGGATTTCCTCGGGCGGCGTGTTGTCGGTGAGATAGAGCGTCATCAGCGGCTCGAACTTCGCGCCGGCGGGCAGCGCCGCGAGAATGCGCTCGCGGTAGGCCGCGGCCTGCCCGGTCGTCGTGACCGGCGGCTTCAGGTTCGGCATGATGATCGCGCGGCCGAACTGGCGTGCCGTATGCGGCAGCACCGCCGCGAGCATCGCGCCGTCGCGCACATGCAGGTGCCAGTCATCGGGACGGGCGAGCGTGAGAGTCGTGGGAGTGGAAGCGTTCATGGCTGGCTGGTATGAGGCGCGATGCGCGGCTGATGATCGGACGGCGAAATTAGGCTGCGGAGCGGGCTTTAAAGTACGGGCATGCGCGGACACCCAGGCACGGACTGCAAAACCACGACGCGTCGCGCGCGCACGACAGTCCGCACGGCAATCTCAAGCGCGAATGTCCCGCTGGCACGCTTTCGCACCCGCCGGGAATGCATCCGACAAAATTCGTATTGGCGCGCCGCAGCCCGGTGATATGCTTGGAAAATCATCATTGTACCGGCTCAGGCAGCACCCGCCGCACCCGGCATCTGCGTTACGTACTATAAGCACCATGTGCCAACTTCTCGGAATGAACTGCGCCGCGCCCACGGACGTCACGTTCTCCTTCACAGGATTCGCGGCGCGCGGCGGCGCCACCGACCACCACGCCGACGGCTGGGGCATCGCATTCTTCGAGGACAAGGCCTGCCGCCTCTTCATCGACCACGAGGCCTCGGCGCGCTCGCCCATCGCCGAGATGGTCAAGCGCTACCCGATCAAGTCGCGCAACACCATCGCGCATATCCGCAAGGCCACCCAGGGCCACACGTCGCTAGAGAACTCGCACCCGTTCCAGCGCGAGCTTTGGGGCCGCCACTGGATCTTCGCGCACAACGGCGATCTGCAGGACTTCAATCCGGTCATGTCGGGCGTCTACCAGCCGGTCGGCACGACCGATAGCGAGCGCGCGTTCTGCACGCTGCTGGAAGGTCTGCGCAAGGCGTTTCCCGGATGCCAGCCACCGCTCGACGAACTGTTCGCGACACTGGAATCGCTCACGCGCGAGATCACGCAGTTCGGCGTGTTCAACTTCCTGCTGTCGAACGGCCAGGCGCTGTTCGCGCATTGCTCGACGCATCTCTACTACCTCGTGCGCAGTTGGCCGTTTTCCACGGCGCATCTGGTCGATGCCGACGTCTCGATCGATTTCGCGAAATACACCACGCCCGAAGATCGCGTTTCCGTGATCGCCACCGCGCCGCTCACCGACAACGAAGTCTGGACGCGCTTCGCGCCCGGCGATCTGCTGATGTTCCAGCACGGCGACGTCGTTGCGCGCACGAGCGTGCCGGTGCCGCAAAAGGTGCTCGACAAGCTCAGGAATCCATCGACCGATGCGTCGGCGAGCGCATCGCGCGTGGCCCAGCCGGGCGAGGTGGACGAGCAGGCCGCCGCCGCCTTGCAGACCTGGGGCGAATGACGCGGCGCTGACGCGCGCGAAGTCCCCTCACCGCTCAAACGAAAAAACCGCGAGAGGCCCGAAGGCCCGCGCGGTTTTTTTTCATGCCGGCGCCTCGCACGAAGCGAGACGCAAACGAGACGCTCAGTGCAGGATCTTCGCGAGAAAGTCCTTCGCGCGATCCGACTTCGGGCTCGCAAAGAACGCTTCCTTCTGGTCGTCCTCGACGATGAAGCCCTTGTCCATGAAGATCACGCGGTGCGCGACCTTCTTCGCAAAGCCCATTTCGTGCGTCACGCACATCATGGTCATGCCTTCCTGCGCGAGCTCCACCATCACGTCGAGCACCTCGTTGATCATCTCGGGGTCGAGCGCGGAGGTGGGCTCGTCGAACAGCATCGCGATGGGGTCCATCGAAAGCGCGCGCGCGATCGCCACGCGCTGCTGCTGACCGCCCGAGAGCTGGCCGGGGAATTTATCGGCGTGCGCGCGCAGGCCCACGCGATCGAGCAGCTTGAGGCCCTTCTGCGTGGCTTCGTCCTTGCCGCGGCCGAGCACCTTGATCTGCGCGAGCGTGAGATTCTCGGTGATCGACAGATGCGGGAACAGCTCGAAGTGCTGGAACACCATGCCCACTTTCGCGCGCAGCTTCGAGAGATTGGTGCGCTTGTCGCCCACCGACTGGCCGTTCACGAGGATCTCGCCCTGCTGGAACGGCTCGAGCCCGTTGACGGTCTTGATGAGCGTGGACTTGCCCGAGCCCGACGGCCCGCACACCACCACCACCTCGCCCTTCTTCACTTCCGTCGTGCAGTCGGTCAGCACCTGGAACTGGCCGTACCACTTCGAAACGTTCTTGATTGAAATCATCTTGCGACCTTTTTCTGAAGACCTTTCACAAGGCTCGACGCGATCACGCAGACCACGAAATAGCATGCGCCCGCGAACAGTACCATCTCGACCATCGTCCCGTCACGATCGCCAATATTGGTGGCCGTGCGGAAGAAGTCGGCGAGGCTGATCACGTAGACGAGCGAGGTGTCCTGAAAGAGCACGATGGCCTGCGTGAGCAAGAGCGGCACCATCGCGCGAAACGCCTGCGGCAGCACCACGTAGTGCATCGCCTGGCCGTAGCGCATGCCGAGCGCGAACGACGCATTGACCTGCCCGCGCGGCACCGCCTGAATGCCCGCGCGAATGATCTCCGAATAATACGCGGCCTCGAACAGCGAGAACGCGATCATCGCCGAAGCAAGGCGGATGTCGATGTCGGGCGAGAGACCCAGCAGGCTCTGCAGCAGTTGCGGGACGATCAGGAAGAACCACAGCAGGACCATCACCAGCGGGATCGAGCGGAACACCGTGACGTAGCCCTGCGCGAACCAGGCGAGTGGCTTCACACCCGACAGGCGCATGAGCGCGAGCAGCGTGCCCCACAGAATGCCCACGACGATCGCACAGAGCGTGATCTTGAACGTGACGATGGCGCCCGTCCACAAGGTCGGCAGCGCGCCCGGAATGCCGCTCCAGTCGAAATGATGCATCACTTGCCTCCGATATAGCCCGGCAGCCGGGATTTCGCTTCGACCCAGCGCATCAGCGTCATGACGATCAGGTTGATCAGCACATAGGCGAGCGTGACCGAGATGAACGACTCATAGCTTTGCGCCGTGTAGTCGACGAGCTGGCGCGCCTGCGCGGACAGATCGAGCAGGCCGATCGTCGATGCGACCGCCGAGTTCTTGAAGATGTTGAGGAACTCGGAGGTGAGCGGCGGCACGATGATGCGATAAGCGACCGGCAGCAGTACGTAACGATAGGTCTGCCATTGCGTGAAGCCCATCGCGAGACCGGCGGCGCGCTGACCGCGCGGCAGCGCGTTGATGCCCGAGCGCACCTGCTCGCACACGCGCGCGGCCGTGAAGAGCCCGAGACAGATCACCGACGCCGAGAAGAACTGCACGCCGGGCGGCAGTTGCTTGAACGCGTTGCCAAGCATTGGCGGCACGATTTCCGGCAGCACGAAGTACCAGATGAAGAACTGCGCGATGAGCGGGATGTTGCGAAAGATCGCGACATAGACCGTGCCCGCGCCGGCGGCGTACTTGTTCGGCAGCGTGCGCAGCACGCCGAAGAACGAGCCGACGATGAGCGCGATCACCCATGCGCAAAGCGACACCGAGACCGTCACCCAGAGGCCCGAAATGAGCCAGCCGAGATAGGTGGTGGGTTCGCCCGTCGAGACCGGGCTGAGCAAAATGCCCCAGTTCCAGTGGTAGGACATGAAGAGCCTCCAACAAAAAGAACGGAAGAAGCGCGGCTTCTTCCGTTCCGTTTTACACGCCGATCAGGCTTCTCGCCCCGATCAGTCGATCGCCTTGTCGTTCGGGCTCTTGAAGAGCGCCTTCATGTCTTCGCTTTCCGGGAAGTTCAGGTTGAGGCCCTTCGGCGGAATCGGCGACTCGAACCACTTCTTGTAGATCTTGTCGGCTTCCCCCGAGGTCTCGACCTTCGCGATGGCCTCGTCGGCGACCTTCTTGAACTCGGGGTCGTTCTTGCGCAGCATGCAGCCGTAGGCCTCACGCGATTGCGGCGTGCCGACGATCACGAAATCGCCCGGATTGTTCGACTTCGCGCGCTCGCCCGCGAGCAGCGCGTCGTCCATCATGAACGCCACCGCGCGGCCCGTGGAGAGCGTCATGAACGACTCGCCATGGTCCTTCGCGCTGATGATGTTCATGCCCATGCTCTTGTCCTGGTTCATCTTGCGCAAGAGGCGCTCGGACGTCGTGCCCGCCGTCGTCACGACGGTCTTGCCCTTCAAGTCGGCAAAGTCCTTGATGCCCGAATCCTTCTTCGTCATGAGGCGCGTGCCGATCACGAAGATCGTGTCCGTGAAGGCGGCCTGCTGCTGACGCTCGGCATTGTTGGTCGTGGAGCCGCACTCGATGTCGATCGTGCCGTTCTGCACGAGCGGAATGCGGTTCTGCGAGGTGATGGGCACCATCTTGACCTTGAGGTTCGGCATGTTGAGCTTCTGCTTCACCGCCTCGACGATCTTCATCGCGAAGTCTTGCGAGTAGCCGACCACGTTCTGCTTGTCGTCGTAGTACGAAAACGGAATCGACGATTCGCGGTGACCGAGCGCGATCACGCCCGTGTCCTTGATTTTCTTGAGCGTCCCCGCGTCCTGCGCGTGCGCACTCGCAGCAACGAAACCGAGGGTGGCGAGAACGAGCGCGGCCTTTTTGATTTTCATCCTTGATCTCCTTGGCAAGAATCGCCGCCAGTGTAGCAAAGTAATTTTATTGAAAGAATCAAGGTGGACCCTGGCGTTGTTTGTGCGCACGACGCGTCGCGCGAGGCGGCGTAAAACCCTTTAAGCATGCCGGTTCGCACGTTTCCGGCACGGTTTTAGCGCGTGCTTACAAGTCTCTGAATGCGTGCGTCGGCGCGCGCGCTTACGCGCCTCCCAATGCAAAAAGCGGGCGGCCCCTTTTGGGGGCCGCCCGCCTTCTTTCAGCAGCGATCTAAAGCGCGTAACTTTTACCGCTGCCGGATGCCTGGCTCGTCGCGCTCGCGCTTCGATCAGGGGTACAGACCGCGCATTTCGCGCGCCATCAGAATGCGCTTGCACGCAACGATAAACGCAGCGGTACGCATCGAGACGCCCTGCTCGCTCGCGACTTGCCAGACCGCCGTGAACGCTTCGCGCATCACGCGCTCGAGACGCTCGTTGATCTCGCCCTCGGTCCAGAAGAAGCTCGAGAAGTCCTGCACCCATTCGAAGTACGAAACGGTCACGCCACCCGCGTTCGCCACCACGTCCGGAATGATGAGAACGCCCTTGTCGTGCAGGATGTCATCGGCGGCCGTCGTGGTCGGGCCGTTCGCGCCTTCCACGATGATCTTCGTGCGGATCTTGCCCGCGTTGTGCTCGGTGATCTGGTTTTCCAGTGCGGCCGGAATCAGGATATCGGTTTCGATGGTCCAGAATTCTTCGTTGCTGAGCATGTCGGCGCCGGCGAAGCCCGCCACGCCGCCGGTCTTGCCCACGTGCTCGAGCAGTGCGGACGCGTCCATGCCGGTCGACTTGTAGAGCGAGCCGGTGTGATCCTGCACCGCCACGATCTTCGCGCCCGCTTCCTGGAACAGACGCGCGGCGATGCCACCCACGTTACCGAAGCCCTGCACGGCGATGCGTGCGCCTTCGATCGACAGGCCCTTGCGGCGCGCCGCTTCGCAGCCCACGACGAACACGCCGCGGCCCGTGGCCTCGCGACGGCCGAGCGAGCCGCCGAGCGAGATGGGCTTGCCCGTCACGACGCCCGTGGCCGTCTGGCCCTGGTTCATCGAGTACGTGTCCATCATCCACGCCATGATCTGCTCGTTCGTGTTCACGTCCGGCGCGGGAATGTCGGTGTTCGGTCCGATGATGATGCCGATTTCGCTGGTGTAGCGGCGCGTCACGCGCTCGAGCTCGCCACGCGAAAGCGTGCGCGGGTCGACGCGGATGCCGCCCTTCGCACCGCCGTACGGCACGTTCACTGCTGCGTTCTTCACCGACATCCACGCGGACAGCGCCATTACTTCGGAGAGCGTAACGTCCTGGTGGTAACGCACGCCGCCCTTGCCGGGACCGCGCGAAACGTTGTGCTGCACGCGATAGCCTTCGAAGTGCGCAACGGTGCCGTTATCGAGTTCGATCGGGCAATCGACGATCAGGATGCGCTTGGGACGCTTGAGCGTTTCGAGCCAGCGCGAGAGCGAGCCGAGATACGGCGCCACGCGGTCGACCTGACGAAGATAGTTGCCCCACGGACCGAGATCGTCCGCGTGAAGATAAGACGGAACCGAAGACACTACAGACTGCGATTGGGAAGACATGAACGCTCCAGCGATCGATGAAGTGGTGCCATTGTCAGAAAACGCCCTCGCGAAATCCAATGCCGTTTGGTCATCCCGTTATGCTTTTCTTGCATAACGATCCCGAAATCGAAAGAATGTGTCGCGGGCAACGCTATGGATGGGCGCCGGTCCGCGCGTGTGCTAACCGCGCGCGACCTCGTCGCTCACGACGTCCCACAGCGCGCGCACGAGCGTCTCGCGTGCGTCGTCGCCCTGCGAGGCGAGCTTGTCGCGGTAGAGGCGAATCTCCATGTCGAGCGTGAACTGCCCTTCGGGCACGCCGCGCGTGCCGCGGTCGAGCCGGAGCAACTGGCCTTGCGCGACGGCGTCCTCCACCGCGCTATGCGGCAGGAACGCGATGCCGTGCCCCGCGAGCGCCATCGCCTTGAGGCCCTCGGCCATGTCGGTCTCGTAGACGCGGTCGAGGTACAGCCGCGTCGGCGCATTGGCGACGATCACCTCGGTCATGCGGCCCAGATAGGCGTTGGGCGTATAGGAGAGATACGGCGTGGGCGCCTCGGCCGTGCCGGGCAGCGTATAGCGCGCGCGGCCCGCGCGCTGCGGCGCCGAGTACGGGCTGATCGGCTCGATGCCGAGCGTGAGCGTGTCGTAGCGCGCGGGATCGAGCGTCACCGGGTGGCTCGGATGGTGATAGCCCATCACGAGATCGCAGCCGCCCTCTACGAGCGAGAGCACCGCGTCGTGCACGTTCAGCGCGCGCAAGCGCGTGTGAATGCGGCCGAGCTTCGCCTCGATGCGCTGGAGCCAGCGCGGGAAATACGTGAGCGAGAGCGTGTGCGGCACCGCGAATTCGATCGTCGCGGCGGGCGTGGCCGTGTGGCCGCGCAACAGCGTGCGGGCCTCGTGGAACTGCGAAAGCATCGCGAGCGCCTGCTCGTAAAACACCTGGCCCGCCGAGGTCAGCCGCGTGGGATAGACCGAACGATCGATCAGTTCGGTGCCGAGCCACGCTTCGAGCGCCTGAATGCGGCGTGAGAACGCCGGCTGCGTCACGTGCCGCAGCTCGGCGGAGCGG
This sequence comes from Paraburkholderia sp. J63, assembly GCF_905220245.1. Taxonomy (NCBI): domain Bacteria; kingdom Pseudomonadati; phylum Pseudomonadota; class Betaproteobacteria; order Burkholderiales; family Burkholderiaceae; genus Paraburkholderia; species Paraburkholderia sp. J63. The sequence continues at coordinate 13,126 of NZ_CAJMZF010000010.1, read as the reverse complement.
CTGAAACTATGCGTTTCCGCTAGCGAAACGAAGTCTTCGAGCCATTTGAGTTCCATGCGGAGACAGAGTGCGGATGAGAAGTCCGCATTCTAGGCCCGTTCGGTCGCCAGCGCGGCCTCCAGTTCGCTCACCACATTGCTCCAGTCGCCGAGCGCGGATTGCCTGAACACGTGCGCCGACGGGTACCAGGCCGAATCGGCGCGCCCCATGCCCCAGCGCCAGTCGGGTTGCGCCGCGAGCAGCACCCACACGGGCTTGCCGAGCGCGCCCGCGAGATGCGCGACCGAAGTATCGACGGTAATCACGAGATCGAGGCTCTCGATGAGCGCGGCGGTGCTCGCGAAATCGTGGAGATCGTCGCCGAGCGCGTGCAGGGGCCAGCGGCCGGTCACGTCGGAGAGTTGCGCGGCGCCCGGCCCCTTCTGGATCGCGAACCACGCATTGCCCTCGAGCGCGGCGAGCGGCAACAGGGTCTTGAGCGGCACCGAGCGGAACGCATCGAAGTGATGGCCGGGATTGCCGGCCCAGACGAGCCCGATGCGCCGTTGTGCACGCCCCGCCAGGGCGTCCACGCGCGAGCGCCAGGCGGCGGCCCGCGAGGCGTCGGCGTGCATGTAGCGAATGGGTGCATGGAGCGGCTGGCCGGGAAACTTCAGCGGCAGGCTCATCACGTCGCACCAGTAATCGTAGTGCGCAGAAAGGGTCTCGTCGCTGGGCGCAGCGTCGAGCACGCGCGCGACGCCCGGCACCGTCGCGGCGAGCGCGGCCAGTTCCGGCGCGACCCACGCGTCGACCTGCGCGCCCATCGCCGCAAGCAGCCCCGCATAGCGCACGAACTGGATCTGGTCGCCCACGCCCTGCTCGCGCGCAATCAGAAAGCGCTTGCCCGCAAGCGGCTCGCCCTGCCATTCGGCGCACGGCAATTTGCGGTAGTTGGGCTTGCCGATCGTCGTGGTCTTGCGGTTCTCGAAGAGCGGCCAGCCCTCGTCATATTCGCCGCGCCGCAGTAGCAGCATGCCAAGCTGGAACAACGATTCCGGCAAGCCGGGGCTCAGTTCGAGCGCGCGGCGATAGTGCGTTTCCGCTTCGTCGTAGCGCGCGAGCGCCGTAAGGGCGAACGCGAGATTGTTCACGGCGCCCGCCGCGTCGGGCTTGAGCGCCATGGCGCGCTGATAGTGAGGAATCGCTTCCTCGTAGCGGTGCATGGCGTCGTAGACGTAGCCCAGCTCGAAGTGCGCTTTGGGATTCTCCGGCTCATGCACGACGATGCGCTCGAAGCAGGCCGCGGCCTGCGCGTGCTCTCGGGCCGCGCACAGGAGCTTGCCGAGATGCATGAGCGTTTGCGTATCGTCCGGCGCGAGGGCGCGCGCATCCTGATACTGCGCGATCGCCTCGGGCGCGCGGCCGGCCTTTTCGAGCGCGCGGCCCAGATTGAACGCGAAATGCGCCGAGCGCGGATCGAGCGCGCGTGCGCGCCGGTAGTGCTGCTCCGCGCACGCGAAATCGCCGAGTTCCATCAGCGCGTTGCCGAGATTGTTGTGTGCGTTCGCGAAGTCGGGGACGATCTCGAGCGCCCTGCGCTGCAGCGCGGCGGCGGCGGCATGGTCGCCGAGCCGCGCAGCCACGACGCCGCGGTTGCCCAGCAATTCGGCGTCGTTGGGCGCCTGCGCCAGCGCGCTGTCCATCAGTTGCGCCGCGTGCGCGCAGTCGCCACGATTGAGCGCGAGAACGCCGGAGTAATGCAGCGCAGTAGGATGCTCGGGCTGCAGTTCGAGAATGCGCCGATAGAACGCCTGCGCGTCGTCGAGCCTTCCCGCGCGGTGATGCGCGAGACCGGATTCGAGGAGCGCGGCGGTCTCATTGCCCGGCGCGCCGGGCGAAGCGAAAACGGATTCGTGGTTCATGCTGATCGGGGAAAGCGCAACGCGGCGGACGCCGCCGACTCGCTACGATATCTCCGTCTCATATCGAAAGTCCGTCGGACGAGTTCGAAAGCGCGCGAATGCAAGCCATCGCTTACCGCACAGCGACCGCGGCCCGGCGAGCGCCGATGGCCCGTGCACGCGGCTTTCCCGCCCGGCCCCTGTCAGGCTGGTGATAAAATACGCGGTTCCCCCCGGTTCCTTTCTGATCGTAACGTCGCCCGTTACGTCCCCATCATGTCCGACACTCGTCCCGATACCCTCTTCGCGCTCAACGCGCTCTCTCCGCTCGACGGCCGCTACGCCTCGAAAACCGAAGCCCTGCGCGACTGGCTCTCGGAAGCCGCCTTCATGCGCAATCGCGTGACCGTCGAAATCCACTGGCTGATCGCGCTCTCGCAAGCCGGCTTCGCGGAAGTGCCGCGCTTCCCGGAAGCCTCCGAGCAGTTCCTGCTCAAGCTCGCCGAGAACTTCACGGCGCACGACGCCGCGCGCATCAAGGACATCGAGCGCGTGACGAACCACGACGTGAAGGCCGTCGAATACTGGCTCAAGGAATCGGTGAAGGGCCAGCCGGAACTCGAGCGCGCAAGCGAATTCATCCACTTCGCCTGCACCTCGGAAGACATCAACAACACCTCGCACGGCCTGATGCTCGCGGGCGCGCGCGAGCACGTGATCCTGCCGGCGCTGCGCTCGGTGTACGAGCGCCTCGTGAAGCTCGCGCACGCGCACGCCGACCAGCCGATGCTCTCGCGCACGCACGGCCAGCCCGCGAGCCCGACCACGCTCGGCAAGGAAATCGCCAACGTCGCGGCGCGTCTCGCGCGCGCGATCCAGCGCATCGAGAAGGTCGAACTGCTCGGCAAGATGAACGGCGCGGTCGGCAACTTCAACGCGCATCTCTCGGCGTATCCTGAATTCGACTGGGAAGCGTTCTCGAAGGAAGTCGTCGAACAGCGTCTCAAGCTCGTGTTCAACCCGTACACGATCCAGATCGAGCCGCACGACTACATGGCCGAACTGTTCGACGCCGTCGCGCGCGCCAACACGATCCTGCTCGACCTCGACCGCGACGTCTGGGGCTACATCTCGCTCGGCTACTTCAAGCAGAAGACGAAGGCCGGCGAAATCGGCTCGTCGACGATGCCGCACAAGGTCAATCCGATCGACTTCGAGAACTCGGAAGGCAACCTCGGCCTCGCGAACGCCACGCTGCGCCATCTCGCCGACAAGCTCCCGGTCTCGCGCTGGCAGCGCGATCTGACCGACTCGACGGTCCTGCGCAACATCGGCGTCGCGTTCGGCTATTCGCTGCTCGCCTGGGACGCGCTGATCCGCGGCCTCGACAAGCTCGAAGTGAACCCGCAGCGCCTGAACGACGACCTCGACGCCACGTGGGAAGTGCTCGCCGAGCCGGTGCAAACGGTCATGCGCCGTTATGGCATCGAGAACCCGTACGAGCAGTTGAAGGAGCTCACGCGCGGCAAGGGCATCACGCGCGAAGCGCTGCAGACGTTCGTCGGTGGCCTCGCGATTCCCGAAGACGCGAAAAAGCGTCTGCTCGAGATGACGCCCGCTTCGTACGTCGGCAAGGCGGCGGAACTGGCCAAGCGCATTTCGTAAGCGCGTTGCGTTGCGCCGATACGGCTTTTGCCGTGGCGGCGCGCGTGGCCAGTGCGTAGCCAATAAAAAGGCGCTTCGTTCACCGCGAACGAAGCGCCTTTTTCACATCCGCGCCGGGTTGCGCGCCCGGCGATCAGCCTGCGTCGCGCGTTTGCAGTTGCCTCATCACTTCGTCGACGATCTGCTCGGGCGTGAGTTCGATGCTCACTTCGATCGCCTCGTCGGCGCCCGGTGCCTCGAGCGTATCGAGCTGGCTTTGCAGCAGCGACGGATCGAAGAAGTGGCCCGTGCGCGACGCGAGACGCTCGTGCAGCAGCTCGAAAGTGCCCTTCAGGTACACGAACAACACGTCGCGATCGCTGCCGCGCAGGATCGCGCGATACGAGCGCCTGAGCGACGAGCACGTGAACACAGCCGTCTCGTGCGCGCGCTGCTTTTCCTCGATGGCCGCGCGAATCGTGCGCAGCCACGGCCAGCGGTCGTCGTCGGTGAGCGGGATGCCGTCGTGCATCTTCTTCTTGTTGGCTTCGCTATGAAACGCGTCGCCGTCCGTGAAGCTGCACTGCAGGCGCTCGGCAAGCAACTCGCCAATGCGCGTCTTGCCCGCCCCTGACACACCCATTGCAATCAGGATCATTTACCGCTCCAGTGTTACAGCACGGCCGCGAGCGCGAACGTCAGCCCGAGCCCCATCAGCGAAATAATGGTCTCGCAGAGCGACCAGGTCTTGAAGGTCTGGCCGACGGTCATGCCGAAGTATTCCTTGATCAGCCAGAAGCCGCCGTCGTTGACGTGCGAAAAGATCAGCGAGCCCGAGCCCGTCGCGAGCACGAGCAGTTCGGGCCGCACGGCCGCGCCGCCCGCGGCGGCGACCGGCGCGACGATCCCGCAGGCCGTCGTCATGGCGACGGTGGCCGAACCGGTCGCAAGACGAATCAGCGCCGCGACGAACCAGCCGAACAGCAGCGGCGAAAGATGCGCCGACTGCGCCACCCCGACGATCTCCTTCGAAATGCCGCTATCCATCAGCACGCGGCCAAAGCCGCCGCCCGCGCCCACGATGAGCGTAATGCCCGCGATCGGCGCGAGACAGTCGCCGCAGAACTTCTGGATCTGCGCGCGATTGAAGCCGCGTTGCGCACCGAAGGTCCAGAAGCTGACCAGCACGGCGATCAGCAGCGCGACGTCGGAAGTGCCGACGAAGTGCAGCAGATTGTTCGGCAAGGTCTTGGGCGCGAACACGAGGTCGGCCCAGCTGCCGATCAGCATCAGGATCACCGGCAGCAGGATCGTGAAGAGCGTGATGCCGAAGCTCGGCAGCTCACTATCGGACTTGATCTTCATGTCGCCGATGAACTGCGCCGCGAGCGGGTTGTTCTCGGGCAGCTTGACCGTGCGGTGGATGAGCAGCGCGAAGAGCGGACCGGCGACGATCGCGGTCGGAATCCCGACGATCAGGCCGTAAGCGATGGTCCTGCCGATGTCGGCGTGATAGGCCTGCACGGCGAGCAACGCGGCCGGGTGCGGCGGGATCAGCCCGTGCACGACCGAAAGCCCCGCCACCATCGGCAAGCCGACGAGCAGCAGCGACTTGCCGGTGCGCTTGGCGACGTTGAACGCGATCGGAATCAGCAGCACAAAGCCGACTTCGAAGAACACCGGCAAGCCCACGATGATGGCGACGAACATCATCGCCCAGTGGATGTTCTTCTCGCCGAACCAGCGTATGAGCGTCGTGGCGACGCGCTCGGCGCCGCCCGATTCCGCCATCATCTTGCCGAGCATGGTGCCGAGACCCACCACGATGGCGATGTGGCCGAGCGTGTTGCCGTTGCCGGTTTCGAACGATTTGACGATCTGATCCATCGGCATGCCGGCAGCGAGGCCGAGCAGCAGCGAAACGATGATCAGGACGAGGAACGGATAGACCTTCCAGCGCGTAATCATGAAGATCAGCGCGGCGATTGCGACGAGCGCATAGATCAGCAGCATGCTGCCGTGGGCCACTCCCATGAGGCTCTTCTCCAGTGAGTTGTTCATTGTCCTTGCGCCGCCGCCACTGCGCGGGAACGTCGCGAGCGGTGCGGTCGGAAGGGTCGGCCGTCGCCGGGCCGGCATTGTAGAGGTTATAGCGACTTTCGGCGCCGTGTGCCTGAAAACCGGGCGGAAGACGAGCGAGCCGCGCAGGCCTTGCGCCCCAAAGGGCGCGGCCTGCGCGGCTCGTGGATGCGTCGGGGCTCAGGAGCGGCAAAGGCGTGCCGGCCGGTTCGTCGCGACGCGCCAGTCTTCGTCAAACGGTTGTCAGTTAGTTGCCTTTATTGCGGCTTCCCAAGCGCATTGAGCTCGCAAATGCGGCGTGCGGCATTCAGGGCGCGAACGCCGCGAATCCCACCCGCCGCAAGCGATCTCAGCGGACCGGGCGCGACAGCTCGCTCGCGGCACGCGCGAGCCGCGTCACTTCGGTCCAGTCCTGGGCGGCGAGCGCCGCCTTCGGCGTGAGCCATGAACCGCCCACGCAGACCACATTGGGCAGCGCGAGGAAGTTGATCGCGGATTCGGCCGTGATGCCGCCCGTGGGGCAGAACTTCAGCGTCGGAAACGGGCCGTGAAACGCCTGCAGCATGTTCAGGCCGCCCGCGGGCACGGCCGGGAAGAATTTGACGATCTCGTAGCCGAGTTCCATGGCCACGATGATGTCGGTCGGCGTCATGACACCGGGCAGCAGCGGCAGCCCAGCGTCGAGCGACGCCTGATGAATTTCGCGCGTGAGGCCCGGCGAGACGCCGAACTGCGCGCCGGCCTTCTTCGCGAGCGCACAGTGCTCGGGCTTCGTGATCGTGCCCACGCCGACGACGATATCGGGCGCGATCTGCGCGGCGCGCTCGATCGCCTCGAGACCGGCTGCGGTGCGCAGCGTGATCTCCAGCACCTTCACGCCGCCCGCGTGCAGCGCGCGCGAAACGTGTTCGCCCTGCTCGGGCGTATCGAATGCCAGCACCGGAATCACCGGGCCGAGGCGGACAATGTCGGCCACCGTGCTTGTTGCCATGATCAGGCTCCTTGATGATGAATTCAGTTTGTCGCTTGGTTTGGTCGCTTGGTTCGGTCGATTATCTGGCCGCTCAGTGCGTCGCTTGCGAGGCGGCCGCAGGCGCGGCGGCAGGCGCGGCGGCAGGCGTGCTCGCGTGCGCCGCGGCCGGCACTTCGCCGACGAGCGGACCGAACACCGATGCGCCCAGCTCCGCAGGCGCGGCCGCCGCACGGAATACGCCGAACAGTTCGCGGCCGAAGCCCACTTCATTGCTTTCCTGATGCGCGGGCTGCGCAACCGGACGCGCGTTCCATTCCGCCTCGTCCACGTCGACATCGAGCACGCCCGCGACCGCATCGATCACGATGATGTCGCCATCGCGCACCTTGCCGATCGGCCCGTGCAGCAGCGTTTCCGGCGAGACGTGGATCACGGCCGGCACCTTGCCCGATGCGCCCGACATGCGCCCATCGGTCACGAGCGCCACATGAAAGCCTTTGTCCTGAAGCACGCCGAGCAGCGGCGTGAGGCGGTGCAGCTCCGGCATGCCGTTGGCGCGCGCGCCCTGGAAGCGCACGACGGCCACGAAATCGCGCTCGAGCTCGCCGCGGTCGAACGCCTCCTGCACGGCTTCCTGCGAATCGAACACGACCGCCGGCGCACGCACCTGACGACGTTCGGGCGCCACAGCGGAAACCTTGATGACGCCGCGCCCCAGGCGGCCTTGCATCAGTCGCAGGCCGCCGTCGGGCTGGAACGGCTCGGGAAGCGGGCGCAGCACGGCCGTGTCGGCGCTCTTCTCGACCGCCGGCACCCACGTGAGCTTGCCGTCGAGCAGCTTCGGCTCTTCGGTGTAGTGGCGCAGGCCCTCGCCCGCCACCGTCTTCACGTCTTCGTGGAGCAGCCCGCCGTCGAGCAGCTCGCGCACGAGGAAGGCGATGCCGCCCGCCGCATGGAAATGATTCACGTCGGCCTTGCCGTTCGGATAGACGCGCGCGAGCAGCGGCACCGCGGCCGAGAGCTCGTCGAAATCGTTCCAGTCGATGAGGATGCCGGCCGCGCGCGCCATCGCCACGAGGTGCAGCGTGTGGTTGGTCGAGCCGCCCGTCGCCATCAGCGCGACGATGCCGTTGATCACCGCCTTCTCGTCGACCACATGGCCGATCGGCGTGTAGCTGCCGCGCTCGGCGGTGAGCTCGATCACGCGGCGCGCGGCCGCGGCGGTGAGCTCGTCGCGCAACGGCGTATGCGGATGGATGAACGCCGAGCCCGGCAGATGCAGGCCCATGATCTCCATCAGCATCTGATTGCTGTTGGCCGTACCGTAGAACGTGCAGGTGCCGTGGCCGTGGTAAGCCGCGGCCTCGGATTCGAGCAACTCCTCGCGGCCGCACTGGCCGGTCGCGAACTGCTGGCGCACCTTGGCCTTGTCGTCGTTCGAGATGCCGCTCGTCATCGGACCGGCGGGCACGAAAATCGTAGGCAAATGGCCGAATTGCAGCGCGCCGATCAAAAGCCCCGGCACAATCTTGTCGCACACGCCGAGGCACAGCGCCGCGTCGAACATGTTGTGCGTGAGCGCAACGGCCGTGCTCATCGCGATCACTTCGCGCGAGAACAGCGACAGTTCCATGCCGGCGTTGCCTTGCGTGACGCCGTCGCACATCGCGGGCACGCCGCCCGCGAACTGCGCCACGCCGCCGACTTCGCGGGCAGCCTTCTTGATGATGTCGGGGAAATCCTTGTAGGGCGCGTGCGCCGAAAGCATCTCGTTATAGGCCGAGACGATACCGATGTTGGGTTCGCGGATCGCCTTGATGGCGATCTTGTCGCGCCCCTCGAGACCGGCGAAGCCGTGGGCGAGATTCGCGCACGAGAGCGCGCCGCGCGCCGGGAAACGATCCTGCGCCGCCGCGATGCGCGCAAGATAGGCCTCGCGCGTGGGCTTGCTGCGCTCGATCACGCGCTGCGTGACCTTCATCAACTGCGAATGCGGGGAAACCATCGAATCTCCTTCCTTTTTATCTCGCGAGACGCTCGGGTACGCATCGCGCGATCCGGTCAGCGATGAGGCGATGTTAGTAGAAAAACTACAAGCTCGCAATCCCGGTTTTGCCCTTAGATCGAATCATGCGAGCGCTGAAAACACCCGAATTTACCGGATCCACCTCTGCTTCAGCAAATCCGCCTTGCATCTTCATCGCCGATCTTGTAGTTTTTGTACATATCCATCGATCCGCTATAGTCCACGGATCTTTCAGCATAGTGCGAGTTTCCCGATGCTGCTGTCCCAGGTGAAGGCCATGCGCGAGCAATTGCGCCCCTCCGAGCGCAAGCTCGCCGATTACATCGTCGAAGCGCCGCGCGAGGTGCTCGACCTTTCGATGACCGAGGTCGCCCAGCGCGCCGGCGTGAGCCAGCCGACCATCGCGCGCTTCTGCCACGCGCTCGGGTTCTCGGGCTTTCGCGAGTTCAAGATCCGCCTCGCGCAGGCCGTGGCCGCCGATCTGCCCACGGAAATGCCCGCCGTCTACCGCGACGTGCGCCCGGACGAGCCGGTGCCCGGCGTCGCCGCAAAAGTGCTCGATCGCACGATCGGGGCACTCGTGCAGGTGCGCAACAATCTGTCCACGGACGCGCTCGGCGCCGCCATCGACCTGCTCGCAAAGGCGTCGCGCATCGAGTTCTATGGCGCGGGCGGCTCGGGCATCGCGGCGCAGGACATGCAGCACAAGTTCTTCCGACTCGGCATGCCGAGCGTAGCCTACTCGGACCCGCACACGTTCCTGATGTCGGCGGCGCTGCTCGGACCCGGCGACGTGGTCGTCGCCATCTCGAATACGGGCCGCACGCGCGACGTGGTGGACGCGGCACAAACGGCGCTCGACCGCGGCGCGAAGGTCATCGCCATTACGCACGGCACCTCGCCGCTCGCGCGTCTTGCGAGCGTTGGGCTGCACGCGAATGTCGACGAAGACACCGACGTTTTCTCGCCGATGACTTCGCGCACCTCGCATCTCGCGATAGGCGACATTCTTGCGGTAGGCGTAGCGTTGCAGCGCGGCCCGGAACTCGCGGAGAAACTCGCCAGCGCGAAGGACATCATTGCGCGGCGCAGGCTGGACGCGAACGGCTGAAATCGCCGCGCAGCCGGCTGCGCTGCAAATCTCGCACCCAAATAAAAAAGCGGACTCCCGAAGGAGTCCGCTTTGCGTTTGGCCTGAAGTTTCGGCTTGAACTACGGGCCGGACAATGGCTTGAGCCCTGGCTCACCAGAAGCGGCCACGCCGCTCCTGGATTGCCATCAGGCGCTTACCACTGATACGACATACCGCCGCCGTAGGTTGCACCGCCACCCGAGGCGTAACCACCGCCCAGCTTCACCTTGAGGTTCTGGGTGATGCGAGCCGATGCGCCCAGCGCCACTGCCTGGTAACCCTGGAAGTTGGCTGTACCGACACCCACCGCGATGGTCTTGTTCTGATCGACGTCCGGGATCATCGTCAGAGCAGTTGCCGCTGCCACGCCGCCGTAGGCATTACGCGCCACGGAGTTCACATTGCCCTGGAGCGCATTCAAGCCGCTCTGGAGCTGACCCACGTTCGCCGCATCGGTCGGGTTGATACCGTTCGCGACGTTGGTGATACGGCGCTCGTTGCCCTGCGAGCCCACGGACACGGTGTTGTCCTCGTCCGCCACCGAGTTCGCACCCAGCGCAACCGAGTTGTTGCCCGTAGCCGAGGCCTTGTCGCCGATAGCCGTCGAGTTCGCCCCCGAAGCAATAGCGCCGCCGCCCGCCGCGATCGAGTTGGTGCCCGTGGCCGAAGCCGGGCCGCTCGTCGAGTTGGTCGACATGTATTCAGAACCGTTGATGTTGATGTTCTGAATCGCCTGGTTCAGGTTCGAGACTTCCACGTTCGTCGCGTACAACTGCGAGCCGTTCACCGCATCGGTGCTCGATGCGTTCAGCGCGCCATTCGCCACGTTGGTCAACGCAACGGCCGTCGACGCGTCCGTGCCGCCCAGCGTGATCTTGTCGTGTGCCGACGAGTCATACTGAACCGCATTGGCCACCGCGCCCGCGATGTTGGTCACCGTGTTCTCGATGTTCGTCACGCGGCCATCGAGGTTCGTCAACGCACCACCCACGTTGTTGTAGGTGTTGCCGCCGATCGCGTAGCTCGGCGCCGAGATCGAACCGTCGGCCTGGACCGTCGAACCACCGCCCAGCGAGCTGGCCGTGCTCGACGCGACGTTGTACAGCTGCGCGCCGTTGACCGCGTCGGTACTGCTTGCCGAAACGACACCGGCGCCGACGTTGTGCAGCATGACTGGCGCAGTCGCGCCGAGACCGCCGAACGTGACGGAGCTCTTTGTGGAGTCGTCGTACGCAACGAACGAATTCGTCACGTTGCCCGAGCTGTCGACGTTCGCGCCCATTGCCTGGAGCTGCGCGACGTTCACAGCGTCATTGGCGGTCACACCGTTCGCCACGTTATGCAGCGCAACCGGCGTGGTCGAGCCGATACCACCCAGCGTGATCGACGACTTCGAGGTGTCGTCGTAGGCCACGAAGGCGTTCAGCACGTTGCCCGAGGTGTCGACGTTCAGGCCTGCGGCCTTCAACTGCGCGACGTTGACGGCGTCCAGATCCTGCGCGCCGGCAGCAACGTTGTGCAGCACCACGCCCGAAGTCGAGCCCACGCCACCGAACGTCACCGAGCTCTTCGACGTGTTGTCGTAGGCCACGAACGCGTTCGTGATATTGCCCGAGGTGTCCGTCGTGGCGCCCAGTGCGTACAGTTGTGCGCCGTTCACCGCATCGGAGCTCGATGCACTCACCGTGCCGCTCGCGACGTTCGTGAGCAGGACTGGACCGACGGTGGAGTTTTGGCCGCCGAGCGTGATCTGGTTGTGCATCGACGTGTCGTACATCACCGCGTCAACCGAGCCGCCGCCTGCATAAGCCGTGACTGCAGCGATCGCCGAACCAACGTCGTAGTACGAACTACCCGCCACGACATAGGTCGGTGCAGTGATCGTACCGTTCGAGTTGACCGTCGTCTGGCCACCCAGCGCGGTGGCCGTGCTCGAAGCGAGGCCATAGAGCTGCGAGCCGTTCACCGCGTCGTTGCTCGCCTGGCTCACCACACCGTTTGCGACGTTGTGCAGGGCTACCGGCGCAGCACCCGTACCGCCGAACGTCACCGAGTCATGTACCGACGTGTCGTACAGCACCGCGTCTGCCACCTTGCCATACAGGTTCGTGACGTCGCCTGCGATGTTGGTCACCGCTCCCGACAGATCCGAAATGCTCTGGTTCGTCGCGAACAGTTGCTGGCCGTTCACCGCGTCCGTGCTCGCGGCATTCAGCGCGCCATTGGCCACGTTGGTCAGCGCCACCGGCGTGGTCGCGCCCGCGGCACCCAGCGTGATCCTGGTCTTCGACGTGTCGTCGTAGGCCACGAACGCATTCGTGATATTGCCCGAGGTGTCCGTCGTGGCGCCCAGTGCGTACAGCTGTGCGCCGTTCACCGCGTCGGAGCTCGAGGCGCTCACCGTGCCGCTCGCCACGTTCGTGAGCTTGACCTGAACGGTGGCATTCGTACCACCGAACGTCACCTGATCATGCGCCGACGTGTCGTACTTCACGCCGTCCACGGATCCCGTGCTCGCCTTCGCATCGAGTGCCTCCAGCGCCGATTCAACAGTGCTGTAGGTCGAACCCGAAAGACTATAGTTCGGCAGACTGATCGTGCCGTCCGGGTTGACCGTCGTCTTGCCGCCGAGCGCGCTGGCCGTGCTCGAAGCCAAGCCATAGAGCTGCGAGCCGTTCACTGCGTCGGTGCTCGATACGTTGACCGCACCATCCGCCACGTTACCCAGCTTGACTGGCATGGTGGAACCCACGCCGCCCAGCGTCACCGAACCCTTCGACGTGTCGTCGTATGCAACAAACGCATTGGTCACGTTGCCCGACGTATCGACGGTCGCACCCATCGCTTCAAGCTGCGCCAGGTTCACGGCGTCGTTGTTCAACGTCGCGTTCGCCACGTTGTGCAGCGCCACCGGCGTGGTCGAATCCGCGCCGCCCAGCGTCACCGAAGTCATCGACGAATCGTCGTAGTGCACCGCCAACGGATCGTTGCCGCCGCCACCGCCATCCCCCAGCGCAGCAATCGCATCGCCGACGTTGTGGTAGGTCTTGCCGTCGATGGTATAGCTCGGATTCACGATCGAGCCATCCGCACCAACCGTCGCATTGCCGCCAAATGCCGATACTGCGCTCGTCAACTGGCTGACGTTCACCGCGTCGGTGCTGGCCGTACCGGCCGCCACATAGACGACCTGGCGCTGATTGCTGGCCGAGCCCACCGAAACACTGTTCGCACGATCCGCGACCGAGGAAGCGCCCAGCGCAACCGAGCCGGGCGCAGCACTGGTGACCTTGGCCCCCTTGCCGAACGCAATCGAATTCGCCGCCTGTGCATCGACGTTTGCCGACTGACCCAACGCCATGGAATTCGTGGCGGAAGCGAAAGTGGAA